>JBIIUM010000274.1:0-3813 GCA_044339985.1 Burkholderiales bacterium | reverse complement strand
GCGCCGGCTGGCGAGGTTTCCATTTCCTGAGCATCCGCCCGCGCATTCGCGCGGCAGCCATTCAAGAGATACATGAGCGAATTGATCCAGGCCGTGCGGGGCATGAACGACATGCTTCCCGAGGACGCGCCGCTGTGGGGGTTTTTCGAGGACACGGTCCGTGCCTGGCTGGCACGCTACGGCTATCGCCAGATTCGCACGCCCATCCTCGAGCGCACGGAACTGTTCGTGCGCTCCATCGGCGAGGTGACGGACATCGTCGAGAAGGAGATGTACACCTTCAACGACAGCCTGAACGGCGAGAGCCTCACGCTGCGGCCGGAGAACACCGCTTCGGTGCTGCGCTCGGTGGTGCAGCACAACCTCCTCTACGGCGGGCCGCAGCGGTTGTGGTACATGGGGCCCATGTTTCGGCACGAGCGTCCGCAGAAGGGCCGCTATCGCCAGTTCCACCAGGTGGGCGCCGAAGCGCTGGGCTTCGAGGGTCCCGACATCGACGCTGAGCTGATCGTGATGGGGGCGAGCCTGTGGCGCGACCTCGGGCTGGAAGACATCGCGCTGGAGATCAATACCCTCGGCGACCAGCAGTCGCGAGCCCGGTATCGAGCCCGGCTGGTGGGTTATCTCGAGTCGCGAATGGACGATCTCGACGAGGATTCGGTACGGCGCCTGCATGCCAATCCGCTGCGCGTGCTCGACAGCAAGAACCCGCGCATGCGGGAGGTGATCGAGGCTGCGCCTAGGCTGCTGGATGACCTGGATGAAGAGTCGCTCGGGCACTTCGAGGAGTTGCAGCGTCTGCTGCGCCACTGCGGGGTGGAGTTTCGCATCAATACTCGCCTCGTGCGCGGTCTCGACTACTACAATCGCACCGTTTTCGAGTGGGTCACCAACCGTCTTGGCGCCCAGGGCACGGTGTGCGCTGGCGGGCGCTACGACGGTCTGATTGCCCAGATCGGCGGCAAGTCCGCTCCGGGTGCAGGGTTTGCCATGGGCGTGGAGCGGCTGCTTTCCCTGTTGGCGGAAGCAGGGGCGCGGCCGCCCGCGGGCGGGCCGGATGTCTATCTCGCATGGAGTGGCGCCTCGGCGGAGGCCCACGCCTGGAGCGTGGCCGAGCGGCTGCGCGCGGCGGGCGTGGCGGTGGTGCTGCATTGTGGCGGCGGCAGTTTCAAGTCGCAGATGAAGAAGGCCGACGGCAGCGGCGCGCGTTTTGCCGTGATCGTTGGCGAAGACGAGGCAGCGGCCGGTCAGGCGAGCCTGAAGCCGCTGCGCGAGTTGTCCGAACAGGTGCGAGTCGGCATTGACGAACTCGTGCCGCTGATAATGCAACTGCGGAAGGTATGAGCCATGGCAGTCTATGATCTCGAAGAGCAGGAAAGCATCGCAGCCCTCAAGGCGTGGTGGGGGCAGTACGGGCGGCTGGTGATTGCCGCGGCGGTGGCCTTCGTGCTCGGCGTGGGCGGCATCCAGGGGTGGCAGCATTGGAAATCCAAGCAATCCTTGCAGGCAGCCGCTGTTTTCGGGGAGCTGGAGGATGCTGCCCGGGCAGGCGATTCGGCGAAGACCGCCGACGTGGCCGGTCGCGTTCGCAAGGAGTTCGCCCGAACTGCCTACGGCGCCCGTGCTGCCCTCCTGGCGGCGAAGGCGAGCTTCGATGCCGGCAAACCCGACGAAGCGGCCGACTGGCTGGCCTGGGCTGCGGACAACGCGCGTGATCCGCAAACCGCAGCGCTGGCGGCGCTGCGCTTGGCGGGTGTCCGGCTCGATCAGAAGAAGTATCCCGAGGCACTGCAGGCTTTGGAGCGCGCCCATCCAGAGCCGTTCGCCGCGCTGTTTGCCGATGCGCGCGGTGATGTGATGGTTGCCCAGGGCAAGCCGGAGGAAGCCCGTAAGGCCTATCAGGTGGCGCTGGACAAGCTTCCGAAATCGAGCGCCTACCGAAATGTTGTGGAGATCAAGCGCGATGCCCTGGGAGGCGGCTGAGGTGGGCGCGCGCCGCGCGGCCCCGTGGACGTGGTGGTTGGTCACGCTGGCACTGGCCGGGTGTTCCGATCCGGGGCCCAAGCCCGCTGAATTGAAGGAGTTCAAGCCAGTCGCGGCCGCGCGCGTGGCTTGGTCGGTGTCGGCTGGCGCTTCGGGCAACTACGTCTTCACCCCGGCGATCTTCGATGGTGACGTCTTCGCTGCCGGTGGGGGCGGTGTATCCCGCTTCGACGTGGCCAGCGGCAAGCGCAGATGGCGAGCGGAACTGCCTGCCAACACCATCCTCTCGGGCGGCATGACGGTTGGCAGTGGTTTGGTGCTGGCAGGCACCGCCAAGGGGGTGGTGCATGCCTGGAGCCTCGACGGCGCGCCCCTGTGGCAGTCGCAGGTCTCCAGCGAGGTTCTGAGCGCGCCCGCCGTCAGCGACGGCGTGGTGGTGGTGCGCAGTGGCGACGGCCGCATTCACGGCTTGGACGCAAAGGATGGCACGCGCCGCTGGGAGTACGTGGCCACGCTGCCGCCCCTGCTGATTCGATCCAGCGCCGGTGTTGCCCTTTCCGGGGGCAGCGTCTACGCTGGATTGCCTGGCGGCAAGCTGGTCGCCCTCAGCCTTGCATCGGGTGCGGTGTTGTGGGAGTCGGCCTTGTCGACCCCGCGCGGCGAGACCGAGCTGGAACGCACCACCGACGTGACCACTACGCCGCTGGTGGAGGAGAACCGGGTTTGCGCTGGCGCCTTCCAGGGCCGGGTGGGGTGCTTCGAGCTTCAGCGGGGTGCGCTGCTTTGGGCGCGCAACGCATCCACTGCAAGCGACATGGGTGCGGACGACCGCAACTTCTATTTCGTTGACGAAACGGGACATCTCCACGCGGTGGATCGCGATAGTGGTGCCACATTGTGGAAGCAGACGGTGCTCGCCTATCGCGACCTCGGCGCGCCCGCGGCCACAGGGCGGTTCGTGGTGGTGGGTGATTTCGAGGGATACCTGCACTTCTTCGACCGCGAGGACGGCGCCCTGGTGGCGCGAATCGCACTCGATGGCGGGCGCATCTCCGCGCAGCCGCTGGTGGTTGGCGAGGGCAACCTGCTGGTGCAGACGCGCGAAGGCACGCTCCACGCCGTGACAGTGCGTTGAACCGTCGCCCGCCGTTGTCTGGCGCACTCCCGTGAAGCCCACCGTGGCGCTGGTGGGACGGCCCAACGTGGGCAAGTCCACCCTGTTCAACCGTCTCACCCGCAGCCGAGATGCCCTCGTCCACGACCTGCCCGGCCTGACACGCGACCGCCACTACGGCCAGGGAGTGGTGGGCGGCAAGCCCTACATCGTGGTGGACACGGGCGGGCTCGAGGCAGTGGCGAAGGATGGGATCTTGCGCGAAATGGCCCGTCAGACGCTGCAGGCCGTGGACGAGGCTGATGCAGTGGTCATGCTGGTGGATGCCCGCCAGGGCCTTACTGCCCAGGATGAGGCCGTCGCCCGGCAACTCAGGCGAACCGGGCGGCGACTGTGGCTCGCGGTCAACAAATCCGAAGGCATCCCCGCGGCAAACGCTGCGGCTGAGTTTCACTCGCTCGGCCTTGGAGAGCCGCTGCCCGTCTCCGCTGCCCACGGCGAGGGGGTGCGCGAACTCATGGACCTGGTGCTGGGCGCGCTACCCGATGTCGCCGTGGAACCTCCGGAGCAGACCTCCGGACACCCGCGGATCGCGGTGGTGGGGCGGCCCAATGTGGGCAAGTCGACCCTGGTCAACGCGCTGGTGGGCGAGGAGCGTGTCATCGCCTTCGACGAACCAGGAACCACTCGCGACAGCATCGATGTGGAATTCCAGC
>JBIIUM010000008.1:0-39542 GCA_044339985.1 Burkholderiales bacterium | reverse complement strand
GTACTTCCGGCGCGGCTTCTGCCCCGCCTGCGGCACTCCCGGCCCGCGCCTCGTCCAGGCCCGCGGCACGGGGACGGTACACGCCGTCACCGAGGTGACGCGCGCGCCCAGCGAGGCCCTGCGTGCCTGCGCCCCCTACAGCATCGCCCTGGTGGACGCCGACGAAGGCTTCCGACTCATGGCCCACGTGGAGCACGGTGCGCGCATCGGCGATCGCGTACAGGTGCGCTTTCTCGAATTCGGCGGCCGGCCGATTCCGGTCTTCTTCAAGGCGAATCCATGACCCCCTCGCTGCGCGCCGCGCTCGACCCCGCCTCGGTGGCGGTGATCGGCGCCTCCGACAACCCCGACAAGATCGGCGGACGGCCGCTGTTCTATCTGGCCCGCCACGGCTACCGCGGCAAGGTGTTCGCCGTGAATCCGAGGCGCAGCGAGACCCAGGGCTTTCCCACCGTGCCGCGGCTCGCCGACCTGCCCCTGACGCCCGAGGCGGTCATCGTGGCGGTGCCGGGCGAAGCCGCCGAGCAGGCCGTGGCCGAGTGCGCCCGCATGGGCGTGAAGGTGTGCGTGACCATGTCCTCGGGCTTTGGCGAGACGGGTACCGCGGAAGGCCGCGCCGCCGAAGCGCGCATGGTGGCCGCCGCTCGCGCAGGCGGCATGCGCATGATCGGGCCCAACGCCCAGGGGGTGGCCAATTTCGGCACCGGGGCGGTGCTGAGCTTCTCGTCCATGTTCATCGAGGAGCCGCCCATGGACGGACCGGTGGGCGTGGTGAGCCAGAGCGGCGCCATGAGCGTGGTGCCCTACGGCATGCTGCGCAGCCGCGGCATCGGCGTGCGCTATGCGCACGCCACCGGCAACGACGCCGACGTGAGCGTGGCCGAACTGGCCGCCGCGTGCGCGGCCGATCCGGAGCTGAAGCTGCTGCTGCTCTACCTGGAGAGCATCCCCGACCCCGCGCCGCTGGCCGAGGCCGCCCGCGTGGCGCGGGCGCGCGGCCTGCCGGTGGTGGCCCTCAAGTCCGGCCGCACCGCCGCCGGCCAGCAGGCGGCGCGCTCGCACACCGGCGCGCTGGCCAACGAGGACCGCCTGGTGGACGCCCTGCTGGAAGACCTGGGCATCTGGCGCGCCGAAGACCTGCGCGGCCTGGTGCAGGCCACCGAGCTTTACCTCAAGGGCTGGAAGCCCCGCGGCCGCCGGCTGGTGGCCATCAGCAACTCCGGCGCGGTATGCGTCATGGCAGCCGACGCCGCCACCCGACTGGGGCTGGAGATGGCGCCCATCGCCGAATCCACCCGCACCGCCATGCGGGCGGTGCTGCCGGCCTTCGCCACGGTCACCAATCCCATCGACCTCACCGCCGCGTTGCTCACCAACAGCGCGCTGTTCAGCCAGATCCTGCCGATCCTGGCCCAGGGCGCGGCGGCCGACGCCTGCCTCATCGGTCTACCCGTGGCCGGCGCGGCCTACGACGTGCAGGCCTTCGCCCGCGACACCGCCGCCTTCGCCCAGGCCACCGGCATGCCCACGGTGGCGGCGATCCCCCAGCGACCGGTGGCGGAACCGTTCCGCGCCCTGGGGGTACCGGTGTTCGAGACCGAGGCCGAGGCCGTGGCGGCGCTGGCGCAACTGGCAGCGCACCACGAGCGCATCGCCCGCGCGCGCGACCGGGTCCTCTCGCGCCCTGCGCCGCCAGGGGCGGTGCGCATGCGCAACGAGGCCGACAGCCTGGCGCTGCTGGCAACCGCGGGCGTGCCCGTGGTGAAGCACCGCCTGTGCAAGAGCGCCGACGAGGCTGTGGCCGCCCTGCGCGAGATTGGCGGGTACGTGGCGGTGAAGGGCTGCTCGCACGACGTGGCGCACAAATCCGAGCTTGGGCTGGTGCGCCTGGGCATAAGGGACGAGACCGGCGTGCGCCAGGCCTTCGCCGCCCTGCGCGACGTGCTGGTGCGCCACGGCCACGCCTTCGACGGCGTGCTGGTGGCCGCCATGGCCCAGGGCCGCCGCGAGTTGCTGCTGGGCGCCCACCTGGACCCGCAGTTCGGCCCCGTGGTGGCGCTGGGCGATGGCGGCAAGTACGTGGAGGCCATGCCCGACACGGCGGTGCTGCTGCCGCCCTTCGATCGCGAAGCGGTGCTGCGGGCGCTGCGCCGCCTTCGCATCGCGCCGCTGCTGGCCGGCGTGCGCGGCGAACCGCCCATGGCGGTGGAAGCGTTCGCCGATGCCGCCGTGGCGGTGGGGAGGCTGGTGCTGGATCACGCGCCGCGCATCACCAGCCTGGACATCAACCCCGTGCTGCTGGGCGACGCGGGGCGCGGCTGCGTGGCGCTGGATGCGGTGGTGTTCGTGGAGGACCCGGCGGCGTGAAGGTCCTGCAGGCAGGCGGCCTGTTCTTCCTCACCGCCGTGGCGGAAATCGTCGGCTGCTACCTGCCCTGGCTGTGGCTCAAGGGCAAGGCGGGCGCCTGGGTGCTGCTGCCGGCGGCGGCGAGCCTGGCGCTGTTCGTGGGGCTGCTCTCGCTGCATCCGGCCGCGGCGGGACGGGTGTACGCCGCCTACGGCGGGGTGTACGTGGCCACCGCGCTGGCGTGGCTGTGGGCGGTGGACGGCATCCGCCCCACGGGGTGGGACCTGGCCGGCGCGGGCGTCGCGCTGGCAGGTATGGCCATCATCGTGGCCGGGGGCAGGAGCTGACGGCGCGGTCACCTTGCGCATGGCTGCTGGATCAGCCAGCCCGGCTCTCCAGGAACGCCCGCACGCCCGCGGGCAGGAAACCCCGGCCCCATCGGCCGATGGCGGCCTCGTGGTGCTGCCACTTCGCGCCCAGCCAGATCACCGCGAAGCCGATGGCCGACAGCGCCACGGGAAACAGCAGGCTGTCGCGGAACACCGTGTGCGACAGGTGACCCAGGTACAGCGCCACGCCGATGCCGCCGAACACGGCGAAAACGCGCCGCGACAGCGCGGCGCCCACGGCGATCATCAGGACGTTGATGCCGCAGTACGCCAGCTTGCCCAGCTCGCTGTGGGAATCCATGCTGGTGAGACCGCCCCAGAAGGCGATCACGCCGAACACGTACAGCCAGAAGGCGAAGTCGCGCTCGGGCGTGCTGCGCAGGTCAACCCGGAAGGCTACCAGCGTCATGCCCAGCCCGAAGAACGTGGAGATGCGCTTGCCGGTATCGGAGAAGAAGTCCTCGCCCCCACCGCCCAGCAGCATGGGCACCAGGTCCATGCTCACGTACCACAGGGTCACCGCCAGCGGCATCACCATGAAGGGCAGCCGGTAGCGCCACAGGGCGACCACGCCGGCCGCCAGGGTGGCCTGCTCCATGAACAGCCAGCGCCAGTCGATGTAGTGGTGGTAGGCGCGGTAGCTGTCCTCCCGCAGCTCATGGGGCGGCCATTGACCCAGGGTGTGCTGGAGGGCGTAGACGGCCAGGGGCACCAGCGCCACGGCCAGCGCGCCGGTGATGCCAGCCGGAATGGGCAGGCCACGGCGATGCAGCAGCACCTCGGTGAGCATCACCGCCAGGGCGATGTAGGCCAGGGAAATGCCGAGCAGTCCCGGGCCCCCGAACTGCTGCCACCCCAGCGTAATGAACAGCGTCATGGCGCCGATGGCGATCATGCCGCCGAAGTAGTAGAGGATGTGGGATGGCCGGAACGACGGCGTGTGGCTGTCGCGTTGCGAAAGGAAGCCCCACAGGGCATCGGCCTGGGCGGCGGAGACGATGCCCTGGGCTGTCGCATCGTGGAGGGCTTTGCGGGTGATGCGCATGGGATGGTCTCCAAAAGGGCCTGGGCTGGGCGTCCGCTTCAGCAGCCGGGGTTGCCCGCGACTCGGACCGCACCCATGGATGCCAGCGGCGCGGCCGCATGCCTCGGGTAATCATTCATGGGACAGGTGCGCCAGCGCGCCGGCATGCTTTTCCCAGTTGCGCCCGTCGAAGGGCTCCACGGCGAACGCGATCGGCGTACCCTCGTCCAGGCAGCGCACGTTAACGCTGAAACCATCGGGATTGGAACGCGGCACGTAGAACGACTTGATGCCGCACACCTTGCAGAACCGGTGCTTCGCCACCCCCGTTCCGAAGGTGTAGGTGACCAGCGCGTCGCCGCCCGACAGCAGCCGGAATCGCGATGCCGGCACGATCAGGTGAAGGTAGCCGGTGCGGCTGCAGATGGAGCAGTTGCACTCGTGCACCACCGTGCTGCGCGGCACCTCCACCTCGAAGCGCACGGTGCCGCAGTGGCATCCGCCGGTGTAGGTGAGCAATGGTTCATCGGGCATGGATCCGCTCTCCGGGTCAGCGCAGCAGGTCGGTCATGCGCTGCCGCACGGCGTCGGGAATCGCCGCGTCCCAGGCGGCCTCCTCGCCGGGGAAGGGCAGCAACTGGCCCCACTCCGCGATCTGCCGGGCGGGCACATCCACGATGTACACCTGCACGTGGCTGGGGTGCGTGGCGGCGATCTCCGCCGTGGCGTTCATCAGGTCGAGGATGAGGCGCTCCTTGATGTCCTGGCCGCGGCCGGCGCGGATCTGGCCGTGCACGAAGATGTTGTCGTCCCGGAGGGGTTTGCCCGCCAGGTAATAGTTGCCCGGCGCCACGTCGCTGAACAACACCTGGGCGAAGTAGGCCGGCGCCCCGGTGAGGTGGCAGTGGATGTGGGTGATACGAGCGGCGAGCTGGTCCTTCTGGCTCGCCGACAGGCGCCCCGCGGGGGCGGTCACAACGTAGGTGGGCATGGATCGTCTCCGGCTGGTGGTCTGATCTCGGGGGCGGTGGCAATGCCGGTCCCGGCATTGCCGGGCAGCCGTCTTGCCATCTGGTGCGGTTGGATCCCTTGCAAGCTTTCGGGCCTCGTTCGAATCCGACGCCAACGCGACACGTCTACCCGGCCCCACGCATGGCCTGCGAAAGCTCGGCCTGGCCGCGGGCTTCGAGGGTATCGGCGGCACCGAGCCGGTCGCGGGGCTCGCGGTTCTGGCCGAGCTTGACCTTGCCCACCATCGAATCGATGGCCACCTCGATCCCCACGATGTTGCGCAGCATGGCATCGATGTAGTCGGGCGGCGAATCGCCCATCTTCCAGGGCCGCGGTTCGGCTGCCTCGTGGGTGCGGGTGAGGCGGGCCACGAGGCCGCGCAGGAAGCGCTCATCATCGTGCACCACGATGTGGCCGTGCACCTGCACCACCTGATAACTCCAGGTAGGCACCTGGCGGTGGGTCTCGTGCTTGCTCGGATACCAGCTGGGCGACACATAAGCCTCGGCGCCGCGGAACACCACCATCACCGGCGTGCCCGTGGGGCAGCGCCGCCACAGCGGATTGGCCCGCGCCACGTGGGCCCGCAGCACGCCGTGGCCACCCTCGGCGCTGTCATCGAGTTCGAAGGGGATGTGGTCGGCATCAAGACCGTCGCCGACGCAGGTGACCAGCATCCCCAGGGGATGCTGGCGGATGATGCGGTGAAGCGCGGCGGGCCGGGTTTCGGCGAAGTGGTCGGGAAGATACATGGCGGCGGACCTCGAACCTTGGCTGAACTCGCCGCAAGCATGAGGGCGAACGGGCAACGTGAAAAGGGCGGACTCTCGCGCGGCTTCCCGCGGGGCGGCACTCCCCGGGGGATCGCGTATCGCCGCGCCTGGTTTGCGCAGGGCGCCCGCGCCATCCGTTGATCCATCTGCTGCGTTCATTCTAGGATGCCGCCCCGTCGTGTGTCGTATGGTCTCCCCGCCCCTTTCCATGCCCCCCATTTCCGGACTCACCCGTTTCGTCGGGATTCTCGCCGACCCCATCGCCCATGTAATGGCGCCCGGACTGCTCAACGCCCTGTACGCCTCGCGCGGCGAGGACGTGGTCATGGTGCCCATGCACGTGCGCCCCGAGCAACTCGGCCAGGTGGTACAGGGGCTGCGCGGCATCGCCAGCTTCGACGGCTTCGTGGCCACCATTCCCCACAAGACGGCCATGCCGGCCCTGTGCGACACCCTCACGCCAGAGGCGCGCCAGGCAGGCGCAGTGAACATTGTGCGGCGCACCCCCGAGGGACGGATGATCGGCGGGCTGCTGGACGGGCTGGGCTTCGTGGCGGGGCTGCGCGCCAGTGGCATCGAACCGCGCGGGCTGAGTGCCTACGTGGCCGGCGCGGGGGGCGCGGGCAGCGCCATCGCCTGGGCGCTGGCGGGGGCGGGCGTGGCGCGGCTCACGCTGGCCAATCGCACCACGCAGCGGGCACAGGAACTTGCCCAACGCATCTCGGCCCGCAGGCCATCCGTGGCAGTGGCGGTGGGCGGCGCCGATCCCTCCGGCCACGACCTGGTGGTGAACGGCACGTCGCTGGGCATGCAGCCCGGCGACCCGTTGCCGCTGGACGCCACCAAGCTGGCGCCCGCGCAGATCGTGGCCGAGATCATCATGAAACCCGCCGAGACGGCGCTCATGGCGGCGGCGCGCGCCCGGGGCTGCCGGGTGCAGCCGGGCCTGCCCATGCTCTCGGCGCAGGTGGCGCTCATGGCGGAGTTCATGCGCGGCGAGCCGGCGCTGGTGGGAGAGGCCTCGTGAGCGTCGATCTGCTGGCAGCGCTGCGGGGCATCGCCGGGGACGACGGCGTGGTCACCGATGCCTCCGACCTCGAGCCCTACGTCACCGACTGGCGGGGCATGTTCCACGGCCGCGCGCTATGCGTGGCGCTGCCGCGCACCACGGCCGAAGTGTCGGCACTGGTGCGTGCCTGCGCGGCGGCTGGCGCGCCGGTGGTGCCCCAGGGTGGCAACACCGGCCTGTCGGGCGGTGCAACCCCGGATGCGAGCGGCCGCCAGGTGGTGCTGTCGCTCAAGCGCATGAGCGCCATCCGCGCCATCGATGTGGCGGGCGAAACCATGGAGGTGGAGGCGGGCTGTGTGCTGCAGACGGCGCAGGAAGCGGCCCGGGCACACGGGCTGCTGCTGCCGGTGAGCCTGGCCGCGGAGGGCTCGGCATGTGTCGGGGGCATCGTGGCCACCAACGCCGGCGGCACCAACGTGCTGCGCTATGGCATGGCGCGCGCCCGGGTGCTGGGGCTGGAGGTGGTGCTGGCCGATGGCACGGTGGTGGAAGGGCTGCGCGCCCTGCGCAAGGACAACGCCGGCTACGACTGGAAGCAGTGGTTCATCGGCACGGAGGGCACGCTGGGGGTGGTAACCGCGGCGGTGCTGCAGCTGGCGCCCCTGCCGCGCCACAGGGTCACGGCGTGGCTCGCCCTGCCCTCGCCCGAGGCGGCCATCCGCGTGCTTCGTGCCGCCCGCCAGGAGCTCGGCGATGCGCTGAGCGGCTTCGAGCTCATGTCGGGCGAAGCCATCGCCCGGGTGGAACGGCACCTGGGGTTGCGCTCGCCGCTGCCGGCGGCGCCGTGGTTCGTGCTGCTGGAGGCCTCGGCGAGCCTCGGCGGGCTTCGCGAGGCGGCCGAGGCGGTGCTGGCGCGCGCCCTCGAGGACGGAGATGCCGCCGATTGCGTGCTGGCCGAATCGGGGCAGCAGGCAGCCGCCTTGTGGAAACTGCGCGAGTGCATCACCGAGGCCGAGGCGCGCACGGGCAAGTCCATGAAGCACGACGTGTCGGTTCCGGTGAGCGCCATTCCCGCTTTCCTGGCCGAGGCGGACGCGGCGGTGACGGCCGCCTTCCCGGGCGTTTGCATCAACGCCTTCGGCCACGCGGGCGACGGCAACATCCACTACAACGTGATCCTGGCGCCCGGCACCGACACCGCGGCGCTGAACGTGCTGGTGCACGACCTGGCGGTGCGCCATGGCGGCAGCATCTCGGCGGAGCACGGCCTGGGCCAGTACCGCGTGGACGAGGCGCTGCGCACGCGCCACGCCGCCGAAATCGACCTGGCGCGGCGCATCAAGCGGGCCCTCGATCCGCGCGGCGTGCTGAACCCGGGCAAGGTGTTGCCGTCATGACGGCCTTCGACTTCGTGATCGTGGGTGGCGGCACGGCGGGGTGCGTGCTGGCGGATCGGCTCACGGCCGATGGACGGCACACGGTGCTGCTGCTGGAGGCGGGCGGCGAGCCGGACGGGTTCTGGATTCCCATTCCGGCGGGCTTCAGCAAGCTGCTCAAGGACAGCACCTTCAACTGGCGCTTCGAAACCGAGCCGGAGGCAGTGACGCGCGACCGGGTGATCGCCATCCCCCGAGGCAAGGGGCTGGGCGGGTCCACGCTCATCAACGGCATGATCTGGGTGCGCGGCCAGCCGGGCGACTACGACGCCTGGGAAACCGGCGGCGCCACCGGGTGGAACTGGGCGAGCCTGGAGCCGCTGTTTCGCCGCGTCGAGCACTACGCGGCGGGCGATGCGCACCGTGGACGCGACGGGCCGGTGAGCGTGGAAGCGGTGCGCGAGCGCTTCCCGCTCGCCGAGGCGTTCCTCGAGGCGGCCCGCCAGGACGGCCAGCACATCAACCCCGACTACAACGGACCGCAGCAGGAAGGCTTCGGCTACTACCAGGCAAACCAGCGCGACGCCCGGCGCTGGAGCGCCTACGACGCCTACCTCAAGCCTGCTCGCGGCAGGACCAACCTCACGGTGCACACCGGCGCTCACGCCACGCAGCTGCTGTTCGAGGGCACGCGCTGCACGGGTGTGCGTTACTCGCGCGGCGGCGAGCACCACGAGGCGCGCGCCGGGCGCGAGGTGATTCTCGCCGCCGGCGCGGTGCAGACGCCGCAGCTGCTGGAGATCTCCGGCGTGGGCGCGCCCGCGCTGCTGCAGGGCCTGGGCATTGCCGTGCGCCACGCCCTGCCCGGGGTGGGCGAGAACTACATCGACCACGCCTGCACGCGCATGAACTGGCGCATGCGCGACACCCTCACCATCAACGAGCTCTCCCGCGGCTGGCGGCTGGCGCTTCAGGTGGCGAGCTATTTCCTGGGCCGGCGGGGAATCCTCACCCTGGGCACGGGGCTCGCACACGGGTTCGTGAAGACCTCGCCGGACATGCCCTCTCCGGACGCCCAGTATTTTTTCATGCACGCGAGCTACGCCAACGCCGCCGAGCGCATCCTCGACCGCGAGCCGGGCATGACACTGGGCGTGGCGCCGCTGAGGCCGAAGTCGGCGGGCAGCATCCACGCGCGCAGCGCCGATCCCTTCTCCAAGCCGGCGATCCGCCCCAACATGCTCTCCCACCCCGAGGACCAGCGCTGCCTGGTGGAGGCCATGAAGATCGCCCGCCGCATCGTGGGCCAGCCGGCGCTCAGGCGCCACGTGGCCTTCGAACTCACCCCCGGCGAGAAGGTGCGCTCCGACGATGAGTGGCTGGAGTTCGGCCGCGTCAATGCCCAGACCATCTATCACCCCATCGGCACCTGCCGCATGGGCACCGACGATGCCGCCGTCACCGACCCGCGCCTGCGGGTGCGCGGGCTGGACGGGCTGCGGGTGGCCGATGCCTCGGTGATCCCGAGCATGGTGTCGGGCAACACCCAGGCCACGGTGTTCGTGGTGGCCGAGCGGGCGGCGGAATTGATCCTGGAAGACGCGCGGGGCTGAGGCCCGGCTCACGCGGGCGTTACGGCGACACGTACGAAGCCCGGCTCGGTCGCGGTGGCGGGCCGCGATGCTGCAACGCCACCGGCCCGCATGCCGGCT
Source organism: Burkholderiales bacterium (assembly GCA_044339985.1). Taxonomy (GTDB): domain Bacteria; phylum Pseudomonadota; class Gammaproteobacteria; order Burkholderiales. Next base: position 29,902 of record JBIIUM010000008.1, on the reverse strand, counting down.
GTCCGAACGCTTCGATCATCCTTGCATCCCGCAGGCAGCGCGGGGCATGGCCCGCATCAGCGGCAAGCATGCGCGTGAAGCGTTCGCGATTGCCGAAGATGCGGTCACCCGCGTGAAGGGGTGACGCGCCTCAAGAAAGCGCCTCTTCGCGGGGACAGGTTTCGGCGTCCACGCGGACCACCTCGCCCAGCGCCGGAACGCGGAATCCGGAGGCGCCGGCGGCGCTTGCAGCCTCGCGGGCCAGCCGGGGCGGCGCGTCGAGCGGCTCGTCGCCGAGCTGGAAAGTGCCCCAATGCACGGCCAGTCCGGTGCAGGCCCGCAGGCGCAGATGCGCCTGGACAGCCTCGGCCGGGGACAGGTGGTCGCGCCCCATGAGCTCGGCCGGCTGGACCGGCGCAATGGGCAGCGCCGCGAGATGCACCGGACCGACCCGTGCGCGCACGTCGTCGAAGAGGGTTTCGGACCATCCGGTGTCCCCGGCGAAATAGAGACGCCGGCCCTCATGCTCCACCACCCAGCCGCCCCAGAGCATGCGGTTACGGTCGGCAAGGCCCCGGCCGCTGAAGTGCAGCGCCGGCACGAAGCGTACCGCGGTGGCGCCGAACTGGACCTGCTCCCACCACTGCAGGTCACGACCGGACATGCCGGTTTCCCGGGCGAACCAGGCGGCGCTGCCCGCCCCGGCCAGGAACAGCGGCGGGCCGCCTTTTTGCAGGGCGAGGGCGCGCACGGTGAGCCGGTCGAGATGGTCGTAGTGGTTGTGGGACACCAGCACCACGTCGATGCGGGGCAGCGCCTCGGGCGCCAGCGGCAAGGCTTCGCGGCGCACGGGGCCGAAGCCCTGCACGGGCGCCACGTAGGGCGAGAGAACGGGATCCATGAGCATCCACAGCCCGCCTGCACGCACCAGCAGGGTGGCGTGGCCCAGCCAGGCCACCGCGAAGGGCTCCCGCGCCATGGCTTGCAGGTCCAGCGCCACCCGGGGCGCAGGCTCGGCGGCCGGCGCCGTGCCGGTGATTTGCAGCCACGCACGGCGCAGCATGTAGCCCACGGGAAGCCGGCGGTCCGGCTCCACCCCCGAACCGTAGGTATTGCGATGCACGGCCGTTGCCGCAGGCCCGGCGTCTCCGGCCTGACCGAGCGCGAGCCCCGCCAGCCCCGACGCCACCACCAGCAGCGCGGCCACCGCCGCGCCGCGTCCTTTGTCGGAATGTCCCATGGCTTGCACCTCCTGGACGCGACGATGCGGTAAAGAGTTGACGTTGTCAACATTGTCTTCGCCGGCTTTCGGCGCTCGACAATTCGCGGCGGGTGCGGCTACCCTGCCGTCTTCATCAACCGTTCCCGCGAGGGCATCCAGATTGCAATACACCCAACTGGGTAGCACCGGTGTCAAGGTTTCGCGCATCTGCCTGGGCTGCATGAGCTACGGCGCGCCCGAGCGCGGCCGCCACCCCTGGACGCTGGACGAGGCCGCCAGCCGGCCCTTCATCCGCAAGGCCATCGATCTGGGCATCACCTTCTTCGACACGGCCAACTCCTACTCGGAGGGCACCAGCGAGGAGATCGTGGGCCGCGCGCTGCGCGACATGGCCGACCGCGACGAGATCGTGGTGGCCACCAAGGTGTTCTTCCCCACCCGCGGCGGCCACAACGTGCACGGCCTGTCGCGCAAGTCCATCTTCCATAACATCGACGCCAGCCTGAAGCGCCTGGGCATGGACTACGTGGACCTCTACCAGATCCACCGCTGGGACTACCGCACGCCCATCGAGGAAACCATGGAGGCGCTGCACGACGTGGTGAAGGCCGGCAAGGCGCGCTACATCGGCGCCTCGTCCATGTTTGCCTGGCAGTTCGCCAAGGCCCAGCAGGTGGCGCAGCAGCATGGCTGGACGCGCTTCGTCACCATGCAGGACCACTACAACCTGCTCAACCGCGAGGAAGAGCGCGAGATGCTGCCGCTGTGCGCCGACCAGGGCGTGGGTGTCATCCCCTGGAGCCCCCTGGCCCGCGGACGCCTCACGCGCGACTGGAGCGAGCAGACCGAGCGCGAGCGCACCGATGATCTCATGGGGCCGCTGTACGCCAGGACCCTCGAGTCCGACCGGGCCATCGTGGACCAGGTGGCCGCCATCGCCGAGCGGCGCGGCATTCCCCGCGCCCAGGTGGCACTGGCGTGGCTGCTGTCGAAACCGGTGATCAGCGCGCCCATCGTGGGCGCCACGCGGGTGCAGCACCTGGACGACGCGGTGGCGGCGCTGTCGGTGAAGCTCGACCCCGACGAAATCGCCGCGCTCGAGGCGCCCTACCTGCCGCACGCCGTGGTGGGCTTCAGTTGAACGGCGGCACCTTCGGCCTGGAGGGCCGCACAGCGCTGATCACCGGGGCCAGCGCCGGGCTGGGCGCAGGCATTGCCGAGGCCTTCGCCCGCGCGGGCGCGGAGGTGGTGCTCATGGCGCGCTCGCGCGAGGGTCTGGAGGCGGCGGCTGCGCGCATCGCGGCCGCGGGCGGGCGGGCGCACGTGCTGCCCTGCGATGTCACCGACACGCCGGCGCTGCGCGCCGCCATCGCCGGGCTGCCGGCCCTGGACGTGCTGGTGAACAACGCCGGCACCAACTTTCCCGAGCCCATCACGCAGGTGTCCGATGAGCACCTGGACACCCTGTTGTCGCTCAACGTGCGCGCGGTGTTCGTGGCGGCCCAGGCAGCGGTGCGGCGCATGCTCGCCGACCCCGACCGCAAGCAGCGCGGCGGCGCCATCGTCAACATGTCCTCGCAGATGGGCCACGTGGGCTCGCCCGATCGCAGCGTGTACTGCATGACCAAGCACGCGGTGGAGGGGCTCACCAAGGCGCTGGCCGTGGAACTTGCGCCGGCGGGCATCCGCGTGAACGCCATCGCGCCCACCTTCGTGGACACCCCCATGATCCGCCGCATCATGGACACGCCAGAGCGGCGCCGCTTCATGCAGGAACGCATCCCCCTTGGCCGGTTGGCGCGCGTGGAGGACGTGGCGGCCGCCGCGCTCTACCTCGCTTCACCGGCGGCTGCCATGGTGACCGGCACCTCGCTGCTGGTGGACGGGGGGTGGACGGCGCAGTAGTACCGGAGCATGACGCCATGCAGGAACCCGGTCGCACCCATCGACACGGAGCAAGGCCACAGCATGATTACCCGCCGCTTTGCGACGATGGAACCGGTGTTCGCGAGCCCCCTGCACGACGACGCCTCGACCAGTTCACGCCGAGCAATCGCATCTTTGGCTGTCAGGCGCGACAGCGCGACTTCCCCGGATCGGAGTTGCTAGCAGGTCGACATGATCGATCGGTCCATATGCCCGGCCGTTGAATCCCGCCCCGGCATCGACCGTGGGGCATGGGTGTTTCGCGGCGCCCGCGCGCCCTTGGCCGCGCTGTTCGAGAACCTTGAAGGTGGCGCCTCAGTCTCCGATCTGGCCGCCGCCGAGGCGGCGGGTTTCGAAGCGCTCGTCACCACCGATCAGAACCTCGCGTACCAGCAAGGGCTCTCCAGGGAAGCGGTCGCCGGTGAGCATCGCATCCCCTCATCCAGACAGTGCTAACGTCCCAGCCTGGCAACCCACCCGTGCCGGCTTTGGGAGCGAGCCGGATGAAAAGCCGCCAGACTCTCCCCAGCCGCTTCCCGTCACCAAACATCCCACAGGAGCACACCATGCACCCATCGTTCCGCCTTGCCCTGCTGGTGTCGTTCTCCGGGCTTTCCTTTGCCGCAAACGCGGACGAACTGCGCAGCACGCTGCAAGACCAGCAGTCCGTAGCCGTCACCATCTACAACGAGTCGCTGGCGCTGGTGAAGGATCAGCGCAACGTCACGCTGGAGAGCGGCCGGAACACGCTGGCCTTCCGTGATGTGAGCGCCCAGATCCGCCCCGAGACCGCCTTGCTGCGCAGTCTGAGCGCCCCGGGCAAGCTCACGCTGATCGAGCAGAATTTCGACTTCGACCTGTTGACGCCGCAGAAGCTGCTCGACAAGTACGTGGGCAAGTCCGTCAGCGTCATCCGCACCAATCCCGCCACCGGCGCGGAAACCACCGAAACCGCACAAGTGCTGGCCGCCAGCGGGGGCGTGGTGCTGAAGATCGGCAACCGCATTGAAACCGGCTTGCCGGGCCGCATCGTCTATCCCGACGTGCCGGCCAACCTGCGCGACCGGCCGACGCTGGCGATTTCGCTGAACAACGCCGGCGCTTCTCAGCATAACGTGGAGCTGGCCTACCTCACCGGCGGCCTGGGCTGGAAAGCCGACTACGTGGCCGAGCTCAACGCCACCGACAACGAGCTGGATCTGTCCGGATGGGTGACGCTCACCAACACGAGCGGTGCCACCTACCGCAATGCCCGGCTGCAACTGGTGGCGGGCGACGTCAACCAGGTGCGGGAAGAACTGCAGGCGAGGCGCGCCATGGACGGGGTGGCGAGGGCGGTGGCGGCGGCGCCGGCGCCGATGACCGAAGAGTCGCTGCTGGAATATCACCTCTACACGCTGCAGCGCCCCACCACCATCGCCGAAAACCAGACCAAGCAGGTTGCCCTGCTGTCCGCGAGCCAGGTGCCAGCGCGCAAGGAATTGCTGCTGCGGGGTGCGGACTACTACTACCAGAGCAGCGTCGGCGAGCTTGGCCAGAAGATCAAGGTGGGTGCGTTCATCGAGTTCGACAACAACGAAGCCAGCCGCCTGGGGCTGCCCTTGCCCAAGGGCGTGATGCGCGTCTACAAGAAGGACGCCTCGGGCAACGCCCAGTTCGTTGGCGAAGATCGCATCGACCACACGCCGAAGAAAGAAAAAGTCCGTCTCAAGCTGGGCGATGCCTTCGACGTCACCGCCGACAAGAAGCAGACCGACTTCAAAAGGCTGCCCAGCCCGGCCAAGGGCAATGCCGCCTTCGAAAGCGCCTACGAGATCGTCCTGAAGAACGCCAAGACGGAAGCGGTCACCGTCACCGTGCTCGAACCCATTCCGGGCGACTGGAGCATGCTGAAGGCCAGCCACCCCCACGAGAAGGCCACCAGCAACACGGCGGTGTGGAAGATCACCGTTGCGGCAGAGGGCAAAGCCACACTCAGCTACCGGGTGGTGGTGAAGTATTGAGCCCGGGCGCGGCGGGCAAGCAGCTGCCGTGGGACAGCCCCGGGCAGGCTTACCATCCACGCCGTACCGGACCATCGTGCCGCCGTCGCCGTTCCAAGGAACCCTCCATAAGACGCGTCATCGCCCTGCGCCTGTTCTTCCGGCGCGTCCGCGCACCGGCCCACGCCCGATGAGCGCCGTGCCACAGGGGCGGCCGCTGCGCGTGGGCATCGCCGGCGCCGGCGCCATCAGCCAGTACCACCTGGCGGGCTGGCGGGAGCAAACGGGCGTGGAACTGGTTGCCATCTGCGATCCCGTTGCCGACAGTGCCCGCGCCCGCGCCGAGGCCTTCGGCATCCCGCGCCGCTATGACGACTTCGCCGCCATGCTCGCCGCCGAGCGCCTCGACGCGGTGGACATCATCACGCCGGTGGGAACCCACGCGCCGCTGGCGCGCATGGCCGCCGATGCCGGCGTGCACCTGTGCCTGCAGAAGCCCCTGTGTGCCACCGTGGCCGAGGCCAAGGCGCTGGTGGACTACGTGGGCGAGCGCGTGCGTTTCATGGTGCACGAGAACTACCGCTGGCGCCCCCATTACATGGCCGTGCGCCGCTGGCTCGACGAGGGGCGTATCGGCACGCCCACGGCGGCGCGCATGAGCGTGCGCGGCGCCTGCGTGTACACCGGCGACGGCAGTGCGCCTTTCCTGCTGCAGCGCCAGCCCTACCTGAAGGACTTCCGCCGCCTGCTGGTGTTCGAGGTGTTGATCCACCACCTGGATGCGCTGCGCGTGCTGCTGGGGCCGCTGTCCGTGGAGCACTGCAGCCTGGGCAGGGTCAACCCGGCGCTCGCGGGAGAGGACGTGGCGCTCGCCGTGCTGCGCGGCCGCGACGGGCTGGGCGTGCTGGTGGATGGCCACATCGCGGCGCCCGGCTACGGCCCAATGCCCGCCGACCGTCTCGAGATCACCGGCACCACCGCCACGCTGGTGTTCGACCGCGACCGCCTGTGGCTGGAGGGCAAACCCGAGACATTGCAGACCTTCGACCTGCAGAAGAACTACCAGGCCTGCTTCAGCGCCGCAGTGCGCGAGTTCGTCGACGGCCTGCGCACCGGCCGCGGCTTCGCCACCGACCGGCTCGACAACCTGCAGACGCTGGAGCTCATGGAAGCCTGCTACGTGGCGGCGGGCGTGCAGCCGTAAGGGGCCCGCTCGGGAAGTTTTGCTTCCGGTGGGCCGACGCGACCCCGGCTTGGTCTCCGCCCGAATGGCTGGGCGGAAGCCCATGAGAGCCCTGTTCCGGCCGCGAGCCGGGTGAGTTTCCGGCGGCTAAACCATGGCGGAAGAAAGTTCAGCACGCGCTGGGGCTGCGCCTGCCCCATCGGTTTTTCCGCAAAACGCCGCGCACGAGCGGATCGTCGATGTCGCGCAGGGCGGGGTCCGGCGAGCAGTTGGCCATGGAGGCCCACTTGCGGGTGGTGAGCTTTCCTTTGAACCCGTCCAGCAGCCTGTTAGGGCCGGAAACCTCCTGCATGGGGCCGGCGAGGGCCGCCCCGGCCCCCGCTCAGTGCCGCCGCAGCAGCAGTTCGGTGCGGGTCTGGGTGGCCTCGAACTGGCGCAGGAAATTCTGGCCGAGCAGGGCCACGTCGCCGAGGCCCGGGTTGACGGCTACGCTCAACCCGGCCACTTCCAGGCAGGCGGCGCGCACCTCGCGGCTGCGGGCGATGGCACCCTGCACGGGTCCGGCAGCCGTGGAGAACATGGCGGGTGTGCCGTCCCCGAGTCCCGCGCTACGCGCCAGGGTTGCATCCACCGTGACGTAGCTCGCGCCCGTGTCCACGAGAAATGTCACTGGCACGCCGTTGACGGCGCCCCGCAGGTAGAAGTGCCCGTCACGCGCCACGGGGATGCGCAGTTCGCGGGCGCCGGCCGCCTCGCCGCAGCCGTCCACCACCTGGGGCGGGGCCATGGCAGAGTGCATCAGAAACCAGCCCGTGCCAATCAGCCCCAGCCACACCATTACCAGCAGCACGGTTTTCACGGCGGCGTATCCGGGCGCGGCGCGCCGGGACCGGAGATGGGGTATCGCACCTTCTACTCCAGCCGCACACCCAGCGCCGCCACTGCCCGCGCCCAGTACTCGGTATCCGCCTGCAGGCGCGCGGCCAGCGCGGCGCTTCCGCCGGGCAGGGGCTCGTAGCCCAACGCCCGCATCCGCGACGAAAGCGCTGGATCGGCACCCGCACGGGCTACAGCCCTGCCCAGGGCATCGAGCACGGTTGCGGGGGTGCCCGCGGGCGCGAACAACGCCACCCAGCCGCCCATCTCCAGCCCCGGGTAACCTGCCTCTGCCAGGGTGGGCACCTGGGGCAGCAACGGGCTGCGCGCGGCACCCGTCACCGCCAGGGGGCGCAGCCTGCCGGACTCCACCGCCGGCACGGCCGTGGCGAGAAAGTCGAACATGAAGGCCACCTGCCCGCCCATTACGTCGGCTGCCGCCAGGGCGTTACCCTTGTAGGGGACGTGGCGCAGCGGAACGCCCGCGCGCTGGGCGAGCAGGGCGCCGGCCAGGTGGTTGGTGGCGCCCGGTCCCGCCGAGCCGTAGGCAAGCCCCCCAGGCGTGCGCCGCGCGAGCGCCAGCAAGTCGCTCAGGCTTCGCACGGGCAGGGCGGGATCGGCCACCAGCGCCATGGCGTAGCCGCACAGCAGCGACACGGGCGCGAAGTCGCGCACCGGGTCGAAACCGAGCCGGGCACCAAGGGCGGGATGAATGGCGTGGCTGCCTGTGGTGGCCAGCAGCAGAGTGTGGCCGTCGGCAGGACCGCGCGCCACTAGCGCTGAACCGACCGCACCATTGGCACCCGGGCGGTTGTCCACCACGACCGCCTGGCCGAGATCCGCACGCAATCGCTCCGCCAGCAAGCGCGCCACGCCGTCCACCGGACCGCCGGCGGGGAAAGGCACCACCAGCCGCACCGGCTTGGTCGGCCAGCCCTGCGGGCACGCCGGTGACGCTGCCAGCGCGAGCGCGCATACTGCGGCGCCCATGACGGCACGGCGCCGCACCAGGACAACATCCACGGCTTCGCTCCTTCCATGATTCGCTTCGACGATTTCGTCCCCGGCGAGGTGCTCGGGGTTCACCGCGAGACGCTGGACGACGCGTGGTTCCACCAGTGGCATCGCGCCTTCGGGCCGGACGCGGCGCCCGCGGGCGGGTTAGCCACGGCCTTCGCCATGCGCGCCTACCTCACGATTCTGCCAGAGCGCCCCGGCGGCAACATCCACGCGCGCCAGCGGCTGCGCACCCACGGGCGGATGGCGCCTGGCGACCCGGTGGAAGCCACGCTTGTCTGCGCTGGCCGCGAGCTGCGCAACGGCCGCCGCCGCGTAGTGCTGGAGATGAAAGCCACCCGCGCCGGTACCGCGCTGTTCGAGGCCGAGATGACCATCTTCTGGGCTGCCTGACCCACACCGAATGCCATGACCACGCACCCCCACACCCTGCGCAGCGCCACCCTCGCGGTGAGCCAGGAAATGCTCGCGCCCTACGGCGCGCTCACCCGCGACAGCAACCCCCTTCACACCGACGGGCACTTCGCCGCCAGCACGCCCTACGGCCGATGCATCGCCCACGGCACCCTGTCCCTCAACGCCCTGTGGCGCAGCATCGAGGCGAGCTTCCCGCCCGAGGTGGCGGCGCACGTGGAGATCGACGTGCGCTTCACCGCACCCGTGTTCCCGGGCGAGACACTCACCGGGGGGGGTGCGCGGCGCCTCGACGGCACCTGGGAGGTGTGGGTGACCGCGGGCGAGCGCACCGTGGTGAGCGGCACGCTGGTGATGCCGTGAAGGCGCTGCGGGAGGGGTTGCTCGCCGGGCGGCGCGCCCTCATCACCGGCGGCGGTACGGGGCTTGGCAAGGCCATGGGGCGGCGCTTCATGGAGCTGGGCGCGGATCTGGTGATCTGCGGGCGGCGCGAAGCGGTGCTGGCGCAGACGGCGGCCGAGTTCGAAGCGGCCTTCGGCCGCGCAGTGCAGTGCATCGCCTGCGACGTGCGCGACCCCGCCCGCGTGGCCGCCCTGATGGAGGCGGCCTTCGCGCAGCGCCCCGTGGACATTCTGGTGAACAACGCCGCGGCCAACTTCATTGCCCGCAGCGAGATGCTGTCGCACCGGGCGCTGGACGCGGTGCTGGGCATCTCGCTGCACGGCGCGGCCTATTGCACCCTCGAGGCCGGCCGGCGCTGGATCGCCTCGGGTACGCCCGCGGTGGTCATCTCCCTGGTGACCAGCTACGCCTGGCACGGCTCACCCTACGTGCTGCCCTCCTCCATGGCCAAGGCCGGCCTGCTGGCCATGACGCGCAGCCTGGCCGCCGAGTGGGGCGGCCACGGCATCCGCCTGCTGGCCATCGCACCGGGCGCCTTTCCCACCCAGGGCGCCTGGCAGCGGCTGGTGCCGCGCGAAGACCTCGCCCGGGTGCACGAAACCCGCAACGCCCTGGGCCGTCCCGGCCGCGCGGAGGAGGTGGCGGAACTGGCCGCCTTCCTGGCCAGCGACGCGGCGGGCTACATGACGGGGGAGTGCGTCACCATCGACGGCGGCCGCTACGTGCGCAACGCCGGCACCTTCGGATTCCTGGAGGGCCTGTCGGACGATGAGTGGAACAGCCTGCGACCAGCACGCGGCGCAGCGGAGCCCTGAGCCCGCGAATCACGGGCGAGGGTTCATGGAACCGGCGAGCCTCTTCACTTTGGCGGAAACTCCACCCGCTTGATGAAGACGATGTTCCCCTTTTCGTTCCGGACCACGCTGTAGCCGTGCAGGCCGTCGCCGAATTCGTCGAACTCGTAGCGACCCTCCACCCCTTCGTAGCCCTTGATCGCCAGCAGCGCCTTGCGCACCGCCTCGGGTTCGGTGGACTTTGCGGTGCGGATTGCCGTGGCAAGCAGGTGCATCGCGTCGTAGGCCCATGCGGAGAAGGTGTCGGGGGTGAGGTTGTAGCGATCGCGGTACTTCCTGGCGTAGGCGCGCGTCGTGTCGTTCATGTCCACCGTGAAGTCGGTGATGGCGTAGGAACCATGCAGCGCGTCGCCGGCCAGTTGCAGGGCCGTGACGGAGATGGTCGTGGGCGACCCTATCCACGCGACGTTCACGCCGAGCTGGCGCAACTGGCGCGCGAAGATGCCCTGGTCGGGAGAGTTGGTCATGTAGGTGCCGATCACCTCGGCCCCGGACTTCTTGATGGCCAGGACGACCGGGGTGAAATCCTGTGAGTTGTTGGTGTAGCCCTGGGCCATGAGCGGTTCCACGCCCAGCGCCTTGAGGGCGTCGGTGAGCGCGTTCTTGCCGCCGGTGCCGAAGGCGTCGGTGGAGTGGACGATGGCCCACTTGCGGTACTTGAGCGTGTTGACGCCGAAATCGGCCATCACGCGGGAGGAGTAACTGTCGTTCGGGCGGGCGCGGAACACCCAGCGGTTGTTGACGCGCGTCAGGCTGGGTTCGCTGCCGCCGATCATCGTCGGGATGCCGGCCTTGGCGATGGTGGGCGCCACGGCCTGGATCTGGGTGCTGCGGATCGGGCCGATGATGCCGGCGAGCTGCCCGTCGCTCAGCAGCTTGGAGAATGCCAGCACCGTGCCGGGGTTCGTGCTCGCGTTGTCCTCGATGCGCAGCTCCACCTTGCGGCCCAGGAGACCGCCCGCCTGGTTGATCTCGTCGAGCGCGAGCTGGATGCCGTTGATGGTGAAGCGGCCGCCCTCGGCCTGCGGCCCGGTGATTTCGTTGACGACTCCGATGCGGATCGGCTCCGCGCCCAGCGCGACCGCCATGAACGACATCCAAAGGGCCGCTACGGCCAGCAGACGATGCATGTGGACTCCCTCCTGCGTTGATGGCGCGGCATCCCGGCGATGCCGGGGCGACTATACCGGCGGGCGCTGCTGCGCCCAGGGACGTGCCTGTTCGAAGGCGCGGGCCGCCTGCAGCACGCGCAGGTCGCGGAAGCGCCCCGCCACGATCTGCAGCCCCACCGGCAACCCCTCCGGCGTGAATCCGCACGGACAGGTGGCCGCCGGCAGCCACGTGAGGTTGAAGGGGTAGCTGAAGCCGGCCCAGCGGAGCCAGTCCCAGGGGTGCTGCTGCCAGTGCGCCGGAATGAGCCTGGTGTTGTCGAAGGCGGCCACGGACAGGGACGGCGTGAGCAGCAGTTCGTAGCGTTCGAAGAACGCCCGCACTCGGTCGTAATACTGGAGCCGCTCGCCGTTGGCGCGGCCGAGGTCGGCGGCGCTGTAGCGCTGGCCGTGCCGCGTGAGGGCGACGAGGCCGGGATCGAGGCGGTCCTGCCACTCATCCAGCAGGTGGCCGATCATGCCGGCGAAGGACGCCGTGAACAGCACGTGCTCCATGCCGATGGGGTCGCCCCAGCCCGGGTCCACCTCCTCCACATGGCAGCCCAGCGACTCGAAAACCCTGGCGGCTTCTCGCGCCGGCCCCGCCACCTCCGCGTCCACGGGCAGGTAGCCGAGGTCCGGGCTGTAGGCCACCCGAAGCCCGGCGATACCCTCCTCGAGCCGGCCGAGATAATCCTCGGGCGCCGCTTCGAGGCTGGCGGCATCGCGATCGTCGGGGCCTGCCATCGCCTGCAGCATGAGCGCGCCGTCGGCAACGGTGCGCGTGAGCGGACCCACGTGGGAGATGGCCCCGTTGTTGGGCATGGGCCAGTAGGCAATGCGTCCGTACGAGGGCTTGAGCCCGAAGACACCGCAGAACGCGGCAGGCATGCGCACAGAACCGGCGCCGTCCGAGCCTTGGTGGATCGGCCCTATGCCCGCGGCGGCGCACACGGCGGCACCGGCACTGGACCCGCCGGCGTTGCGGCCGTGCTTCCAGGGATTGTGCGTGATGCCCGTCACGGGGCTGTCGCCGTTACCCTTCCACCCCAGCTCGGAGGTGGTGGTCTTGCCCAGCAGAATGGCGCCAGCGGCGCGCAGGCGCTCCACGTGCACGTGGTCGAACGCCGGCACGCGCCGCTCGTGCAGGCGCGAGCCGGACATGGTCCGCACGCCGCGCGTGAAAGCCACGTCCTTGATGGTGGTCGGAATGCCGTGCAGCAGGCCCAGCTGGTCGCCCCGCATCACGGCCGCTTCCGCGTGCCGGGCGGCGTCCATCGCCGCGTCGTATGTGGGCGTGCACAGGGCATTGAGCGCCGGGTTCAGGGCTTCCGCCCGGGCCACCGCCGCGCGGACCACCTCCACGGGAGAGACGGCCTTCGCGCGGATGAGCCGGGACAGCTCGGTGGCAGGGGTAAAACAGAGATCCGCGTCGTTCATGACCCACCGGCCCCAGGCTGGGAAGGGATGGCGAATGTTGCGCCACCCGGGCGCCAGCGATCAATCGGCCGTAGGGGCTTCAGCGCAGTCCCGGCGGGGCGGTCGGCGACGCGGCGCGACTGTCTCCTGACGTCTGCGGCAGGCTTCGGGTTCACGCGTGGCCTCGCCCATGGCCCGCGAGACGGGCCCAGGGGCGCATGGGGCGCCTGCAGGCGGCGGGGCGGAGCTTCGAGCGGTCAGCCGGCCGCCTCCAGCATGGCGTGCAGCAGCACGTTGCAGCCCGCCTCCAGGTGCTCGGGGCGGGCGTTCTCCCGTTCGTTGTGGGACAACCCGCCCTCGCAGGGCACGAAGATCATGGCGGTGGGCGCCACACGTGACAGGTGCACGGCGTCGTGGCCGGCGCCGCTCACCATGGCCCGGCACGACAGGCCCAGCGCGGCGGCGGCGCGGCGCACGCTCTCCACACGCGCGGGGTCGAAGCGGCAGGGGGCGAAACGCGACACTTCCTCCAGGTGAAACGTCGTGCGGGTGACGGCAGCGATCTCGTGGCAATGGGCGCGCAGGCGGGCCTCCATGACTTCCAGGGCCGCGGCGTCGCCGTGGCGCAGGTCGGCGGTGAGTTGCACCCGGCCCGGCACCACGTTGATGGAATTGGGGCTCGCCTGAATGAAACCCACGGTGCCGCGGCCCTCGGGCGCGTGCTCGAGGGCGATCCGGTTCACCGCCTCCACCACCCGCGCGGCAGCCAGCAGTGCGTCGCGGCGCAGGCCCATGGGCGTGGGACCGGCATGGGCATCCTGGCCGGTTACGGTGATGCGCAGCCAGCACAGGCCCATGACCCCCGAGACCACGCCGATGGTGGTGCCCGTGTCTTCCAGCACCGGACCCTGCTCGATATGGGCCTCGAAGTAGGCCTCCGGCAGCGGCTGCCCGCAGGGCGACTCGCCCGCGTAGCCGATGCGCGCCAGTTCCTCGCCCACGCTGCGGCCCTCCAGGTCGCGGGCCGCCAACACGGCCTCGAGGGGGAACGCGCCCGCGAAGGCGCCCGAGCCCATCATCACGGGCTGGAAGCGCGCCCCCTCTTCGTTGGTCCACACCGCCACTTCAAGGGGCGCGGCGGTGCGTACGCCGGCGTCGTCCAGGGTGCGCATCACCTCCAGCGCTGCCAGCACGCCATAGTTGCCATCGAACTTGCCGCCGGAGGGCTGGGTGTCCAGGTGAGAGCCCGCCAGGATGGCGCGGCGCGCGACATCGGTGCCGGCGCGGCGGGCAAACAGGTTGCCCGCCTGGTCCACGCGCAGGGTGAGCCCCGCCGCGCGCGCCCAGGCGCAGAACAGGTCGCGCGCCTCGCGGTCGAGGTCGGTGAGGGCGAGCCGGCGCACGCCGCCCTTCTCGGTGGCGCCGATGCGCGCCAGCGTCATGAGTGAATCCCACAGGCGCCGGCCGTTGACGCGAATGGTTTCCTGCTTCCCCATGGGAGCCTCCACGGCAGTCGATGCGCCGATGGTAACCGCGCTCGGCGCCACGGGCGGCGGGCCGGGGGCCGCGGGTACAATTGCCGGCTTTTTCAGCCACCCAAAGCGCGCGCGCTTTGCTTTCACCCGGAGCCGCAACCATGAGCGCACCCCCCCCGCGCCGCGATGCCGCCGCGTCGCTCACCTTTCAGAACCTGATCGACGGGCGCTGGCAGCCCGCCTCCGACGGCCGCACGCTGGAGGCCGTTTCACCCAGCGATGGCAAACCCTTCGCCACCATGGCGCGCGGCACGGCGCAGGACGTGGATGCGGCGGTGAGGGCCGCGCGGCACGCCTTCGAGGAAGGCCCTTGGGGCCGCATGAGCGCCGTGGAACGGGGCCGCCTGCTCATGAAGCTCGGCCAGAAGATCCTCGAGCACTTCGACGAACTGGCCGAACTGGAGGCCCGCGACACGGGCAAGCCCATGAAGCAGGCCCGCGCCGACATCACGGCCGCTGCACGCTACTTCGAGTTCTACGGCGCGGGTGCGGACAAGGTGCACGGGGAAGTGATCCCGTTCCTCGACGGCTACATGGTGACGGTGCTGCGCGAGCCCAAGGGCGTGACTGGGCACATCATCCCCTGGAACTACCCGGCGCAGATGTTCGGCCGCACGCTCGCCCCGGCGCTGGCCATGGGCAACGCCACGGTGCTCAAGCCCGCCGAGGAGGCGTGCCTCACGCCAGTGCGGCTGGCGCAGCTCGCCATGGAGGTGGGTTTCCCGCCCGGCGCCATCAACCTGGTCACCGGCATCGGCGAAGAGGCCGGTGCGGCGCTGTCGGGGCACCCGGGCATCGACTTCCTGTCCTTCACCGGCTCGCCGGAGGTGGGCACGCTGGTGCAGATCGCGGCGGCGAAGAACCACATCGGCTGCGTGCTGGAGCTGGGCGGCAAGTCGCCCCAGATCGTATTCGACGATGCCGACCTGGACGCGGCGCTGCCGGTGGTGACCAACGCCATCGTGCAGAACGCCGGCCAGACCTGCTCCGCGGGCAGCCGCGTGCTGGTGCAGAAGAGCATCTACGAGGGCTTCCTCGCGCGCGTGGCCGAGCGCTTCGCCCAGCTCAAGGTGGGCTCCCACGTCATGGACCTGGACTGCGGCCCGCTCATCTCCGCCGGACAGATGAAGCGCGTGCAGGGCTTCCTGGACCGCGCCGCCGCCACGGGCGTACCCCTGATCGCGCGGGCCACCGTGGCGCCGGGCGCGCCGGAAGGCGGCTTCTACGTGGCGCCCGCGCTGTTCGGCCCCGTGCCACGCAGCCACGAACTGGCTTGCGACGAGGTGTTCGGGCCGGTGCTGTCCGCCATTGCCTTCGACGACGAGGCCGATGGCATCCGCCTGGCCAACGCCACCGAGTACGGGCTGGTGGCCGGCATCTGGTCGCGCGATGGCGGGCGCCAGATGCGTGCGGCCCGGGCCATGCGCTGCGGCCAGGTGTTCGTGAACGGCTACGGCGCGGGCGGCGGCATCGAGCTTCCCTTCGGCGGGGTGAAGAAGTCAGGCCACGGCCGCGAGAAGGGTTTCGAGGCCATGCGCGAGTTCAGCAACTCCAAGACGGTGGTGTTCAAGCACGGCTGAAGCCGTGACACGCCGCTTCAGCCAAGCGGCGCGCGGTGGCAGGCCACGAGGTGGCCGGGCTGCAGTTCGCGCAGCTCCGGCACGCGCTGGGCGCAGGTCTCGGTGGCGTGCGGGCAACGGGTGCGCAGCGCGCATCCCGAGGGCGGCGCGAGCGGGCTGGGCGGGTCTCCTTCCAGAAGCATGCCCGCAGGGCGGCGGGCGGACGGGTCGGGGCGCGGGATGGCCGCCATGAGGGCGCGCGTGTAGGGATGCAGCGGGCGCGTCCACAACGTGGCCCGGTCGGCCACCTCCACGATGCGCCCCAGGTACATCACCGCGATGCGGTGCGAGACGTGCTCCACCACCGACAGGTCGTGGGACACGAACAGGTAGGCCAGCCCCAGTTCCTCTTGCAGCTCGGCCAGCAGGTTGATCACCTGCGCCCGCACCGACACGTCCAGCGCCGACACCGGCTCGTCACAGATCACCAGGCGGGGTTGCAGAGCAAGGGCACGGGCAATGCCGATGCGCTGGCGCTGGCCGCCGGAGAACTCGTGCGGGTGGCGCGACAGCGCCTCGGGGCGCAGCCCCACACGCTTGACGAGCCACAGCACGCGCTCGCGCCGCTCGGCGGCAGTGCCGCGCCGGTGCACGATGAGCGGCTCCTCGAGGATGCGGCCCACGGTGAGGCGCGGGTTGAGCGAGGCGTTGGGGTCCTGGAAGATCATCTGCATGCGCGGGCGCAACGGCCGCAACTGCGCGCGCGACAGCGCGGCGATCTCCGTACCCTCGAGCCGTATGGAACCCGCCGTGGGCTGGTTCAGGCGCAGGATGGTGCGCCCCAGGGTGCTCTTGCCGCAGCCCGACTCACCCACCAGGCCCAGCGTCTCGCCGGCGCGCAGGGCGAGGCTCACGCCATCCACGGCGCGCACCGTGCCGCCGCGCGCCGGAAAGTGCATGCGCAGGTCGCTGACCCGCAGCAGCGGCTCATCCATGGTTGTGCCCCACTGCAGCGAAGCAGGCCACACGCGCGCCAGCCGCGTGCGACTCGATGGCAGGGCGACCGGCTGTGCAGCGCGGCAGAACACGGTGGCAGCGCGGCGCGAAGGCGCAGCCCGGCGGCATCTCGGCCAGGGACGGCACCAGGCCCGGGATCTCGCGCAGGCGCTGCGCGGCTTCGCCAGGCCGCGGAATGGAGGCGAGCAGACCCTCGGTGTAGGGGTGTCGGGGCGCTGAGAACAGCTCCGCCACAGCAGCCTCCTCCACGATGCGGCCGGCGTACATGACAGCCACGCGCTGGGCGTGCTGGGCCACCACGCCCAGGTCATGGGTGATGAGCAGGACGGCCATGCCCAGCCGCGCTTTGAGCGCGTCGATCAGGTCGAGCACCTGGGCCTGGATGGTCACGTCCAGCGCCGTGGTGGGCTCGTCCGCGATCAGCAGTCGCGGCTCGCAGGCGAGTGCCATGGCGATCATGACGCGCTGGCGCATGCCGCCCGAGAGGCGGTGCGGATACTCACCGAAACGGCGCGCGCCGTCAGGGATGCGCACCTCTTCGAGCAGCGCAACGGCGCGATCGCGCGCCGCGCGGCGGGTCACCGGGCGGTGCTGGCGGATCGCCTCGACGATCTGCTCGCCCACCGTCATCACCGGATTGAGCGAGGTCATGGGCTCCTGGAAGATCATGGCCATGCGCTCGCCGCGCACCGCGCGCATGCCGGTCTCGGACAGCTTCAGCAGATCGCGGCCCTCGAACAACACCTGGCCCGCAGCGATGCGCCCGGGCGGATCGGCAATCAGGCGCATGAGCGAGAAGGCTGTGACCGACTTGCCGCACCCCGACTCGCCCACCAGCGCCAGCGTCTCGCCAGCGTCGATGGAGAAGCTCACGCCATCCACCGCCCGCAGCACGCCGGCGCGCGTGCGAAACTCGGTGACCAGGTCGCGCACCTCCAGAAGCGGTGCGTTCATCGCCCGCGCAGCCTCGGGTTGAGGGCGTCGTTGAGGCCTTCGCCCACCAGGTTGATGGCGAGCACCGTGAGCATGATGGCCAGCCCCGGCAGGGCGGTGATCCACGCGGCGGTGCGCAGCACTTCGCGGCCCGCGCCGATGATGCTGCCCCAGCTCATCACATTGGGGTCGCTCAGCCCGAGGAAGGCCAGACCCGCCTCCGTGAGGATGGCCGTGGCCACCATGAGCGAGCCGGTCACCACGATGGGCGCCAGGGCGTTGGGCAGCACGTGCAGGGCGATGATGCGGGTATCGCCCATGCCCAAGGCCACGCAGGCCTGCACGAAGTCGCGGCCGCGCAGGCTGAGGAACTCGCCCCGGGTAAGACGCGCCACCGGCGGCCAGGAGACCACGCCGATGGCCAGGACCACCGTGGCGACGCTGGGGCGGAAGATGGCCACCAGCACGATGGCGAACAGGAAGGCGGGAATGGTCTGGAACAGCTCGGTCAGGCGCATGAGCGCGTTTTCGGCGAGGCCTCCGAAGTAGCCGGCCACTGCACCCACGGCGACCCCGATCAGCAGCGCCACGCCGGTGGCCACCATGCCGATGAGCAGGCTCACGCGCGCGCCGTGAAAAAGGCCGGCGGCGATGTCGCGGCCCATCATGTCGGTGCCCGCCGGATAGCCGGGCGAGCCCGGCGGCAGGAAGGGCTCGGCCACCATGTCCCAGGGATCGCCCGGGTAGAGCGCGGGCGCCGCCAGCGCCATGAGGGTCACCAGCAACAGCACCATCAGGCCGGCCAGGGCGGCGCGGTTGCGGGCGAAACGGCGCAGGAAGTCCTTCATGGCGCCGCCTCGATGCGCGGATCGAGCACCGCGTAGAGCATGTCCACCACCATGTTCACCACCACCACCAGCACCGAGGACAGCAGCAGGATGCCCAGTAGCAGGTTGTGATCGCGCTGCAGCACCGCCTCGAAGGCAAGCCGCCCGAGGCCGGGCCAGCCGAACACCGTCTCCACCAGCACCGACCCACCCAGCATCGATCCGGTCTGCAGGCCGAGCATGGTCACCATGGGCAGCAGCGCGTTACGCAGCACGTGGCGCCAGGCCACCGTGCGTTCGCTCAGCCCCTTGGCCCGGGCGGTGGTGACGAACTCCAGGTTGAACACCTCGAGCATGGACGCGCGCATCAGCCGGGTGTAGAGCGCTGTGTAGAACAGCGACAATGCCACCGCTGGCAGCATCAGGTGGCGAGCCACGTCGGCGGCGCGCGCCAGGCCGACGAGATCGGCACCCACGGTGAACATGCCCCCCGAGGGCAGCAAACCCAGGCGCACGGAGAACAGCAGGATCATCATCAGGCCGAGCCAGAAGATGGGCGTGGCATACACCAGCAGCGCCACCACGGAGATGAGGTTGTCGGCAAGGCGGTTGACGCGCCGCGCCGCGGTCACGCCCAGCAGCACGCCCAGTCCGAAGGCGAGCGCGATGGCGCTCACCATGAGCAGCAGCGTGGCCGGCAGGCGCGAGAGGATCAGCTCCGAGACGGGCATGTTGTGGCGAAAGGAAAAGCCCAGGTCGAGCCGCGCCACGTTGAGCAGGTAGCGGCCCAGCTGCAACGGCAGGGGCTGGTCGAGGCCGAAACGGCTGCGCAGCTGCTGCACGTACTCGGGCGTGGCACCGCCGGCTTCGCCGGCCAGCACGTCGGCGGCATCACCGGGCGCAAGGTGCAGGAGCGCGAAGTTGAATACCGCAATGCCCAGCACGATGGGCACCGCCTGCGCCATGCGGCGCAGGAGCCACGCGAGCCGAGACCTCACGAGCGCTGCCGGCAGCGGGCGATTTCGCGCGTCACTTCGCCAGCCAAACGCTGGCGAAGGAACCGTAGACGCCCTCGGCCGTGGCGGTGTGGTTCTGCACCTTCTTCGAGGCCAGGGTGAAGAAACGGGTCTCGAACAGGTCTAGCACCGGCAGGTCGTCGGTGACCTTGCGCTGGAACGAGTTGATCAGCTCGCGGCGCTTGCGCCGATCGGGCTCCACCTGGATGGCCTCGATGAGGCGGTCGGCCTCCGGGTCGGCATAGCCCGAGGCATTGGAGAACGGCACGCCCTTTTTGATGTTCTTCGACCAGTAGATCCGCTGCACGCCGATGGTGGGGTCGGGCAGGGCATAGAAGAAGTTGATGGTGAAGGCGAAGTCGTTGTCGGTGTAGATGCGCTTGAGGAAAGCCGCCGTGTCCTGGGCGCGCAGTTCCACCTCGATGCCCACCTTGCCGAGGGCCTGCTTGAGATACTCGGCAGTGCGCTGGTAGTCCGAACCGTAGGGCAGGTAATCGTGCACGAGCCTGAAGCGCGGCCCGCCGCCGGCGCGCTTGAAGCCGGCCTCGTCGAGCAGCTGCTCGGCGCGCTTCGGGTCGAAGGGGTACCTGGGCACCTCGGCGGTGTAGAACTGGGTGAGCACGGAGGGAATGGGCCCTGTGGCAGGCGTGCCGAAGCCAAACCATACCGTCTTCACCAGCAGGTCGCGGTCGATGCTGTGGGCAATGGCGTGGCGGACCCGCTTGTCCTTGAGATAGGGGTTGGCGAGGTTGAACTCCATGAGAAACATGGGCGCGAGGTACTCGTAGCCGCGGGTCTCCACATCGAACTTCCCGCCGGCCTGCAGGCGCTTCACGTCGGACAGCGGCACTGGGCTGAATCCGCCGAGCTGCACCTCGCCGGTCTCGAAGGCCGCGGCCCGCGCCGAGGCGTCGGGAATGAAACGCAGCACGAGCTTGTCAAGATAGGGCTTCTTCGCATCCCAGTAATTCGGATTGCGCTCCAGCAGCACGAAGTTGCCCTTCTGCCATTCGCGGAACACGAACGGCCCGGTGCCCACCGGCTTGCTGTTGTAGGGGTTCTGGGCGATGTCGGTGCCCTCGTAGAGATGTTTCGGCAGCACCTGGCCCTCGTAACTGGTGAGGGCGCTCATGAGATAGGGCGAGGGCTCGGACAGCTTGAGGATGGCCACATGCGGCGCAGGTGTCTCCACAGCCGTGACCTTGGCGAAGGTGGAGCGGCCCCGTGGGTGCAGTTCTTTCCACACCTTCATGACGGAGAACTGCACATCCGCCGCGGTGAAGTCGCGGCCATCGTGCCACTTCACGCCCTTGCGCAGGTTGAAGGTGATGGTCTTGCCGTCGGGGCTGACCTTCCAGGTCTCGGCCAGCACGGGCTTCGGGTTCATGTCGAAGTCGTAGGTGAGCAGACCTTCAAGGATCTTGGTGGAGACGACGCCGATGGGCGCGGCGGAGTTGAAGGCCGATACCAGGGTGGGCGGCTCGGGCTGCACCACCATGGTCATGGTGCCGCCGCGCACGGGTTCCTGGGCCAGGGGCACGTGGGATGCGAAGACGAGGGCTGCGCCGGCCAGCAGGCGGGCGAGCAGACAGCGAGGAGCGGGCATTGGATTTCCTTCAGCGGGAGGCGGCAGGACATGCCGCACACGATCCGATGGTACTAGAGGCGCCACGGGGGCGGCAGCCGTCCAGGCGAGGCAGGATGCGGATCGCGCTCCGTGGCGCTCGCCCCGGCGCCGGGACCGTGCGGGCGCCGGATGCGGCTGTACCGGAGATGACCGCTCTTCCCCTCGAAAGGGGATCGGCTACGGCCTGGCCGCAGCGTGGCTCAGGACGCGGCTCGGAAATTGGCGCTGATGACCCACTGGCAGGCGGGGCCGGTTGCGCAGCATCGATGCCCCATCACGTCACCCGAGTCCGGTTGCAAAACCGCGGGCTGCATAAAACTTTCGCTGGTAGTGCAAGCGGGCCGAGGATACGCGCGGGAGGTAGTCGCGGGTCTCCTCATAGGGAAGGTTGGCGCGCAGGAAGTCGAACAACGCATCCGGCGTCATGCCGTTGGCGCGGTCACGGGCGGCATCCAGTTTTCGACTGGTCCCGGTGAACGCCCGGGCCACATTGCCGGGACCGGTGTTGTAGGCGGCGGTGGCGCAGTAGTCACGGGCGGCAAGGTTGGTCACGCCGCGCATCCACTGCTCGAACAGCAGGATGTTGAGGTAGGTGGTTCCCAGCTCGATGTTGTTGGAGGGGTCCATCAGGAACTCGCGCGTGGGCGGGACGGACTCTCCCCTTGCGCGCCGATAGGCGTCCAGGCCGCCGCTCGAGGGCACTAACTGCATCAGGCCGCAAGCTCCGGCGGGCGACACGGCATAGGGATTGAAGCGGCTTTCCTGGAAGATCACGCCCAGCACTAGCGCCGGGTCCACCCTGGCGGCTTGTGCAAAACGATCCACCATGGGCAGGAATTTGGGGGCGATCCGGTCGCTTGCGGCGTAATAGTTGGGGTCGGTGCGCAGGCCGGCCTGGGGGTCGGGAGTCTTGTCGGAAGGCGCCTTCTCCGTGGGTGCTTTCGCAATGGGTGCCTTGGGCGCAGGCGGTGCGCCAGGCGGCCTCCCCGGCACTTCCGGCGCGGGCGGTGCCTTTGCCTGGGTGGATCGCACCTGGGCCGCTCCCACCATGTCGAACTCCACGAAAACGATGCCCACGTTGGCGCCGTCCACAACGATGGATCGCCGTTGCATCCGGCGCGTGACCAGATACTGGGCATAGCGCTCCACGTCGGCGCGGTTTCGCAGGGGCTTCTGGTCCTGGTCTACCACCAACTCCTGAAGGAAGGGCTTGCCGTCCAGCGCCACATCGCGGTCGGAAAACATGTCCACCCGGGCTGGATCCTCCGGGGTGAGCAGCGTGACCACGATGGCCGAGCGAAGCCTTGCCGCCACGTCGGTCTCGTCCAGGTGTTCCACCTTGATGGTGTAGGACTCGTAATCCACCACCACGCGGTTGCGGTAGCGCTCGGAGTACTTCACATAGCGCTTCGGGCCGGGCAGAGTTTCGGCCTCGGTCTTGCCCCAGCGCTTGGCGCTCTCCCCCTTGAGCGCGGTGAACAGCCGCCCAACCTCCTCGGTGATACGGTTGAAGTCGTTCACCAGCGCCTGTGGATTGCGCTTGTAGACCTCCACCTGGCTCTCTGCCATGGCGCGCGCTGCGGCCTGCGGATCTTTCGAAAGAGCCACATTGATCACCTGCTGGGTACTGCACGAGGCTAGCAGTGGGCTGACCAGCAACAGCCTGCGTCGCATGCGCGACCGGGGTGTTTCCTCGGGTTCCATGGGTAGCCCCTCGACTCTTTTGCAAGAGCGTACGCCGGCGGTTGGAGCCCGTCGAGATGCCGGAACGCGGTCCGGTGGTACGAGTCTCACGGACGGAGAAGGCCGATGTGATGAACGAGATCGTCTGGTTCAAGCGCGACCTGCGCGTTGAGGATCATGCGCCGCTAGCCCTTGCCGCAGCGCGCGGCCCGGTGTTCCCGCTTTACGTGCTGGAGCCCGACTTGGCGGTACAGCCCGATGCATCGGCGCAGCACGCGGCGTTTGCGCGGGAGTGTTTGTCCGAACTGGACGGCGCGCTGCGGGCGCGGGGCGTGCGGCTTCGGGTTGTTACGGGCACGATGCCCGGGGTGCTTGATGCGCTGTTGGCCAATCTTGGCCGCGTGCGGCTGTGGAGTCACGAAGAAACTGGCAATGGCGCAAGCTTCGCGCGAGACCGCCGGGTACGGGCATGGTGCCGCATTGTCGGCGTGGAATGGACGGAATTGCCCGGTAACGGGGTTGTTCGCGGCCTGCGCGATCGCGATGGCTGGAGCGCGGAGTGGGATCGGCGCATGAGCAACCCTGTGGTGGCAGCGCCTGGGCGAATCACGCCGGCCCTGGGTTGCGACCCGCACGAAGCACCGCTGCAGTGTTCCACCCTCGAGGTTTTGTCGGCCGGCACCGACAAAGGCGAACGGCAGCGCGGCGGTCGGCTTTGCGGCGTATCGCTGCTCGAGTCCTTCCTTGCGGGCCGAGGCACCCACTACCGTACCGCCATGTCGAGCCCGCTGTCGGCGGAGGATGAGTGTTCACGGCTCAGCCCCCACCTCGCGTTCGGCACCATCTCGGTGAGGGAAACTGCTCAAGCGCTCTGGACGCGACGGTCGATGCTGCAGGCTCTTGACCCTTCGCTGCGTCCTGGCCTGTTACTCGCCTCGCTCAGGTCTTTCGAGTCCCGGCTCCATTGGCACTGCCACTTCATCCAGAAACTCGAGTCCGAGCCGCGCATCGAGTACGAGAACCTGCACCGCGGCTACGACGGCCTGCGGGAGCCGGGTACGTCCCCAGGTCGGTTGGAGGCCTGGCGGCGGGGCGAGACGGGCTATCCCTTCGTGGACGCGTGCATGCGAAAGCTTGCTGCGACGGGGTGGATCAATTTCCGCATGCGCGCCATGCTGGTGAGCTTTGCGTCCTATCAGCTCTGGCTGCACTGGCGAGAGCCGGCGCTGCACCTGGCGCGAGAATTCCTGGATTACGAACCCGGTATCCATTACCCCCAGGTGCAAATGCAGTCGGGCACGACGGGCATCAACACGGTGCGCATCTACAACCCCGTGAAACAGGCGCGAGACCAGGACCCACGCGGGGACTTCGTCCGGCGCTGGATTCCTGAGCTGGCGAGTGTGCCCGCTGACTGGCTGTTCGAGCCTTGGACCATGCCACCCGCTGTGCAGATGCAGTTTGGGGTTCGCATCGGCGTGGACTATCCGGGGCCTGTTGTCGACTTGGAAACGTCCACGCGCGCCGCGCGCGATCGCATGCACGCGGTACGAAGCCAAGCTGCGGTACGCGAGCAGGCTCTCGCGGTGTACGTGCGCCATGGAAGCCGCAACCCTGCGCGGGAAGGGCCCGCGCGGCGGCGTTCAAGCCAGCGCTCCGCCGGCCCCCCGCGGCAATTCGACCTGTTCAATGACGAGCAGAACGGATGAGAGCGGCAGTTTGCAAGATGCGGAAGCGGTTAGCAGAAACACAAAAGCCCTCTTGAGGAGGGCTTTTGTTGGTAAGGGGAAGCCTTGCGGTGACCTACTTTCGCACGGGAGCTCCGCACTATCATTGGCGCGGTCTCGTTTCACGGTCCTGTTCGGGATGGGAAGGGGTGGTTCCGAGACGCTATGGCCGCAAGGCGAAGGCTTCGGGAGCCGGGGTAGCGCACGGATGCGCGCATCGGCTCGTGGATCGGAAGGTGTGATGGGTGAAATGAGATTGCGTTGAGGCTTCAAGCGCGATTCAGGCAGCTGCAGCGCTATAGGATCAAGCCTTACGGGCAATTAGTACCGGTTAGCTGCGGCGATCACTCGCCTTCCACACCCGGCCTATCGACGTCCTGGTCTAGGACGACCCTTCAAGGGGATCGAGTCCCCGGGGAAGTCTCATCTTGAGGCGAGTTTCCCGCTTAGATGCTTTCAGCGGTTATCTCTTCCGTGCTTAGCTACCCGGCGATACGACTGGCGTCATAACCGGTACACCAGAGGCACGTCCACTCCGGTCCTCTCGTACTAGGAGCAGCCCCCCTCAAACTTCCAACGCCCACGGCAGATAGGGACCAAACTGTCTCACGACGTTTTAAACCCAGCTCACGTACCACTTTAAATGGCGAACAGCCATACCCTTGGGACCGGCTACAGCCCCAGGATGTGATGAGCCGACATCGAGGTGCCAAACTCCCCCGTCGATGTGAACTCTTGGGAGGAATCAGCCTGTTATCCCCAGAGTACCTTTTATCCGTTGAGCGATGGCCCTTCCATACAGAACCACCGGATCACTATGACCTGCTTTCGCACCTGCTCGACTTGTCAGTCTCGCAGTCAAGCACGCTTTTGCCATTGCACTATCGAGACGATGTCCGACCGTCCCTAGCGTACCTTCGCACTCCTCCGTTACCCTTTGGGAGGAGACCGCCCCAGTCAAACTGCCTACCATGCACGGTCCCCGCTCCCGATTCAGGGAGCAAGGTTAGAACCGCAACGACATCAGGGTGGTATTTCAACGTCGGCTCCAGGCGATCTAGCGACCGCCCTTCAACGCCTCCCACCTATCCTACACAGATCCCGTCACAGTCCAATGCAAAGCTACAGTAAAGGTTCATGGGGTCTTTCCGTCTAGCCGCGGGTAGATTGCATCATCACAAACACTTCAACTTCGCTGAGTCTCGGGAGGAGACAGTGTGGCCATCGTTACGCCATTCGTGCAGGTCGGAACTTACCCGACAAGGAATTTCGCTACCTTAGGACCGTTATAGTTACGGCCGCCGTTTACCGGGGCTTCGATCAAGAGCTTGCACCCCATCACTTAACCTTCCGGCACCGGGCAGGCGTCACACCCTATACGTCCACTCATCGTGTTTGCAGAGTGCTGTGTTTTTATTAAACAGTCGCAGCCACCATTTATCTGCAACCCCATCGGCCTTCACGCGCGAGGCGCTACAACCTACCGGGGCGCACCTTATCCCGAAGTTACGGTGCTAATTTGCCGAGTTCCTTCTCCCGAGTTCTCTCAAGCGCCTTAGGATTCTCACCCTGCCCACCTGTGTCGGTTTGCGGTACGGTCAGCCTTGAACTGAAGCTTAGAGGCTTTTCCTGGAAGCGGGGTATCGACCACTTCGGTCCCGAAGGACCTCGTTATCACCTCTCGGCTAAGCCCGGCGGATTTGCCTACCAGGCATGCCTACTGGCTTGAACCGGGACATCCAACACCCGGCTGGCCTAACCTTCTTCGTCCCCCCATCGCATTCAAGGCCGGTACGGGAATATTGACCCGTTTCCCATCAGCTACGGCTTTCGCCCTCACCTTAGGGGCCGACTCACCCTGCGTCGATGAACGTTGCGCAGGAAACCTTGGGCTTTCGGCGACGGTGCTTTTCACACCGTTTATCGCTACTCATGTCAGCATTCGCACTTCCGATACCTCCAGCATTCCTTCCGGAACACCTTCGCAGGCCTACGGAACGCTCTCCTACCGCGCATGATTGCTCATGCACCCGCGGCTTCGGTTACACGCTTACAGCCCCGTTACATCTTCCGCGCAGGACGACTCGACCAGTGAGCTATTACGCTTTCTTTAAAGGGTGGCTGCTTCTAAGCCAACCTCCTGGCTGTCTAAGCCTTCCCACTTCGTTTTCCACTTAGCGTGTCATTTGGGACCTTAGCCGGCGGTCTGGGTTGTTTCCCTCTTGACATCGGACGTTAGCACCCGATGTCTGTCTCCCGTGCTTACACTTCCCGGTATTCGGAGTTTGCTATGGTTTGGTAAGCCTAGAACGGCCCCCTAGCCATGACAGTGCTCTACCCCCAGGAGTGATACACGAGGCGCTACCTAAATAGCTTTCGGAGAGAACCAGCTATTTCCGGATTTGTTTAGCCTTTCACCCCTACCCACAGCTCATCCCCTAACTTTTCAACGTTAGTGGGTTCGGGCCTCCAGTGAGCGTTACCCCACCTTCACCCTGGCCATGGGTAGATCATCCGGTTTCGGGTCTACGCCCAGCTACTGACTCGCCCTGTTCGGACTCGCTTTCGCTTCGCCTTCCCTATGCGGTTAAGCTTGCAACTGAACGTAAGTCGCTGACCCATTATACAAAAGGTACGCCGTCACCCTCGCGGGCTCCGACTGTTTGTATGCATGCGGTTTCAGGATCTATTTCACTCCCCTCCCGGGGTTCTTTTCGCCTTTCCCTCACGGTACTGGTTCACTATCGGTCGATTACGAGTATTTAGCCTTGGAGGATGGTCCCCCCATCTTCGGACAGGATTTCACGTGTCCCGCCCTACTTCTCTCACGCTTAGTTCCACCACCTCGTTTTCGCGTACGGGGCTATCACCACGCTATGGCCGGACTTTCCAGACCGTTCCGCTAACTCGATGGCTAAATCGTGAAGGCTTCTCCGGGTTCGCTCGCCACTACTGCCGGAATCTCGGTTGATTTCTCTTCCTGCAGCTACTGAGATGTTTCAGTTCGCCGCGTTCGCTCTGTGCGACCTATGGATTCAGTCGCCAGTGACCCTTGCGGGCCGGGTTTCCCCATTCGGACATCTGCGGATCAAAGCCTGTTTGCCGGCTCCCCGCAGCTTTTCGCAGGCTGCCACGTCCTTCATCGCCTGTAATCGCCAAGGCATCCACCACATGCACTTCGTCGCTTGATCCTATAGCGATGCAGCCAAACCTCGGCCACAGCACCATTGGAGTCGACTCTCCATCGCTTGCTGCTGTTGAGTGCGCTTGTGCCTCATCGATACCCCAGCCTAACCACTGCCAGCGCATCGACGATGCAATCTCGTTTACCCAGACGTCTGTCCTTGACGATGCAGTTGCCTGATTGCGTCCTTGCGAACAAAACCATGCCCCCCACCTCGGGACAGACGACTTCACACCTTCCGAATTGTTAAAGAACTCCGCCTCAGAACAACTATCCGGCACAACACCCTCCGGAGACCGCTCCGAGCCATCAGCAATGTCGCCTGCAGCGCGTATCACCCGCCACGCACCCATCAAGCATCATTGCTGATCGCTCTGCACTGCCTTGCCCGCAAAGTTGGTGGAGCTGGACGGGATCGAACCGACGACCCCCTGCTTGCAAAGCAGGTGCTCTCCCAACTGAGCTACAGCCCCTCCTCGCATCGCAACCACACTGCCCCCACTCAAACTTCTCATCCCGTGGTGGGTCTGGTTGGATTTGAACCAACGACCCCACGCTTATCAAGCGTGTGCTCTGACCAACTGAGCTACAGACCCAGTGGACAGCCGATAGGTTGTGGACACCCGCGCAGGCACTGGCGCAGGGCTTTCTCTTTGAAAGGAGGTGATCCAGCCGCACCTTCCGATACGGCTACCTTGTTACGACTTCACCCCAGTCATGAAGCTCACCGTGGTAGGCGCCCTCCTTGCGGTTAGGCTACCTGCTTCTGGTGAACCCCACTCCCATGGTGTGACGGGCGGTGTGTACAAGACCCGGGAACGTATTCACCGCGACATGCTGATCCGCGATTACTAGCGATTCCGACTTCATGCAGTCGAGTTGCAGACTGCAATCCGGACTACGACGCACTTTCTGGGATTGGCTCCCCCTCGCGGGTTCGCAGCCCTCTGTATGCGCCATTGTATGACGTGTGAAGCCCTACCCATAAGGGCCATGAGGACTTGACGTCATCCCCACCTTCCTCCGGTTTGTCACCGGCAGTCCCGCTAAAGTGCCCAACTAAATGATGGCAATTAGCGGCAAGGGTTGCGCTCGTTGCGGGACTTAACCCAACATCTCACGACACGAGCTGACGACAGCCATGCAGCACCTGTGCCCCGGCTCCCTTTCGGGCACCCCCAGCTCTCACCAGGGTTCCGGGCATGTCAAGGGTAGGTAAGGTTTTTCGCGTTGCATCGAATTAATCCACATCATCCACCGCTTGTGCGGGTCCCCGTCAATTCCTTTGAGTTTTAACCTTGCGGCCGTACTCCCCAGGCGGTCGACTTCACGCGTTAGCTACGGTACCAAGAAAGTCTCCTCTCCCAACACCTAGTCGACATCGTTTAGGGCGTGGACTACCAGGGTATCTAATCCTGTTTGCTCCCCACGCTTTCGTGCATGAGCGTCAGTATCGGCCCAGGAGGCTGCCTTCGCCATCGGTGTTCCTCCGCATATCTACGCATTTCACTGCTACACGCGGAATTCCACCTCCCTCTGCCGTACTCAAGCCTCGCAGTCCTGAAGGCCGTTCCCAGGTTAAGCCCGGGGATTTCACCTCCAGCTTACGAAACCGCCTGCGCACGCTTTACGCCCAGTAATTCCGATTAACGCTCGCACCCTACGTATTACCGCGGCTGCTGGCACGTAGTTAGCCGGTGCTTCTTCTTACGGTACCGTCATCTACCCCAGGTGTTATCCAGGGCAATTTCGTTCCGTCCGAAAGAGCTTTACAACCCGAAGGCCTTCTTCACTCACGCGGCATGGCTGGATCAGGGTTGCCCCCATTGTCCAAAATTCCCCACTGCTGCCTCCCGTAGGAGTCTGGGCCGTGTCTCAGTCCCAGTGTGGCTGATCATCCTCTCAGACCAGCTACCGATCGTCGCCTTGGTAAGCCTTTACCCCACCAACTAGCTAATCGGACATCGGCCGCTCCCCAAGCGCGAGGCCTTACGGTCCCCCGCTTTGCTCCTCAGAGTTCATGCGGTATTAGCCCAACTTTCGCTGGGTTATCCCCCACTCAAGGACACGTTCCGATGCATTACTCACCCGTTCGCCGCTCGCCGCCAGGGTTGCCCCCGCGCTGCCGCTCGACTTGCATGTGTAAAGCATGCCGCCAGCGTTCAATCTGAGCCAGGATCAAACTCTTCAGTTCAATCTCTGCAATTCCAAAACTCAACTCTCGCTTGACGTTACTTCCATCAGTGCGAGCACCCAGGCCAGATCAGACACGCCACAACACCACCTAGACTCATCGCCTAAATGACACCAAAGCATGCCCTACACCCACCAGGCGCCCACACCTATCGGCTGTTCTTTCTGTTAAAGAGCGT
>JBIIUM010000273.1:0-3843 GCA_044339985.1 Burkholderiales bacterium | reverse complement strand
GTGCCCGAGACGCCCTTCGAGGCGAGCTACGACGCGGCCAACCGCATGACGCAGATCACCCTGGAGCCCGGCACCCCCCAGGCCAAGACCTACGACCTGGGCTACAACGCCAGCGGCCAGCTCATCACCAAGCAAAACCGCGCCACCCCCACCGACACCACCACCTACGGCTGGGACACCCGCGGGCGGCTCACCAGCCTGAGCGCCCCGGGGGTGGAGGCGAGCTTCAGCTACGACCCCCTGGGCCGGCGCAGCGAGCGGCGGGTGAACGGCCAGAGCACCCGCTACGTCTACGACGGCGTGCAGGCCCTGGGCGAGCTGCGCGAAGACGCCAACGGCAACGCCACCCTGCTCACCGGTGTGGGCATCGACGAGATGATCGCCCGCTACACCCAGGCGGGGGAGCGGAGTTTTTTGACGGACGCCCTGGGCAGCGTGATCGCCCTGGCGAAGGAAGACCAGAGCGTAGTGACCCGCTACGCCTACAGCCCCTACGGCCAGAGCCAGGCCAGCGGCGCGCAGGAGGGCAACGCCAGCCAGTACACCGCGCGGGAGAACGACGCCACGGGCCTGTATTACTACCGGGCGAGGTACTACGATGCGGTGCTGAAGCGGTTTGTGAGTGAGGATCCGATTGGGTTGGAGGGGGGGGTCAATACCTATGGGTTTGTGGGTGGGAACCCGATTAGCTATCTGGATCCACTTGGTGAGGCTAAGAATGACAAGTACAAAACTCCACCGAACCCGAATAAGCGTGAGCCGCCGGAACATCGCAAACCTTCTGGTGACAGGGAAAGAAACGTCAAGCATCCCGAGGGTGAGGAGCACAGTCGCGTCCCGAAGAGGCCGATTCGGACGCCGGGCGGGCCCCGCGCATTTTGCGAACCACTTGTGATTTGGGATATCGTGAATGAGTATTGCTTGGCTTACCCAGATGACTTGGCGTGTTGGACGTTAAACCCACCACGCGAATTTGACTAGAAGCCAAGAAACGTCACCTCGAAGAGAGGCCTGCATTGTCCGACCCGTTTGAACTCATCTATTCGCTCACAAAACGTCGTCGGTACTCTGCCGCTCTCAACGCATTGATCGATTCGAACCTTTTTCGCCTAAGGGCGCCGTTTTCTTCGGAAGGCAATCACGCTTGGTATTGCGTCGGCGATATTGCATACAGACTGCGGCATTTTGAGATAGCAAAGGAAGCATTCCGACGGTCTTTGAAGTCACGTCCCGATGACTGGGAAGCGTTGTGGGCCCTCGGAAACTGCTACAGTGAGCTTAGCAGGCCACGGATGGCAGAGCGGTATTTCCGTAAAGCAATCGCGATCGCGGGCAGAGAAAAGCCTCAACTGACATTAAACTTGGCGAATGTATTGTTCGATCAATCGAGATACAAAGATTCATTGGTCGAGTATCGGAAAGTAGTTCAAGCCAAAGACAAGCGGCTAGTGTCTTCTGCAAAGACTATGGTTAACAGGATCGAGGGAATAATAAGGGACAGACCACGATTGCCTGCTATTCTGTGATGCACTGTCATACTCATTGAGCCTACGATGCAGTGCTGAAGCGGTTTGTGAGTGAGGATCCGATTGGGTTGGAGGGGGGGGTTAATGTTTATGGGTATGTGGATGGGAATCCGGTCTTGATGCGCGACCCACTTGGACTGGAATCGTGGGGACCCTTCGGTCCAGAGCCTGGTGTTCCTTTTCCACCCTCTACCTGGACAATAGAGCCTGATAGTAGCTGCAAACAAAAATGTGACGATTTTGAAAGCAAATGCAAGTTTGCTGCATGGACAGGGGGTATAACGACTGAAGTTCTCTTCTGCAGCGCTGCTTGCACATTAGCATCAGGTGGCGCTGCATCACCGGCATGTTTAGCGGCATGTTCAGCTGCAGGTGGTCTTGGAGAAGCTTATTTAATTGCTCAATGTTCAAAAGCGAGCCAAATGTGTAAGAAACAATGTGACATTTGTAACTATGGAATGTAAACCTACTATACCAAAACCGAAGTACCCGCTTGCGCTCAGGGTTATTGGAGTGTTTTTGCTAATTGGATTCGCAGTCGGTAATTTATACTTGTTTTCAAATATATATCCGATAAATTTAAAAATTGTCATTTTTTGCATTTCATTATTCGTCGTTATATTATTTCTAATAACTATACAAAAATTATTTGTTTATAAATACAAAGTATTTCAAAGCAAAACGGTTCAATTTGTCGGGCTCTTTCTTGTTCTAGTTGTTTCAAAACTTTTATGGTATTGGTTGATAACTCGAAATCAGTAGTCGGTCCTACAATATCCATCTCGCCACATCCAACCGCACGGAATACGTAATAAAAGGGGACAGACCACGATTTCCTTCTATTCTGTGATGCACTTTCATACTCATTGAGCCTACACATTCGCCTTAGCGGCCTGACCTGAGCAGATTCCGCTGGGTCATTACAGCTGCGCCATCGTCGCGGGTGCGCTGCACTGCTGGGGCCGCGTCAGGTTTCATCCGCCGGAGGAGGATGCCAAGGGTGACGCCCGGCGCGCGGCACGCCCTGCCCGGATCATCGCCCGTGGCGTCACGGGGGTGTCGATCGGCGGGGCCCACGCCTGCGCAGTGGTGGACGGCGGCCTGCGGTGCTGGGGCAGAAACAATTACAACCAGATCGGGCGCGCTTCGCAGGCATCCGTTCTGGATCAACCCGCCACCGTGATCGCCAGGGGCGTGAGCGCGGTGTCCGCGGGCGAGAATCACACCTGCGCCATCGTGGACGGCGGCCTCTTCTGCTGGGGGTACAACTACCATGGCCAGATTGGCAACGGCATCTCGGGCGAGCCCGTGCCCGAGCCCGTGCAGGTCTTCGCCGGGGGCGTGACCGCGGTATCGGCCGGTGGCGACTACACCTGCGCCGTGGTCGGGGACGGCCTGCACTGCTGGGGGAAGAACGAGGATGCCCTAGGGCTGGGCGAACGCAACATCCACTCGCCGCCCCACGTCACCCAGCCGGCGCGGGTCCTGCGCGGCGCCATCGGCGCCGTGGCGGCGGACAGCGGCAGCCGGTACTCGCAGCACACCTGCGCCATCGTGGATGCCGCGCTCTACTGCTGGGGTGACAACGATCTCGGGCAGATCGGCCACGGACCGCCCCAGGGCCGCGTGCCCACCCCCGTGAAGGTTCTGGAGCGTGGTGTCACGGCAGTCGCCGTGAGCAACGGCCGCACCTGCGCGGTGGTGAACGGCACCGAGCAGTGCTGGCGCTACGGCGCCGATGGCGCGATCGTGCCGCGCCTGCCCACGATGGTGATGGCCCGGCCTGGCCCGGCGAAAGCAGGGGTCTCGCGCTATTCCGGCGCCTTCACCGGGCATGTTTGCAACTTCGGCATGGCCCTGACACGCCTGTCGGTGGATGCCCAGGGGAAGCTGGCGGGCGAATACATCCGTCTCTCCCGAGAGGACTCGGCGACGTCCGACATGAGGGGGACCCTCGACGACTGCAAGTTGCTTCCGGACGATGCCGTCCAGTGCACCTGGCACGACGAATACGGCGAGCACGGCACGGGCGGCATGATCATCCAGTTCGACGAGGATGCCACCGAGTTCCGTGGCAACTATGGATGGGAAGCCGACAGTGCCAAACCCCTCGGCCCCAGGCGGCTGAAGCGGGATGACTGGCTGCGCGAGGTCTCGTGCTGGCGCGGCGTGCGGCAATAGGCGCGGCGCCTTCGCGCGCTGCCCATCGCGACATCCCTCGCGCCGGCCGGGCCGCCAGGTCTACTTCAGCGACATCACCAGCTCCGCGAGGGCATGGGCGTCCGCGTCGGAGACGTGCGGCTGAGGCGGCATCATG
>JBIIUM010000272.1:0-3849 GCA_044339985.1 Burkholderiales bacterium | reverse complement strand
ACGCCGGCTGGGGGACCTGGGGCTTCAAGGCAACGCCCGTGTGCGGCAAGACCATGTCTTGGACAGTGGCCAACGGCCGCGACCACGACCTCATCAAGGCTTTCAACCTGTCGCGCTTCGCCCGCTATGAACTGACGGGCGAGAAGGGCGCCGCCTCCGTGGGGCACTGATGAAGATCCTCGTCTGTCCGGTGAACGGGCCGCGCCCGGTATCCGAGTTCGTCTATGGCGGCGAGGAGCGCCCCATGCCCGACCCCTCGGGCTGCAGCGACACGCAATGGGCTGACTACGTGTTCAACCGCTCCGGCATCCCCGGTGTGAAGGTGGAATGGTGGTACCACCTCGCCAGCGGCACCTGGTTCCTGGCCGAGCGCGACACCGTGGCCGACCGGGTGCTGCGCACCTGGCTGCCCGGGGAGGAGCCGCGGTGAGCGCGCCGGAGCGGTCCCGGGCGCTTGCCGGGGTTGCCGAGGCTACCGCGAAGCCCTGTTCGTTCCGCCTGCCTCCAGTGGCGGGCGAGTGGATAGACCGATCCCGGCCTGTGGATTTCAGTTTCGAGGGGCGAGCCTTCCAGGGGTTTGCCGGAGACGTGCCCTCGGCCGCCCTCTGGGCGGCGGGCGTGCGCGTGCTGGGGCGCAGTTTCAAGTACCACCGTCCGCGCGGGTTGCTCTCACTTGCCAATCACGACGTCAACACGCTCATGCAGTGGGGTGCGCGCCTCAACCTGCGCGCCGACGTGGAGCCGCTCGAGGCAGGCATGGACCTGCGGGCCGTCAACACCATGGGCGGCGTGGATGCCGATCGCGCGCGTCTGCTCGACCGGGTCGGCGTTTTCCTCCCCGTGGGGTTCTACTACAAGGCCTTCCACCGGCCCCGTGCGCTATTCCCCTTCTGGGAGCGTTTCTTCCGGCGCATCACTGGCCTGGGAAGGCTGGACTTCGATGCGCCCCACGTGCGCACGCCCAAGCGCTACGACTTCGCGGACGTGCTGGTGGTGGGCGCCGGCCCCTCGGGCATGGCTGCGGCGCTCGCGGCCGGGCGCGCCGGGGCGCGGGTGGTGCTGGTGGACGAGAACGCGCGCATCGGCGGTTCGCTGGGCTGGCAGCGCGGTGGCGGCGACGAGCCGCTGGAGCGGCTGCGCGCACTGGAGGCCGAGCTTGCCGCCCTGCCCAACGTGTCGGTGCGCGCGGGAACCCTGGCCGCGGGCTGGTACACCGACCACTGGATTCCCCTGGTGGATGCGGTGCGGATGACAAAGCTGCGCGCCCGCGCCACCGTGGTGGCCGGCGGCGTGTTCGAGCAGCCGGCCGTGTTCCGCAACAACGACCTGCCGGGCGTGATGCTCGCCTCGGCCGCCCAGCGGCTCATCCACCGCTATGCCGTCAAGCCCATGGACAAGGCCGTGGTCCTCACCGCCAACGCCGATGGCTACCGAGCCGCTCTTGACCTGCTGGCCGTCGGCGTGGCCGTGGGTCCGGTGGTGGACCTGCGCGCGGAAGGCGAGGCCTCCGGGCTGGCGGAGCGGGTGAAGGAGCGCGGCATCCAGGTGCTTCGTGGCCACTGCGTGTTCGAGGCCCGCGGACGAGGCGGGCGGCTGACCGAGGTGGTCGTCTGCCCATGGGACGGCAAGGGCAATGCCGACAGCGCCTCCCCCGTCACCGTGGCCTGCGACGGGCTGGTGACCAGCACGGGCTGGGCGCCCGCCGCGGCGCTGCTCTACCAGGCGGGCACGAAGATGCGCTTCGACGAGGGTGTTCAACAGTTCGTGCCCGGCACGCTTCCCGAAGGCGTGTTCGCGGCCGGCCGGGTGAACGGGGTGTTCTCCCTGCAGGGCAGACTGGCCGACGGCGAGCGCGCGGGCCTCGAGGCGGCGCGCTTCCTGGGGTTCGGCGTCCAGGTGCCCCCGGCAGTGGCCCGCGAGCCGGACTGCCCGTCCCATCCCTGGCCCATCGTGCGGCACCCGGCAGGCCGCGACTTCGTGGATTTCGACGAAGACCTGCAGGTGAAGGACTTCTTCAATGCCGCCGCCGAGGGCTTCGACAACATCGAACTGCTCAAGCGCTTCTCCACGGTGGGCATGGGGCCCTCCCAGGGCAAGCACTCCAACATGAACGCCATCCGGCTGCTGGCACGCATCCGCGGCGCCACGCCCGGCGAGGTGGGCACCACCACCGCGCGGCCGTTCTTCCACCCCGTGCCGCTGTCGCACCTGGCCGGCCGCGGCTTCAGCCCCCACCGCGAGACGCCGCTGCATTCCCGCCACGCGGGGCTGGGCGCGGTATGGATGCAGGCGGGGCCCTGGCTGCGGCCCGATCACTACGCAGTGCCCGGCATGCGCAAGTCGGAGATCGTGCGCGAGGAAGCGCGTGCCGTGCGCACGGGCGTGGGCCTGATCGACGTGGGCACGCTGGGGAAGATGGAGCTCTACGGCCCGGATGCCGGCGCCTTCCTGGAGCGCATCTACACGGCGAAGTTCGCCGGCCTCAAGGTGGGAATGACGCGCTATGCCGTGATGCTCGACGAATCCGGCGTGGTGATCGACGATGGCGTGGTGGCCAGGCTGGCCGATCACCATTTCTACTTCACCACCACCACCACCGGCGCGGCAGTGGTGTACCGCGAGTTGCAGCGCTGGAACGCGCAGTGGAACCTGGAGATCGGCATCGTCAACGCCACCGGGGCCTTCGCCGCCATGAACCTGGCCGGCCCCGGGTCGCGCGCGGTGCTGAGGGCGCTCACGTCCCTCGACCTGTCCGCCGCGGCGTTCCCTTACCTGGGGGTCCGGCAGGCGGAGGTGGCGGGGGTCCCCGCGCGCATCATGCGCGTGGGTTTCGTGGGCGAGCTGGGTTACGAGATCCACGTGCCGGCCGATCGCGCCGGCCACGTCTGGGACGCCCTCATGGAGGCCGGCGCGGCGCATCGCATCCGCCCCTTCGGCGTGGAGGCCCAGCGCCTGCTGCGCCTTGAGAAGGGTCACATCATCATCGGCCAGGACACCGACGGCCTCACCCAGCCCGACGAGGCCGGGCTCGAATGGGCCGTGAAGATGGACAAGCCTTTCTTCGTGGGCCAGCGATCGGTGGACATCGTGCGCCGGCGCGGCCTGCGGCAGAAGCTTGCCGGCTTCCGCCTCGAGGCTGCAGGCGCGGCGGCTCCAAAGGAGTGCCACCTCGTGATCCGTGACGGCCGCATCGCCGGCCGTGTCACCAGCGTGGCCTTCAGCGAGGCCGTCGGCGCGCACGTGGGCCTTGCCTTCCTCGAGCCCGACATGACCGCCGAGGGCACGCCCTTCTTCATCCGCGCTGAGGGCGGCACCATGGTGCAGGCCCGCGTGGTGGCCCTCCCCTTCTACGACCCGGCGGGAGACCGCCAGAAGGTCACGGACTGATCCGCATGCGCGCGAGCCCGCTCTCCCACGCCCTCGCAAGGCTGCATCCCAGACTGGAGGTGCTGCACGGCATGCCGGTGGCGCTGCGCCTCCGGGACGAACAGCACGGCTGGGCCGGCGTGCTCGGCGTGTGCGACCTGTCCTTCCTGCCGCGCATGGGCATCAAGGGCCCCGGCGCAGCCGCCTGGCTGGCCGACCGCGGCATTCCAGTGCCTCCCGAGCCCAACCGCTGGGAGCCGCTGCCCGGGGGCGGGCTCGTGGCCCGGCTCGCACGCAGCGAGTTCCTGGTGGAGGACGGCCTGCGCGGCGGTCGAGCGGACGGCCTGGCGGCGCAACTTCAGGTGAGCCCGGGCGTCTACCCGGTGCCGCGCCAGGACTGTTCTCTCGCGCTCACCGGCTCGGCCCTGCCCGAGTTGCTGGTGCAGACCTGCAACGTGGATTTCGCGGCCCAGGACGCCGCGG
>JBIIUM010000007.1:0-40107 GCA_044339985.1 Burkholderiales bacterium | reverse complement strand
TCGCCGTGCCCACGGGCGTGAAGGTGTTCAACTGGGTGGCCACCATGTGGCGCGGCTCCATGACCTTCGAAACGCCCATGCTGTTCGCCGTGGGTTTCATCTTCGTGTTCACCATGGGCGGCTTCACCGGGTTGATCCTGTCGGTTACGCCGGTGGACATCCAGCTCCAGGACACTTACTACGTGGTGGCGCACTTCCATTACGTGCTGGTGGCCGGCTCCTTGTTCGCCATCTTCTCCGGCATCTATTTCTGGCTGCCCAAGTGGACCGGCCACATGGTGGATGAAAAGCTGGGCAAGGCGCATTTCTGGTGCTCGATGATCTTCTTCAACCTCACCTTCTTCGTGATGCACTTCCTCGGGCTGGCGGGCATGCCGCGGCGCATCCCCGATTACTCCACCCAGTTTGCCGATTTCAACGCCATTGCGTCGGTGGGTGCTTTCGGGTTCGGACTGTCGCAACTCATCTTCCTGGCGGCCGTCATCAAATGCATCCGCGGGGGCGAGAAGGCGCCTGCGAAGCCCTGGGAAGGCGCTGACAGCCTGGAGTGGACGCTGCCCTCGCCAGCGCCCTACCACAGCTTCGAGACCCCGCCGGTAGTGAAGTGACGGATTCGGCGGTTCGTCCATGACCACCCTCCAGGCACGTCACGCGCGCGGCGGCAAATGGCGCACGCTGGGCGTGCTGTTGGCGGTGGTGGTGGGCTTCTACGTCGCCATCATCGTTCATCACTGGTTCTGGCCGTCCCGGTGAACGCCGCCAACCGCATCACCTTCGGCAAACTCGCCGTGGTTGCGGTGGCCATGTTCGGGTTCGGGTTTGCGCTCGTACCGTTCTACAAGAAAATCTGCGAAGTCACTGGCATCAACGATCTGCAGAAAGCAGACGCGGTGGTGAACACGCAGGTGGACAAATCGCGAACGCTGGTGCTCGAACTCGACGCCAATCTGCGCAACGACCTGCCGTGGGAGTTCCGGCCTCTCGAGCGAAGCGTCCGGGTTCACCCCGGGCAACTTGCCCAGGTGGTGTTCGAGGTGCGCAACAAGTCGACGGCGCCCGTGGCTGGGCAGGCCATTCCGAGTTACGGCCCTCAGTTGGCGGGACAGTACTTCCGCAAGCTCGATTGTTTCTGCTTCGCGAAACAGGAACTCGGTGCCGGTGAGACTCGCCGTATGCCGGTGACGTTCGTGGTTCATCCAGATCTTCCGGCGGATGTGAACACCGTTACCCTTTCCTACACTTTCTTTCGCATCGAGGGTCCGAAGCGGCCCGATGCGGCGTCCGCCGCACCTGCGGCACGGCGGGGTTAGAACGCCGGGTCGTGAGTCCCGGCGGCAAGTCGCACTGTCATCGAGGGGAGCCTGAAAACGATGCAACAAGCCAACACTTATTTCATTCCTACTCCGTCCATGTGGCCGGCCGTAGGCGCCATGGCGCTGCTGTTTCTGGGGTTTGGTGCGGCGCTCACCATGAATTCCATCGGGGCAGGCCCCTGGTTGCTGCTGGTAGGCTTTGCCATCCTGGTCTACATGCTGTTTGGTTGGTTCGGCGTGGTGGCGCGCGAAAGCGAGGGTGGCAAATACAACATGCAGGTGGACATTTCCTTCCGCTGGAGCATGAGCTGGTTCATCTTCTCGGAAGTGATGTTTTTCGCGGCCTTCTTCGGCGCGCTGTTCTACATGCGTGTGCTGTCCGTTCCGGACCTTTCGCATGGCGCCACGGGTGAGTACCTATGGCCCGAGTTCAAGGCGGGCTGGCCCATTTCCGGGCCGCACATCGAGGAACGCTTCACGCCCATGGGTGCGTGGGGACTACCGGCCATCAATACGCTGATATTGCTGACCTCCGGGGCCACCGTCACCTGGGCCCACTGGGCTCTCAAGGTGGGTAATCGGTTCCAGCTCAATGCCGGCCTTGCTGCCACCATTGCCCTTGGCTTGCTGTTCTTGAGCCTGCAAGCCTACGAGTACTACCACGCTTTCCACGAACTCAATCTGAGCCTCGCCATGGGGGCCTATGGCGCCACGTTCTTCATGCTCACCGGCTTTCACGGCTTCCATGTGACCATCGGCACCATCATGCTGATCGTCATCCTGGGGCGCTGTCTTGCCGGTCACTTCAAGCCCGAACATCATTTCGGTTTCGAGGCCGTGTCCTGGTACTGGCACTTTGTGGACGTGGTTTGGCTGCTGCTGTTTGTGCTGGTCTACTGGCTCTAAACCAGACACCCAGGGGCAAGATAGTCCGAAGGGGGAGGAGGGTCCCTGCCCCAGGCAGGGACGTGGGATCGCCGCACGCAGTCGGGTGCGGCGATTTTTTTTATCGCTGTGGGGCGATCCAGCCCAGCTTGTAGCTCGCCATCAACAGCAGAAACAGCGCCAGGGAAAGTCCCACGCGCCAGGTGAGCGCCCGCACCGTGCGGTCAGTGCCACCCTTGTCGCGCATCAGAAAGAACAGAGCCGAGCCAAGGCTCACCAGGATGATCAGCAGGAACAGGATGATGACGATCTTCATGGGCCGCTTCCAGAGAGGCTCGCAGTCTATCGGAAGCGGACCGCGCCCATGAAACGCATTTCTTCGTTCTTTCCGCTACTGGCTGCTGCTGCGGTGGTGTCCCTCACGGTTTCGGCGGCCTTCTGGCAGTTGTCTCGCGGTCGCGAGAAGGATCGCATCGCCGCTGACATCGAGGCCGCCAACACGGCCGTCTCCATGACTCTGGGCGATTCGCCCGTGACCGAGGCAAGTGCCAGGTTCCGGCGCGTGGTGGCCATCGGCCGCTTCGAGCCCCAGGCACTGGTGCTGGCCGACAATCAGGTGCACCGCCAGAGGGCGGGGTATCACGTGTACATGCCGTTGCTTCTCTCGGGCAGCAACCGCGCGGTGCTGGTCAATCGTGGATGGATCGCGGCTGGGCCCGATCGGGGGGTGCTGCCCACCATCGCTACCCCACAGGACGAGGTGCGTATCGAAGGCATCGCTTTGCCGGCGAACCGACGCTTCCTGGAACTGTCTTCTGAAGCGCCCCGCGGGCCCGTGTGGCAGAACGTCACGCTGGAGCGGTTCGCCGCCGCCCATCCCATGGCGTTGCACGGATTCGTGCTCGAACAGCATGGCGGGGCTTTGGATGACGGGCTGGTGCGCGACTGGCCACGCCCCGAGAGCGGCGCGGCAAAGCACTATGGGTATGCCTTTCAGTGGGCCGCCCTTTCGGCTCTGACCATTTTTCTGACGGTGTTCTTCCATGTCCGAAGCAGTCGCCCCGAAACCCCACCGGCGTGAGTTCTGGATGATCCTCGCGCTGTGTGCGGCGCCCGTGATCGGTTCCTACGCCCTCTACTACCTCTGGAAACCCAGCAGCCTTCGCAACTATGGTGAATTGCTGGATCCCATGCAGATCGAAGCCAAGGCTGGCAGCGGCGCAGCCCCGCTCGCGTCTCTCAAGGGGCGATGGGTATTGATCATGGTGGACAGCGCTGACTGCGCTCCAGCCTGCCAATCCAAACTCTGGCAGATGCGTCAAGTGCGTCTGACCCAGGGCAAGGAGATGGAGCGTGTGGAGCGCGCTTGGCTGGTCGACGACGGCGGCACACCAAGCGCGGCGTTGTTGCGCGAGTATGCCGGCACGGTGGTGGTGCAGTCTCCCTCGCCCGCTCTACTGGGGTTGTTCACGGCGCCTGCCTCGGTGCGCGACCACCTGTATCTCATCGATCCCCTGGGCAACCTGATGATGCGCTTCCCGCGTGAAGCCGATCCGCAGCGCATCCGCAAGGACCTGGGCCACCTGCTCAAGGTCTCAAGGATCGGCTGAGCATGGACACGCGCACGACTTACCGGGGACTTGCCGTGACGGCCCTGGGCCTTGCCTTTGTGGTGGTGGTGTTCGGGGCCTTCGTACGCCTCTCCGATGCCGGCCTGGGCTGCCCCGATTGGCCGGGCTGCTATGGCCACGTGGGCGTGCCCGCCTCGGAGGCGGCGCTCGCCCAGGTCCGCGACCGGTTCCCCGACAGTGTGCTGGAGCATCGCAAGGCGTGGATCGAGATG
Source organism: Burkholderiales bacterium (assembly GCA_044339985.1). Lineage (GTDB taxonomy): Bacteria > Pseudomonadota > Gammaproteobacteria > Burkholderiales. The sequence continues at coordinate 36,066 of JBIIUM010000007.1, read as the reverse complement.
ATTCATCGCTATCTGGCGGGCGTGCTGGGCCTGCTGGTGTTGGCCTTGGCGGTTTTGGGCGTCCGGTGGCGCCATGCCCTTGGTCAGTCACCCGCGCTGGCAGTGGGACTGGTGGGTCTGGTGATGGTGCAGGCCGCCTTCGGCATGTGGACCGTGACCCTGCTGCTGATGCCGGTGATTGTGACCACCCACCTGCTTGGCGGCATGACCACGCTTGCCTTGTTGGCGTGGCTGGTGGCACGCCAGAGCGCGGTGGGCGGCTTGGCCTCGGGGCGCAGACCGTCGCCGCGCTGGGCATTGGCAGCGTTGGTCGCCGTTGGGCTACAGATCGCCCTGGGAGGCTGGGTCAGCACCAACTATGCGGGTATGGCTTGCCAGGACTATCCCCTGTGCCACGGCGCCCTGCTGCCCGACATGGATTTCAGCCACGGCTTCACGCTATGGCGACAGTTGGGCGTCACCGCGGCCGGCGAACCGCTGTCAAACGCTTCCCTCAATGCCATCCAGTGGTTGCACCGCAAGTGGGCGCTGGTGGTTCTGGCGGCGGTGCTGTTTGCAGCCTGGAAGGCTCGACAGCATCGTCATACTCGTGTTGCCGGCACCGTCGCAGGCCTGCTGGTGCTGGCGCAAGCGGGCATTGGTATCGCCAATGTGCTGTGGGTATTGCCCCTCCCCCTGGCGGTGGCCCACAACGCCGGCGCGGCAGCGCTGCTGGTGATGCTCGTGGTGCTAAACTTCCGCGCCCGCAGCGTTTGAGCTTGAGATTCTCGCCGATGTCCACCACCACCGCCCTGCTGCCAAAGGTTTCCCGCTTCTATCAGTACTACCAGCTCACCAAGCCCAGGGTGGTGTCGCTGATCGTCTTCACGGCGGTGATCGGCATGTTCCTCGCGGTGCCCGGCTGGGTGCCGTTGGTGCCGCTGCTGGCGGGCACCGTGGGCATTGCACTGGTGGCTGGCGCCGCGGCCGTGATCAATTGTCTGGTGGAGCAGAAGATCGACGCCGTGATGGCGCGCACCCGCGCACGGCCGCTGCCCATGGGACAGCTCACCTCCGCCCAGGCGCTGGGTTTTTCGGTGGTGATCGGCGGCATCGGCCTGTACATCCTTCATCACTGGTGTAATGCCCTCACCATGTGGCTTACCCTGTGCACCTTCCTGGGCTATGCGGTGGTCTACACGGTACTGCTCAAGCCTGCCACGCCTCAGAATATCGTCATCGGGGGCGCCTCGGGCGCCATGCCGCCGGTGCTTGGCTGGGCGGCGGTCACTGGCGGCCTGTCCCATGACGCGCTGATCCTTTTTCTCATCATCTTTGCATGGACCCCGCCGCACTTCTGGGCCCTGGCGCTGTACCGCCGCAAGGAGTACGCCCGTGCCGGCTTGCCCATGCTGCCGGTGACTCACGGCGAGGCCTTCACGCGCCTTCATGTGCTGCTGTACACGGTGATTCTCGTGGCCGTGTCCGTCATGCCCTTTGCCACGCGCATGAGCGGCTGGATCTATCTGGTGTCGGCGCTGGCACTAGGCGGATTGTTCCTGCACTTCGCGTGGCGCCTGTGGCGCGACTACAGCGATGCCCTCGCCCAGCGCACCTTCCGCTACTCCATCGTGTACCTGACAGCGCTCTTTGCAGCGTTGCTCGTGGACCACTACGTGCGTTGGTGAGGCGGCTGTTGTACCGCACCGGGCTGGTACTGCTGTTGCTGGCTCTGGCGGGCTGCAACCCGCGCGAGCAGCCGTCTTTCCAGTCCACCGATATCACCGGCGCGGATTTTGGCCGCGCGCTTGAACTCACTGGCCACGATGGCCGGCCGCGCACGCTGGCCGATTTTCGCGGCAAGGTGTTGGTGGTGTTTTTCGGCTTCAGCTTCTGCCCGGATGTGTGTCCCACGGCGCTGGCGCGTTTCGCCCAAGTTTTAAAAGCCCTCGGGCCCGAGGGCAGCCGGATGCAGGTGGTGATGGTGACCGTGGATCCCGATCGCGACACCCCGGCCCGGCTGGGGCAGTACGTCACCGCCTTCCACCCCACTTTCCTGGGTCTCACGGGCGATGCCGCCGCCATTTCCCGCGCCGCACGGGAATTCCGGGTGATTTTCCAGAAACAGCCCGGTGCCACCCCTGAAACCTACACGGTGGACCATACCTCCGGCAGCTTCATCTTCGACCCCCAGGGCCGGTTGCGCTTGTTCGTGACGGCGCAGCAGTCAGGCGCGGGGCTCGAAGAAGATATTCGCCTGCTACTGGCCGGGCGCTAGAAAAACCAACGCCCCCGAACCTCCATGGCTCCGGGGGCGTTGAAGGCCCGTGCCAGCCGGGAAGGTCTTCAGTTCATGGCGGCGCGCATTTTCTTCATGGCCTGGGCCTCGATCTGGCGAATGCGCTCGGCGGATACCCCGAATTCGTCAGCCAGTTCATGCAGGGTGGCTGTCTGGCCCTCTTCACGTAACCAGCGCGCCTCGATGATGCGACGGCTGCGCGCATCCAGACCCGCCAGAGCCTGCGCGAGACCGCCGCTGCGCCGGGTTTCCTGCTCGGCCTGCTCCAGGATGCGGGCCGGTTCATCATCCAAGTTGGTGAGATAGGCGATAGGGCTGAAGCTCTCGTCCTCATCCTCGGATGAGGACTCGAGAGCCACGTCTTGGCCGCCAAGGCGGGTTTCCATTTCCACCACTTCCTCAGGCTTGACGCGCAACTGACTTGCCACGCTCTCCACCTCAGTGGACGTTAGCGTGTTCAGGCCCTGCTTCATGCTGCGCAGGTTGAAAAACAGCTTGCGCTGCGCCTTGGTGGTGGCGATCTTGACGATGCGCCAGTTACGCAGGATGTGTTCGTGAATTTCCGCGCGAATCCAGTGCACTGCGAAGGACACCAGGCGCACGCCGCGCTCCGGGTCAAAGCGCTTGACGGCCTTCATGAGTCCGATGTTGCCCTCCTGGATCAGGTCGGCCTGAGGCAACCCGTACCCCAGGTAGCCGCGGGCAATGGCGACCACAAGGCGCAGATGAGAAAGTACCAACTGCTGCGCTGCGAGCAGGTCGTCTTGGTCGCGGAACTGGCGCGCCAACCGTGTCTCTTCCTCCTGGGTCAGGAGCGGAACATGGTTGACTGCAGAAATATAACTATCCAGGCTCGACGCGCTGGCAATACCGGTAAAGGGAACCAAGGCAGTAGCCATAGCTGGGATTTCCTCCGTTGGCAACATTCTAGCACTCAGCGTATTAGAGTGCCAACAAGCAGGGAAGTTTCCAGCCGAGACGCTCTAGGCCTACCCGTCCGGACTCATCCTGCGCAAGTGCTCGCTCACCGACAACCACGCGCCCAGCCATCCGAGAACGCCCCCAACCCCGATGGCAAGCCAAAGACTCGCGAGGTCTGGTGCCAAGGCATACAGCACTGCTTCCGCTCCAAATCCCGCCGGTGCGAGTGTGTGCCGCAGCGATTCGCTCCCGCCAGCCACCACCCCGAAGGCCACCAGGCCGCTGACCAAGCCTTGCAGCGTTCCGAAGTACAGATATGGCCGGCGGATGAAGGCGTCGGTGGCCCCGATCAGTTTGGCAACCTCGATTTCCTCGCGCTGAGTGAGCACCTGCAAGCGAACCGTGTTGAAGCAAACCGCCACCAGCGCCACACCCAACAGCACCCCCAGCAGGCGCGCCGTCTGGCGCAGGCCCCCTGCCAGGGCGCGCAGCGTGCGCGCCCAGTCCGCGTCAAGCAGCACCTGATCCACGCCCGGCCAACCCGATACCTCGTCGCGCAGCGTCTCCAGACCTGCGGCTTCGCCGCCCCGTGCGGTGACGATCCACGCATCGGGCAAGGGATTGCCGCCCAGATCCTCCATGAGCTGGGCGAGGCCAGCATCCCGGCGCAGCGCCGCGAGTGCTTGATCACGGCTCACAAAGCGCACCCCGGCCGCGGCCGGATGGCGCCCGAGCCGCTCGCCAAGAGCCCGTACCACAGGGGGAGCCGCGTCCACGGTGGCGAACACCGTCAGCTGCGCCGTTGCCGCGGGGCCGCGGTCCAGCACGTCCACGGCGCCCGTGAGCAGCCGCAGCCCCAGCGGCAGCGCCGCGGCGATGCCGATCACCAGCACCGTAAGTGCAAATCCCACGGACTGACTTGCAAGCCGCCCGAGGGCCTCGTGCAGGGCCAGGCGATGTTCCCGCAGCCAAGTCTTCATGTTTGCATTTGCGGATCCACCAAACCGGCGCACAGGTACACCTGTCGCGGCCCCAGCGGAGTGAATGCCGCCACGTCGTGAGTGGCGATCACCAGCGTCGACCCCACGCCGTGGAACGCGCCGAGCAGCGACACGATGTCGCTGGCATAGGCCATGTCCAGGTTGGCGGTGGGCTCATCAGCCAGCACGATTGCGGGGCGATGCACGATGGCGCGGGCGATGCACGCGCGCTGCTGCTCGCCGCCAGACAGAGCGGCCGGCATGGCCCGTTCGCGGTCAAGCAGGCCCACCTTGTCCAGGGCCGCCCGCACCCGGCGGGCCGCTTCGCGCGGCTCGAATCCAGCGATGCGCAGTGGCAGGGCCACATTGTGGAAAAGCGAGCGATCCGACAGCAACTTGTGGTCCTGGAACACCAGTCCGAAATTGCGCCGCAGCCAGGGAATGGCCCGCGGCCGCAGCGCTGCCACGTTCTGACCATTCACCAGGACGCTTCCCGCCGTAGGCCTTTCGATGGCCGCCATGAGCCTCAGAAGCGTGGTCTTGCCTGCTCCCGACGGCCCGCTCACCACGACCAGGTCGCCGCGCGCCACCTGCAGGGACACCCCGCGCAAGGCCTCCACGCCGCCCGGGTAGCGCCGGGCCACCCCTGACAGGGAAATCAGCGCCGTGTCGTGGGCCATCGGCCGGAGGGCGCCAAGCCTGCCAGGGCGAGTGCGCTGTACCCGCGTTCAGTCGAACAGCGCATCCACGAACGCCGCCGCCTCGAAAGGCCGTAGGTCCTCGATACCCTCTCCCACGCCGATGAAACGCACCGGCACGGGCCGCTCGCGGGCAATGGCGGCAATCACACCGCCCTTGGCGGTGCCGTCGAGCTTGGTGAGCACCAGCCCGGTCAGACCCAGCGCGTCGTCGAAGGCCTTGACCTGGTTGACGGCGTTTTGGCCGGTGTTGGCGTCCAGCACCAGCAACACCTCGTGGGGCGCGCCAGGCAGCGCCTTGGCCGCCACGCGCCGGACCTTCTTCAACTCTTCCATCAGATGCAACTGGGTGGGCAACCGTCCCGCGGTATCCGCAAGCACCACGTCGATGCCGCGGGCGGCACCGGACTGGATGGCATCGAACACCACGGCGCCGGGGTCGCCCGATTGCTGGGCGATCACGGTCACGCCATTGCGGCGGCCCCACTCGTCGAGCTGTTCCCGGGCGGCCGCACGGAAGGTATCTCCGGCCGCCAGCAATACCGAGCGGCCTTCGGAGCGCAACAACCGGGCCAGCTTGCCGATGGAGGTGGTCTTGCCTGCGCCGTTGACCCCCACCAGCAGGATCACGAACGGCGTGCGGGATGCCACGTCCAGCGGCTGTTCGAGCGGCGCCAGCAGCGCCAGCAGCGAGTCCTTGAGCGCCTGGCGCACGCCCTCGGCATCGGCCGCACCCGCCCTGCGAGCACGCTGGCGCGTTTGTTCGATCAGGTGCGCCGTGGCGGCCACGCCGGCATCGCAGGTGAGCAACAACTCCTCGAGAGACTCGTAGAGCGCCTCGTCCGCCGCCCGGCCGCCGGAGAACAGCTTCGCAAGCCCGCCGCCCAAGCGCGTGCGCGTGGCGGACAACCCGTCACGCAGCCGTTCGTGCCATGGTCGCGCGTCGCGCGCGCCCTCACCGGCATCGCCCTTCAGGAAACCAAACATGGTGATAGAGTGTCTGAGCCGCCGCTGCCGCACGGTGCTGCTTTGACAACGCGCCGCGCGCTTCCGATTTCGATGGCGCCGCATCGCCGATCCCACCAGGCCCGTCACCGCGGTGCGGCCCGGTTTCGTTTCTTGGTGCGGCACCCTGTTCCGATTCTATTCCAGTGCCCGGAAGCTTCCCAACATGAAACCGAAATTTCTCCTGCCCGCGGCCGCCTGCCTGTGGGCTCTCACCGCCAATGCCGGCCAGGGCGATCTTCACGAGCGCACCCTCGATAACGGCATGCGCGTGATCGTCATGGAGGACCACCGCGCTCCCACGGTGGCCTCGATGGTGTGGTACCGCGCCGGCAGCATGGACGAGAGTGCCGGCACCACCGGCGTGGCCCACGTGCTCGAACACATGATGTTCAAGGGCACGGTGGCCAATCCGGGTGACACTTTCTCCCGCACCATCGCCGCCGCCGGCGGGCGCGACAACGCCTTCACCAGCAAGGACTACACCGCCTATTTCCAGCAGCTGCACAAGTCGCGCCTGCCCAAGGCGCTCGAACTCGAGGCCGACCGGATGCACAACCTGGTGCTCTCCGACGAGGAGTTCGCCAAGGAAATCCGCGTGGTCATGGAAGAGCGTCGCCTGCGCACCGAGGACCAGCCGCGCGCGCTGCTCTTCGAGCAGATGATGGCTGTGGCCTACACCAATTCGCCCTACAAGTGGCCCATCGTGGGTTGGATGAACGACCTCGAAAACATGACTGCCGAGGACGCGCGCCAGTGGTATCAGCGCTGGTACACCCCCAATAACGCGGCGCTGGTGGTGGTGGGGGATGTGGCGCCCGTGGAGGTTTTCGAGCTCGCCCAGCGCCACTTCGGCCCTATCCCGCCGCGGGCCTTGCCGGTGCGCAAGCCGCAGATTGAGCCGCCCCAGCGCGGCATCAAGCGCGTCAAGGTGAAGGGCCCTGGCGAACTGCCCTACCTGGTGCTGGGCTGGCATGCCCCGGTGATCCGCGACGTGGCCGCCGACTGGGAGCCCTATGCCCTGCAGGTGCTGGCGGGCGTGCTCGACGGCAGCGATGCCGCGCGGTTGGACAACCGGCTGGTGAAACAGGAACGCCTCGCGGTAAGTGCCGGCGCGAGTTTCGACGCCATCAACCGCGGCCCCGGCATTTTCTTCATGGACGCCGTACCCGCCCCGGGGCACGACGCCGATGCGCTCGAACGGGAATTGCGTGCCGAGATCCGCAAGGTGGCGGAGCAGGGCGTGGAGGAGGGCGAACTGCAACGGGTCAAGGCGCAGGTGATCGCCAGCCAGGTATTCCAGCGCGACTCCATGTTCTACCAGGCCATGCAGATCGGCATGCTGCACACCGTCGGACTGCCCTTCGACGCGGGTGATACGCTGGCGCGCAAGCTGCGCGAAGTCACCGCCGAGCAGGTGCGCGACGTGGCGCGTCGCTACTTCACCGACGACAATCTCACCGTGGGTGTGCTCGAGCCGCAGGGCGGCACGCGCAAGGCCTCCGGCAACTGATTCCTCTCCAGGCAACCGTCATGAACGCACGTTTTTTCTTCCTTCTCGCTGGCGCCCTCGCCTGCCTGTTGCCGCTGCGCTCGGCCTGGGCGCTGCTGCCCATCCAGCACTGGACCCTCGACAACGGTGCGCGCGTGTATTTCGTGGAGAACCGCGCCCTGCCCATGATCGATGTGAGCGTGGATTTTCCTGCCGGCCATGCCCGCGACAGCCGTGCCACCTCGGGAACGGCCAATCTCGCCATTGGCCTCATGCGCATGGGCGCCGGCGGCCTGTCCGAGAGCGAGCTTTCGGCGCGACTGGCCGATGTGGGTGCGCAGATGAGCACGCGCTTCGATCCCGACCGCAGCGGCTACCAGCTTCGCACCCTGTCCAGCCCTGCCGAGCGCGAGCAGGCCGTGGGGGTGCTCGCCCGCGTGCTGCTCGAACCCGCCTTTCCCGAACCGGTGCTGTCCCGTGAAAAAGAACGCCTGGTGGCTGGGTTGCGGGAAGCCGACACCAAGCCCGAGACCACCGCCGAGAGAGCCTTCGCCGCAGCGCTGTTCCGCGACCATCCCTACGGCCTGCGCGCCGCCGGCGAGTTGGATTCGCTGCCGCGTGTCACCCGCGATGACCTGATCGCCTTCTATCGCCGCTGGATGCGCTCCGACTGGGCGGTGGTGGCAATCATGGGCGATCTCTCCCGCGCCGATGCCGATGCGCTGGCGCGCCGCCTCACCGCCGGCTTGCCGCGCGCCGAAGGGCCGCTGCCTGCCCTCGCGCCGGTCACGCCGCTGCCGGCGGCGGCCGAGCGGCGCATCCCGCACCCGGCCTCCCAGAGCCACATCCTGGTGGGCCAGCCCGGGCTGCGCCGCAACGACCCCGACTACTTCCCGCTGTTCGTGGGCAACTACGTGCTGGGCGGCGGCGGCTTCGCATCGCGGCTGGTGGACGAGGTGCGCCAGAAGCGCGGCCTGGCCTACAGTTCGTACAGTTATTTCGCGCCCTACGCTGAACTGGGCCCCTTCCAGATGGGTTTGCAGACCAAGAAAGAGCAGGCCGACGAGGCGCTTGCCGTGGTACGCGAAACCTTGGCGCGCTATGTCCAGGAGGGCCCCACCGAGAAGGAGCTGGAGGCTGCGCGCAGCAACCTCGTGGGCGGCTTCCCGCTGCGCATCGACAGCAACCGCAAGATCCACGATTACCTCGGCACCATTGGCTTCTACCACTTGCCTCTCGATTATCTCGACCAATTCGTGCCCGCCATCGAGGCGGTGACGGTGGAGCAGGTGCGCGATGCCTTCCGCCGCCGGCTCGATCCGGGCCGCATGGTCACCGTGGTGGTCGGGCCCCAGCCGCCCAAGCCGTGAGGCCTGCCCCCGGTGCCCGCGGCGGCGCCGGCACGCAGCGCCTGCGCATCGTGGGCGGTACCCATCGCAGCCGCCAGATAGCCTTTCCCCCGGTGCCGGGGTTGCGCCCCACGCCCGACCGGGTGCGCGAAACCCTCTTCAACTGGCTCGGCCAGGACTTGTCTGGGCGTGATTGTCTCGACGCCTTCGCGGGCAGTGGTGCGCTGGGTTTCGAGGCTGCCTCCCGCGGCGCGCGCACCGTGGTCATGCTCGAGCGCCATGGGGTTTGCCGCCGCGCGCTGCAAGACAACGCCCGCGATCTGGGGCTGCCTGCCGTGTCGGTGATGGCGGGCGATGCGCTAGAATTCCTGCGCCTCGACCCGCGCCGCTTTCATGTGGTGTTCCTCGATCCGCCCTTCGCGGACACGGACTACCCGGCGCTGCTGGCCCTGGCAGCCGCACGGGTCACCGATGAGGGTGATCTCTACGTCGAGGCCCCGCGGCCACAGCTTCCGCCTGCCGGCTGGAGTCTGCATCGCAGCCTGGCCGCCGGTCATGTCCACGCTCACTTGTTTCGACGCCAGTCACCATGAAGACAGCGGTTTACCCGGGTACCTTCGACCCGCTCACCCGCGGCCACGAGGACCTCGTCCGGCGTGCCGCCGACCTCTTCGACCGCGTAGTGGTGGCGGTGGCCGCTAGCCGGGGTAAGAGCCCTTTCTTCACGCTGGAGGAGCGCGTGGACATGGCGCGCGAGGTGCTCGCGCCCTTCGGCAACGTGGAGGTCCGCGGTTTCTCCGGCCTGCTGATGGTGTTCCTCAAGCAGCTGGACGCCAGGATCATCCTGCGCGGCCTGCGCGCCGTGTCCGATTTCGAGTATGAATTCCAGATGGCGGGCATGAACCGCATCCTGTACCCCGACGTGGAAACGCTGTTTCTCACGCCCGCGGAGCAGTACCAGTTCATCTCTGCCACCATGGTGCGCGAAATCGCCACCCTGGGTGGCGATGTGGCGCCGTTCGTCAACCCGCGGTTGCTGGAGCGGCTGCGCGCCAAGAAGGCTCCCGGCCTCTGAGCGCTGTCCCATGGCCCTGCTCATCACCAGCGATTGCATCAACTGCGACGTGTGCGAGCCCGAGTGCCCGAACGACGCCATCGCCATGGGCGAGGAGATCTACGTCATCGAGCCGCGCCGCTGCACCGAGTGCGTGGGTCATTTCGCCCAGCCGCAGTGCGTGGAGGTGTGCCCGGTGGACTGCATCGTGTCCGACCCCGGACATCCGGAAACCCGCGAGCAGCTGGACCTCAAGTACCGCGGCCTCATGGCTGCTCGTCAGGCGGCCTGATAGTCAGCGCCGCTGGCAGCCGGGGCAGTAGAAGGTCGATCTCTGTCCCTGCACCATGCGGCGCACCGTGGCGCCGCAGCGCGGACACGGCTGTCCTTCGCGTTCGTACACCGCATAGTTCATCTGCGCCCAGCCGGGCTCGCCTGCGCCGTTGACATAGTCGCGCAGGCTGCTGCCGCCGGCCTCGATGGCCCGGGCGAGGGTCTCCTTCACTGCGCTGGCCAGCCGTTCGCAGCGCGCCACCGACAGCCGCCTCGCTGCCGTGGCGGGGTGGATGGCGGCGCGGTGCAAGGCCTCCGAGGCGTAGATGTTGCCCACGCCCGTCACCAGTCGGCCGTTGAGCAGCAGCTGCTTGATGGCCACGCGCCGCCCGCGGCTCACGGTGTGCAGGTACCTGCCGTCGAAATCCGGCTCCAGCGGCTCGGGCGCGGCGGCGGCCAGCAAGGCGTGCCGGTTCGGATCGTCGGTGGTGAATTGCAGGCTGCCGAAGCGGCGCGGGTCGTGGTAGCGGAGCACCGTGCCGTCGTCCAGGGCAAGGTCGAAATGATCATGCTCGCGCGGTGGCGTGTCCGGCGGCGCCACCCGCAGGCTGCCGGACATGCCCAGGTGCACCATCAGCCAGCCGCGGTCGGTGCCGATCAGGAGGTACTTGGCGCGCCGCGCCAGCGTGGTGATTCGCGCCCCCGCAAGCCGGGCCTCCAACCCCGGTTCCACCGGCCAGCGCAGGCGGCGCTCGCGCACCGTCAGGCGGCGCACCACTCGGCCGCGCAGATACGGTTCGAGCGAGCGCCGGGTGGTCTCCACCTCGGGCAATTCCGGCATGGGGGTGTGTCAGCGCGGTTGCGTCGTCGGGCCGTCCAGCAACCGGACGCGCTGCTCGGCGGCAAAACGGTACTCGAGCTTCTCGTCCAGCCGCACCAGGCGCCAGCCGCCAGCCTCCTCGCGCGCCAGCAGTTCTATCTTCCGGCCATCGGCGAGCACGACAACGAGTTGGTCTCCGCGGGGCTGACCAGGCGCTGCAAGGGTGAGCAGGCTGGAGGCGAAGCGCCAGCGGTCCACCCAGCGCTGGTAGTCGTCCTGGGATAGCGCGGCGGCGTTGCCGGGGGGCGGTGATTGTTCCCACTTGCCATCGCGCCGCTCCACCCGGCGCCCGGGCAGCAGGAATGCCGCGGGTTGCTCGTCCTCGCCCAGCAACAGCTTGCTGGCCATGGTCTCGCCGCGCGGCGGCAGGTCCTGCCCGTAGGACGGCCGCAGCAGCAACACCTGCCCGCCCGCCAGTACGTACTGCTCGCCAGTGACCGGATTGATGGCACCGAAGGCCAGCGTCTCGCCGTTCGCGGTGAGGCGCGCCACCGGCGCTTGCAGGTCGAAGCGCTCCAGGTCCTGGGCCGGCAGGCGGCTGCGGGAGCGCGCCTTCAGCACCTCGAGAAGCCCCTCCACGCGCATGGCGTCAGCGCGAGCCTCCATGGGCGCCACCTGCCGCCAGCCGGCCGGGCGGCGCTCCAGCGCGATATCGGGGGCGCCCGGGCGCTCGATGCGCAGAGTCTTGACGTCGGCGGGCTTGAGCGCGGAAACCGGGAACTCCGGCTCTCCCGGAGCGCCGGCCGGCTTGAGCCACAGCCAGGCACCCACGGCCGCCACCAGCAACGCCAGCGCCGCGTTGGTGAGCAAGGCACGATTCATGGCGCGAGCGGGCTCAGGCGCGGCGCCGCCGCCACCAGATCATGCCGCCGGTGAACAGGAAGGCCAGCGGCACGGCCAGCAGCGAGGCGATGGCAATGAAGGTGAGCCAGGCGCGTGACGGTTTCACGTCGCCATCCACCCGCGTGCGCGGCTGCAGCGTTACCAGACTGTCATCGCCGGAGAGCCAGTTCACCACGTTCACGCCCAGGTCGAGGTTGCCCAGCAGCCCCGCATAGGTGTTGGCGAGAAAGTGGCCGCTGCCGGCCACCACCACGCGCTGCGTCTTGCCGTTCAGGTCGCGTTCCAGGGCCGCCATCACCGTCACCGGGCCAGGAGTGTCGCGGTTGCGGTCGAAGCCCACACGGTCGTCCAGTGCACCCGTTTCCACCCAGCCCGTCTGCGCCACCTCCACCAGCGGCGAGAAGCGCCAGACGGTATTGGTGTCGTCGAAGGCGATGCGCCGGGCAAGGGGAAAGGCAGTGCTAAAGCTGAAGCCGCGGGTGAGCGCATGCCGCGGATAGGCCGAGGCGATGGACAGGGTGGCCGAGGCCTTCAGCTCATTGGCCGCCGGGTCTACCACCACGCCGGGCGACAGTTGCAGGCCCAGAAAGTCCGCCACCGGTTGCAATCCGCGCAGCGGCTCCTGGTCGATCATCCAGAACAGATTGCCGCCGCCCTCAATCCACTTACGGATGCGCGCCACCTCCACCGGCAGCAAGTCCAGTTGCGGGCTGGCAATCACCAGCAAGGCGGCGTTGGCCGGCACGTCGGGCACCGTGGCCAGGGAAAAGGGCAGGGGACGCAACCCCTTCTGGGCAAGCCGCTTGCCGAACTCGCCCAGATCGTGATTGGCACCCCCATCGGGCTTGCGCTCGCCGTGGCCGTCGAGGAACAGCACTTGCCGCTCGGCGCCGCGCGCCAGGCGCGTGAGCAAGGTGGTCAGCGCCTGCTCATCCAGCGCGGTGAGATGTTCGGAGCGGCCCTGGTACTCCACCACCATCTCGCCGTTTACGCGGATATTGGCCGCGCTGGCCGCCTTGGGCTGTTCGCGCGGGTCGATGAAGTCCAGGGAGATGTCGGCCTTCACGCGTCGATAGCGACCGATGAAATCGGAGATGCGCTTGCGAATATCGCCCAGGGTGGGGTCCTGCAGCGAGGCGTAGGCGGTGATCTTCACAGGCTCCTTCAGCGACGCCAGCAACTGCACGCTGCCCTGGCTAAGAGAGTTGCGTGCGTTCTGGGTGATGTCCCATTGCTTCGGGTTGCGCCCGGCCAGGACTGCGATCAACAGCGCAGCCGCCACCATCAGCACCGCGAAGGCGCCGTTCTGGACCATGGCCTGCAGGCGGTGGCGGCGGCTGGCGATCACGAGTAGATCCGGTCGCGATCCAGCCGTCGCACGGCGAGGCCCAGGAACAGTGCCGTGGCAAGCACGAACCACAGCAGGTCGGCGGTGTTCACCAGCCCGTTGGCGAAGGACTGGTAGTGACTGAGCATGGAGACCCAGCGCGTCCAGCTGGAGGGGTCGGAGGCGCCCAGGCCTACCACCCAGAACAGGATCAGCGCCGCCAGTGTCGACACCGCCGCCACCACCGGCTGCGCGGTGAGCGACGAGCAGTACAGCCCCACCGCCGCGCACAGCCCCGCCACCAGCAGGGTGCCCCCGGCGTTGGCCGCGATCAGGCCATAGTCCAGCGGCGTGAAGGCCGAGAGCGACAGCGTCATGAGGGTGAACAACCCCACCGCCAGGGCAAGCAGGCCGAACAGCCCGAGGAACTTGCCCAGCACGATGTGGCTGGCGCTCACCGGCGAGGACACCAGCAGCGCCAGGGTCTGGTTGCGCCGCTCTTCGGCGATGAGGCGCATGGACATGAGCGGCGTGGCCAGCAACAGCAGAAACGCCGCCGTGCCGAACACCGGCGCGGCCGCCACCTCGGTGAGCCCCGGGGGGTCGGGATACTGCGCTAGCATGGGCGCCTTCTCCAGGTAGCCGTCCAGACCCACCAGGAAGACATAGCCGCAGATGGCCTGCAATACCGCCAGTAGCAGCCAGGCAAGCGGCGTGTGGAACATGGCCGCCAGCTCCTTGCGGGCAATGACGCCGATCATGGTTGTGTCTCCGCCACCGGGGCCTCGGCCTCATCGCGCTGGGTGAGCTGCACGAACACCTCCTCGAGCGTGGTTTCCTCGGGCACCAGGGCCACCAGGCCCCAGTCGTCCACCACGCAGCGGCGCACCAGCGCCTCGGCTGGCGAGGCGCCGGGTTCGTGGACCAGGCGAAACCGCCCCGGGGCCAGCAGTTCCGCGCTGCGCACGCCCGGCACCGCCTTCAGGATCTCGCCATCCGGCGGGCGCAGCAGCGTCACCGTCAACGCCTGACCGCCGCGCTGGTTGCGCAGCGCGGCGATGGTATCGGCGTACACCACCCGGCCCTCGTGGAGGATCTGTACCCGGTCGCACACCGTCTCCACTTCCGGCAGGATGTGGGTGGACAAGATCACCGAGTGGCTCCCGGCCAGTTCCCGCACCAGGGCGCGGATGTCGCGGATCTGGTTGGGGTCCAATCCCACGGTGGGTTCATCCAGAACCACCAGATCGGGCTCGTGCACGATCGCCTGGGCGATGCCCACCCGTTGCTGGTAACCCTTGGACAGCGTGCCGATGAGACGCCCAGCCACGTCCCCCACGCCGGTGCGTTCCATGGCGCGGTCCACGGCCGCGGCCACCTTCGCCTTGCTCACACGGCGCAGCCGCGCCGCCAACCGCAGGTACTCGCGCACCGTCTGGTCGCGGTACAGGGGCGGGGTTTCGGGCAGATAACCCACGTGTCGTTTGGCGCCAACGGGATTGTCCAGCAGGTCGATGCCGCGAATGCGCACCTCGCCCGCGTCCGGAGCCAGATTGCCGGTGATCATCTGCAGCGTGGTGGTCTTGCCCGCGCCATTGGGCCCCAGCAGACCGAGCACCTCGCCGCGCGCCACCGTGAGTGACACGTCGCGCACGGCATGGCGCGCGCCATAGTGGCGCGACAGATTCGAAGCGGCGAGGATCGGGGCGGGCGCGTCGTTCACGCAGGTATCGTCATCACTATCAATGGGGCGCCGCGGCGCGGCTTGGGCGGCGGCCGGCCCCCTGGCGCCGCCTTGTGAGCGCGGCGGAATATACCTAAACTGCCCCGCCGGTCCAAGAACTCCCCCGGCCCGAGGGGCTCTAAGCGCGCATCTTCTCCGGCGTCCGAGCCGCGCAAGCTGCGCCCGGGGCCCATCGCCGGCAACCATCGGTTTCCCCTCTGAGGCAGCTTCCATGCGTTTCCTTTTCTTTGCCGTCCTCCTGTCCACCACGGCCCTGTCGGCCTGCGCGCAGGTGAAAGCTGACCCGGCTGCAGTCTCATCCACCGTGGTGGCTGCGGGTGAGCTGGCCCAGGCACCCATGATCATCGATACGGACGAGTCGCTCGAAGAAATGCAAGCCCGCGCCGCGGAGGCGCTGGGCGCCACGGCGCCCTCCACGCTGCCGCCCAATGAGCTGAGCCGCGAGACCCTCTACAAATTCCTGTTGGCCGAAATCGCCGCCCAGCGCGGCAACCTGCGCCTGGCCGCCCGGGCCTACCTGGAAATAGCCCAGGCCACCCGTGATCCGCGTATTGCCCGGCGCGCCACTGAATTGGCCAGCTCCGGTCGCTTCAACGATCTCGCGCTCGACGCCGCCGGGCTTTGGGTGGACATCGAGCCTGCCTCCAGTCCTGCCCGCCAGTCTCTCGTCAACGCCCTGGTGAGTGGTAACCGGCTCACCGAGGCCAAGCCTTACCTCAAGAAGCTCCTGTCCGGCGATCCGGCACGGGTAGGCACCACCTTCATGCAGATCACCGGGTTGCTCGCCCGCCACCAGGACAAGAGCGCCGCGCTGGCCCTCACGCGCGACCTCGCCGCGCCCTATCCCGCCGTGCCCGAGGCACACTTCGCCGTGGCGCAAATGGCGGCCGCCGCTGGCAAGTTCGACGTGGCGGGCGCCTCCCTGAAGCAATGCCTCAAGTTGCGTCCGTCCTTCGAGCCGGCGGCGCTGCTCAACGCCCAGACGCTGGCGCGCGAGTCCAACGCCAAGGCCATCGAGTTCCTGGCTGCCTGGGTTGCCGCCAACCCCCAGGCGCGCGAGGCACGCCTGACCTATGCGCGTTTGCTGGTGGCTGACAAGCGCACCGAGGAGGCGCGGGCTGAATTCGGCAAGCTAGAGCAGGAATCGCCCAACAACCCCGAGCTGGTGGTCACCATCGGCCTGCTGTCCCTGCAGCTCAACGACCTCGACACCGCCCAGGAGCGCTTCAAGCGCGCCATCGACCTGAACTACCGCGATCCGGACACGCTGCGGTTCTATCTGGGCCAGATCGCCGAAGAGCGCAAGCGCGTCGACGAGGCGCTTGGCTGGTACGCGCAGGTGGAGGAGGGCGAACAGCAGGTGCCGGCGGCGGCGCGCTATGCCGCGATCCTGGCGCGCCAGAACAAGCTGGCGGAAGCGCGCCTGTACCTGAAGTCCATCACGGCGCGCACACCCCAGCAGCGAGTGCAACTGGTGCAGGCCGAAGCGCAGGTGCTGCGCGACGCCAAGGCCTATCGCGAAGCCTTCGAGGTGCTGGGGGCAGCCCTCGAGCGGGAGCCGGACAATGCCGACCTGCTGTACGACTCGGCCATGGCGGCCGAGCGCCTGGACGATCTCGGTGAGGTGGAATCGCGCTTGAAGCGCCTCATCGCCCTCAAGCCCGATCATGCCCAGGCCTTCAACGCCCTGGGGTACACCTTTGCCGATCGCAATCTTCGCCTGCCCGAAGCGCGCGACTACATCCAGAAGGCCCTCGATCTCTCTCCTGATGACCCCTTCATCCTCGACAGCATGGGCTGGGTGCATTTCCGGATGGGCAATCCAGCCAAGGGGCTGGATTATCTGCAGCGCGCGTATGCGCGGCGCCCCGATCCCGAAATTGCCGCCCACATCGGCGAAGTGCTCTGGGCGCTGGGGCGCCGCAACGAGGCCGAGAAGACCTGGCGCGAGGCGCTCCAAGCCAATCCCGCCAGCGAAGAGCTGCAGGCGGTGATGCGCAAGTTCCTCAACTGAGGCCCTTCGCCGCCATGCCGCGGGCGTCGCGCCGGCGCCTTTTGGCGCTGCTGGCGGTGGCGGCGGCGGGATGCGCCGCGCCGCCGCGGCGCTTGGGTGCGGGTCGCGCCAGCCCGGACGCCTTCGAATTGCGCGGCCGCCTCGGTGTGCGCCAGGGTGACGACGGCTTCAGTGGCGGCATTTTCTGGCGCCACATCCTGGGTGCGGACTATGTGGAACTGCTGAACCCCCTGGGTGCCGTGCAAGCGCGCCTGCGCCGCGATGCCCAGGGTGCGTTCCTCGAAACCGCCAATGGCGAGAGCCGCCGCGAGGCCGATGCTGCAACGCTGTCGCGCGCCATTCTCGGGTGGGAATTGCCCCTGGAGGCCCTGCGTCACTGGAGTTTTGGCCAGACCGCGCCCGGCTCCGCGGCGCAGGTGGAGCGAGATGCTGCCGGGCGCCCCACACGCCTGCTGCAGGAGGGCTGGGAAGTGCGCTACCCGGCCTGGGACGAGGCATTGGGCGTGCCGCGACGCATCGAACTGGAAAAACCCGGCATCAGGGTGAAGCTCGCCGTGGCAAGCCTCGCGGAGGCCGTGCCATGAACACCGAGCATGTGTTTGCAGCGCCCGGGAAACTGAATCTGTTCCTGCACGTCATCGGCCGTCGGCCCGACGGCTATCACGAATTGCAAACCCTGTTCCGCTTCATCGAGCGCGCCGATCGCATTGGCCTCTCGGTGCGCAGCGACGGGGCAATCCGGCGCGTGAACCATGTGCCTGGCGTGCAGCCCGAATCCGACCTGGCCGTGCGTGCGGCACAGGCATTGCAGGTGGCCACCGGATGCCCTCTCGGGGCTGACATCCGCGTGGAAAAGCACCTGCCCATGGGGGGCGGACTGGGCGGTGGCAGCTCCGACGCCGCCACCGTGCTGCTGGGCTTGAACCACCTGTGGGGCACCGGTTTGGACCGGGCCGCCTTGCAGGCCCTGGGTCTGCGGCTCGGGGCCGACGTGCCGGTATTCCTTTTCGGCCGCAACGCCTTCGCGGAAGGCGTCGGGGAGCGCCTCCAGGCCTTTGATCCGGGTGCCGCGTGGTATCTGGTGCTCACCCCGCCCGTGGCGGTTTCCACCGCCGCGGTGTTCGCCTCGCCTCATTTGACACGTCATGCCACTGCCATCACAATTGCGGCCCTTTCAAGGGGTTGGCGGCACGATTGGGGTCGAAACGATCTGCAATCCGTGGTGCGTGACGAGGTGGTCGAGGTGCATCGGGCGCTTTCCTGGCTCGAACAATTCGGACCCGCGCGCATGACCGGCTCCGGCGCTTGCGTGTTCTGTGGCTTCGAAACCGAAGCTGCGGCCCGCGCGGCCCTGGCGCAGGTTCCGGAAGGGTTGTCGGGCTTCGTGGCCCGCGGTCTGGATGAGCATCCGCTTCGCGCGCTCGCCGCCGATTGAAGGTCATCTGGGGAGTCGCCAAGTTGGTTAAGGCACCGGATTTTGATTCCGGCATACGAGGGTTCGAATCCTTCCTCCCCAGCCAGGTTACCGAGGCCGGCACCTCGTCGCCCGCGCTGGGCTGAGGGCAGGCGTGCAGGCCCGCCGCGGGCCACGGGTCGTTCAACCGCGGCCCGCGCCAATCGCGGGCCGCCATCATCGGGGGCGCACTTGCTGACAGCGCACGAACCACGGCGGTCCGTCACGCATACCCATCTCGTCAACGACAGCCTGATGGTGTTCGCGGGCAACGCCAACCCGCGGCTTGCCGAAGACGTGTGCCGCCACCTGAACATCCAGCTGGGCCGTGCCACCGTGGGCCGCTTCAGCGACGGCGAAGTGATGGTGGAGCTGCTGGAAAACGTCCGCGGCCGCGATGTGTTCGTTCTGCAGTCCACCTGCATGCCCACCAACGACAACCTCATGGAGCTGGTGCTCATGGCCGACGCCCTGCGCCGCTCCTCGGCGGGGCGGATCACGGCGGCCATCCCCTACATGGGCTACTCGCGCCAGGATCGTCGCCCGCGCTCGGCGCGCGTGGCCATCAGCGCCCGCGTGGTGGCCAACATGCTGCAGGCCGCCGGCATCGACCGCGTGCTCACCGTGGATCTGCATGCCGACCAGATCCAGGGCTTCTACGACATTCCCGTGGACAACATTTACGCCGCGCCCATCCTTCTGGGCGATATCTGGAAGATCGGCCACGAGAATCTGCTGGTAGTGTCGCCCGACGTGGGCGGCGTGGTGCGCGCCCGGGCGCTCGCCAAGCGGCTCGACTCCGACCTTGCCATCATCGACAAGCGCCGCCCCAAGCCCAACGTGGCCACGGTGATGAACATCATCGGCGACCCCGCCGGCCGCACCTGCGTGATCATGGACGACATGGTGGACACCGCCAACACCCTGTGCGAGGCGGCCGCGGCCCTGAAAGAACGCGGCGCCGAGCGCGTGCTGGCCTACTGCACCCATCCGGTGCTCTCGGGCAAGGCTGTGGAACGCATTCGCAACTCGGTGCTCGACGAACTCGTGGTCACCGACACCATTCCCCTGCGCGAAGACGCCAAGGCCTGCAATCGCATCCGCCAACTGCCCATCGGCGGCCTGCTGGCCGAGACCATGCGCCGCATCAGCAACGAGGACTCCGTGTCCTCGCTGTTCATGGAGTAGCCCCAAGGGCCGCTCCCCCAAGCCCGGGCCGCTCACGCGGCCCGATTCAGCAACGCGCGCCGTGCTGGTCGCGGCCGGCGCGCAGATTCGGAGAAGTGACATGAAGATCGAAATCACCGCAACCGCGCGGACCGAGGAAGGTACGGGTGCGAGCCGCCGCCTTCGCAACCGCGGCTTCACCCCCGGCATCATCTACGGCGCCGGCAAGCCCGCCCAGCCCGTCCAGCTGGACCACAACGCCCTGTCGCGCCACCTGAAGATGGAGGCCTTCCACGCCTCCATCCTCACCATGAAGCTCGGCGAACACAGCGAGCAGGTGTTGCTGCGCGACGTGCAGATGCACCCCTTCCGCCAGATGGTGCTACACGTGGACTTCCAGCGCGTGGCCGCCGACCAGAAAATCCACATGAAGGTGCCGCTGCACTTCACCAACGCGGAAAACTCCCCCGGCGTGAAATTCGGCCACGGCATCATCAGCCACGTGCTCAACGAAATCGACATCGCCTGCCTGCCCGCGGCGCTGCCCGAGTTCATCGAGGTGGACCTGGGCGCCATCGAGCTGGGCCAGTCGGTTCACCTGGCTGATCTCAAAATGCCCGCGGGCGTGGAATCGGTGCAGTTCAGCCGTGGCGACAACGCCGTGGTGGCCACCATCCAGGTGCCCCGTGGCGAGGTGTCCAAGGAAGAGGGCGCGCCCTCCGCCGCGGCGGTTCCAGCCTCCGCACAAAAGGCGGAAGCCAAGGCCGAAGCCAAGCCCGCTGCCAAGCCGGCCGCCAAGCCCGCCGCCAAGAAGTAACCAGCCCGCGCCGCGTTCCTCGGGCCCGCGCCGGGACAGCTCCCGCCGCGGGCCCGATTCCTTGCGCGCCCCCTCATGCGACTGCTGGTCGGCTTAGGCAACCCCGGCCGCGAATACCAGGCCACGCGCCACAATGCGGGCTTCTGGTTCGTGGATGCCGTGGCCCTTACCCATGGCGCGAGCCTGCGCGCCGAGGCACGCTTCCACGGTCTGACGGCGCGGGTGTCCCAGGCCGGGCACGAGTGCTGGCTTCTGGAGCCCGGCACCTACATGAACGACTCGGGCCGCGCCGTGGCGGCGCTGGCGCGCTTCCACAAGATCGCGCCCGAAGACATGCTCGTGGTGCACGATGAGCTTGACCTGCCGCCGGGCGGCGTAAAGCTCAAGCGCGGCGGCGGCGCCGCCGGACACAACGGCCTGAAGAGCATCATCGCCCACCTGGGGCCGGACTTCTGGCGGCTTCGCATCGGCATCGGCCACCCTGGCGAGCGCGACGCGGTGATTCGCTTCGTGCTGGAGAAACCGCGGCGCGAGGAGCAGGAACTCATCGACGAGGCTCTGGCGCGTGCGCTGGCCGTGTGGCCGCGTCTGCTGGAACACCACCCCGAGGCCGCCATGCTCGAACTGCATACCCGGCGCTAAGGCGCGCCCTCCACACCGCACGGCAACACCGTCCCTTTTCAGGAGCCTCTTGCATGTCCCTCAAATGCGGCATCGTCGGCCTGCCCAACGTGGGCAAGTCCACCACCTTCAACGCCCTCACCAAGGCAGGCATCGCCGCGGAGAACTATCCCTTCTGCACCATCGAACCCAACGTGGGCATCGTGGAAGTGCCCGACCCGCGGCTGCGCCAGCTCGCTGCCATCGCCAAGCCCCAGAAGGTGATTCCCGCGGTGGTGGAGTTCGTGGACATCGCCGGCCTGGTGGCCGGCGCCTCCAAGGGCGAGGGCCTGGGCAACCAGTTCCTGGCCAACATCCGCGAGACCGACGCCATCTGCCACGTGGTGCGCTGTTTCGACGACCCCAACGTGGTGCATGTGGCGGGCAAGGTGGACCCGGTCTCCGACATCGAGGTCATCAACACCGAACTGGCCCTGGCCGACCTGGCCACGGTGGAAAAGCAACTGGCCAAGTACTCCAAGGTGGCCAAGGCCGGCGGCGACAAGGAGGCGCAGCGCCTGGTGGCGGTGCTAACCAAACTGCAGGTGGCCCTGGACCAGGCAAAGCCCGCGCGCACCGTGGAGCTATCCAAGGAAGAGCAGGCCGTTGCCAAGCCGCTGTTCCTGCTCACCATGAAGCCCACGCTCTACTGCGCCAACGTGGCCGAGGGCGGCTTCCAGAACAACCCGCTGCTCGATCGCGTGCGCGAGCACGCCGCGCGCGAAGGCGCCCCCGTGGTGGCCATCTGCGCCGCCACCGAGGCGCAGATCGCCGACCTGCCCGACGAGGACAAGATGGTGTTCCTGGCCGACATGGGCCTGGAAGAGCCCGGCCTCAACCGCCTGATCCGCGCCGCCTTCGACCTGCTGGGCCTGCAGACCTATTTCACCGCCGGCGAAAAGGAAGTGCGCGCCTGGACCATCCACAAGGGCGACACCGCGCCCCAGGCCGCGGCTGTGATCCACACCGACTTCGAGCGCGGCTTCATCCGCGCCGAGGTGATCGCCTTCGACGACTACGTGTCCTTAAAGGGCGAACACGGCGCAAAGGACGCCGGCAAGATGCGGCTGGAGGGCAAGGAGTACGTGGTGAGGGACGGCGATGTGATGCACTTCAGGTTCAACGTCTGACGGTTTGGGTGGATTTCGGCGGTTCTCTCAGGCCTTTGACCGAATCCGAACTTATTGATTGGTATGTTCCACATGGTCCGATGGATGCTGTCAGGCACCATTGCAAGCCGAGCCAGTAAAGCCCGCACGCCACCCGTGCCACCGGCAGCACCCGGCGCAACGAGATGGGCTACCGGCCCGACTGGATCGAGCGCCAGCTCGCGCACGTGGAGCCCAACTCGGTGCGGCGCACCTACAACCACGCCGAATATCTTGCCGACCGCGCGCTGATGATGCAGCGCTGGGCGGATCTGCTGGATGAGTGGGAGAAGGCGGCGGGAACAGCCGGGACGGCGAAGGCGACCGCCGCCGCGTAGCCCGGCCGGGCGCAGCCGATCCACGTTATAGGCTGCCTATCGCATGGCGCGAGCCACGCTCCATGCGATAGGCAGAACGCAACACAGGCCAGGCAGCGGATCAGCGCACTGTGGCTGTCGCCCCCGACGACGCGATCCGTTACGATCCACGTAATGATCAGCAGAGCCGGATCACTCCCGGCCGGACCTCTCGGCAGTCACCAGAGCCCTCCATGTCACGCACCCCGACTCACCCAGGCGCGCATCTCGCCGAGCGGCTGGCGGAATTGAACATGAGCGCCGCCGAACTCGGCCGGCGCCTGGCCGTGCCTACCAATCGCATCACGGGCATCCTGAACGGGCAGCGGGGCATCACCGGCGACACGGCGCTGCGGCTTGGGCACTTCTTCGGCATGCCTGCCGAGCACTGGTTGAATCTGCAGACGGTGTACGACCTGGGCGTGGCGGAACGAAAGCTCGGCGCGGCCCTGCGCAAGCTGCCGACACTGTCCGATCGCACACCGACTGAGCGCGCGCCCGCGCCCGCGCACCGTTGAGAACCCAGGAAACCTGATGCCAAGACTCGCAAAGAAGCCCGCAGAAAAGACCAGCGGCGCCACCGTGGGCTACGAAGCCCAGCTCTGGCAGATGGCCGACGCCCTGCGCGGCAGCATGGACGCGGCCGAGTACAAGCATGTCTGCCTGGGCCTCCTGTTCCTGAAGTACATCTCCGATGCCTTCGCGGAAAAGCACGCCGCCCTGCTGGCCGAACGGGCCCAGGGCGCTGACCCGGAAGATCTGGACGAATACCGCGCCGAGAGCATCTTCTGGGTGCCGCCCGAGGCACGGTGGCCGCACCTGAAGGCGCAGGCCCGGCAGAGCAGCATCGGCCAGCTCGTGGACGACGCCATGGCCGGCATTGAGCGCGATAACCCAGCGCTCAAGGGCGTGCTACCGAAGGACTACGCAAGGCCCTCGCTCGACAAGCAGCGACTCGGTCAACTGACCGACATGATCAGCAACATTCAGGTGGGCGACGAAGCCAGCCGCGCCACGGATGTGCTGGGTCGCGTCTACGAATACTTCCTCTCGCAGTTCGCCAGCGCCGAGGGCAAGAAGGGCGGCGAGTTCTACACGCCGCGCTGCGTGGTGAAGCTGCTCGTAGAAATGCTCGAACCGTACCGCGGCCGTGTGTATGACCCCTGCTGCGGCTCGTCGGGTATGTTCGTGCAGTCGGTCGAGTTCATCCGCGCGCATGCCAGCGGCAACGGCAACGGCGGCAAGGCGAGTTCACCCAAGCGCGCGGACATCTCGATCTACGGCCAGGAGTCCAACTACACCACCTGGCGCCTGGCGCGAATGAACCTCGCCATCCGCGGCATCGACAGCGGGCAGATCGCGCAGGGCGACACCTTCCACAACGACCGCCACCCTGACCTGAAGGCCGACTTCATCCTCGCCAACCCGCCCTTCAACATCTCGGATTGGGGCGGCGAGCGCCTGCGCGATGACCAGCGCTGGCGCTACGGCGTGCCGCCCGCGGGCAACGCCAACTTCGCCTGGGTGCAGCACATCGTGCACCACCTGGCGCCCGGCGGCGTGGCCGGGTTCGTGCTGGCCAATGGCTCGATGTCGAGCAACCAGTCGGGCGAGGGCGAGATCCGCAAACAGCTCATCGAGGCCGACCTTGTGGACTGCATGGTGGCGCTGCCGGGCCAGCTCTTCTACTCGACGCAGATCCCGGTGTGCCTCTGGTTCCTGGCGCGCGAGCGCGGCAATGGACGATTCCGCGACCGCCGCGGCTCGGTGCTGTTCATCGATGCTCGCAAGCTCGGCCGCATGGCCGACCGCACCCACCGCGAGCTGACCGGCGAGGATGTCGCGCGCATCGCGAACACCTACCACGCGTGGCGCGGCGAGAAGGACGCGGGCGAGTACGCCGACGTGCCCGGCTTCTGCAAGAGCGCCGCGCTGGACGAAGTGCGCAAGCACGGCCATGTGCTCACGCCTGGCCGCTACGTGGGGGCCGAGGCGCAGGAGGACGACGGGGAGCCGTTCGAGGAGAAGATGCGGCGGCTCACCGCCACGCTGCGCGAGCAGCAGGCCGAAGCCGCGAAGCTGGATGCTGCGATTGCTGCCAACCTGGAAAGTCTCGGCTTCGGGGACGGCTCGCGATGACACCCCATGCGCTTCGTGTCCTGATCGGCCGAGGCGAGACGCTGACGGTCGAGTTCAAGGGCGAAGAGCGCGGCCCGCTGAACGATCGCGACTTGGTCGAGGCGGTCGTGTGTCTCGCCAACCAGTCCGGCACCGAGCCTGCGCGCCTGCTCGTCGGCGTGGAAGACGATGGTCGGCTCACCGGCGCGCGACCTCGGCATGGCGGGACCACCGATACCACCAGAGTTGCCGCCCTCATTGCCAATCGCACCCGTCCTTCGATCAACGTGCAGGTCGCACTCGCGATGATCGAGGGGCAGCCGGTGCTCAGCATCGAAGTGCCCCCGCAGCGCCAGCCTGTGGCCACCAGCGAAGGCGTGTTCCTGCGCCGCGCGCTGGGCGGCGACGGCCGGCCCGCATGTCTCCCGATGGACGGCTATGCCGTGCAGTCGCTGCAGGCCGACCGCGGACTGCTCGACCCTTCGGCCCAGATCGTGGCCGAGGCGCGCTGGGAACATCTCGATCCGCTGGAGTTCGAGCGCTTTCGGCGCAGCGTGCGCGAGCGGCGAGGGCGCAGCGACGAATCGCTGCTCGACCTGCCCGATCTCGACCTCGCCAAGGCCCTCGGCGTGGTGGACGCCAACGGCACGGTTCGCGGCGTGCGCCTCGCGGCCCTGCTGCTGTTCGGCAAGGACGATGCCTTGCGCCGATTCCTGCCCACCCATGAGGTGGCCTTTCAGGTGCTGCGCGGGCTCGACGTGGAAGTCAACGACTTCTTCCGCTGGCCGCTGCTGCGCGTGCTGGAGGAGTGCGAGGCACGCATTCGGGCCCGTAATCGCGAACAGGAACTGATGGTCGGCATGCTGCGGGTCGGCGTGCCGGATTACCCCGAGCGCGCGCTGCGCGAGGCGCTGGCCAATGCCCTGATCCACCGCGACTACCTGCGGCTGGGCGCGGTGCACTTCCAGTGGCAGACCGACCACATCGAGATCACGAGCCCCGGCGGCTTTCCGGAAGGTGTGCGGCTCGACAACCTGCTCGTCACCACGCCGCGCCCGCGCAACCCGCTGCTGGCGGACGCCTTCAAGCGCGCCGGCATCGTCGAGCGCACGGCGCGCGGCATCGACACGATCTTCTACGATCAGTTGCGCAATGGCCGGCCCGCGCCTTCCTATGCGCGCAGCAACGAAACGACGGTGAGCATCGTCCTGCCGGGTGGCGCGGCCAATCTCGACTTCGTGCGGCTTCTGGTGAGTGAGGCGCAGCAGGGGCGCGATCCGGGGCTGGACGAGCTGCTGGTCCTCAACGCCCTGTGGCAGACCCGCAGCCTGGCCACCGACGAGGCATCGCGGCTGCTGCAGAAGCCGGAGGGCGAATCCCGGGCTGCGCTGCACCGGCTGGTCGAAGCGGGCCTGGTGGAGGAGCGCGGTCAGACCAAGGGGCGCACGTGGCACCTCTCCGCCGCTGCCTACCGGCTGCTGGGCGACAAGTCCGGCTATGTCCGCCAGCGCGGCTTCGAGCCCCTGCAGCGAGAGCAGATGGTGCTGCAATACGTGGAAAGGCACGGGCGCATCACCCGGCGGGAGGCGGCTGAGCTGTGCCGCATCACCGGCCCCCAGGCCTATCGCCTGCTGAATCGCCTTGCGCAACAAGGGCTTGTGCAGCGCGAGGGCGAGCGAGGGCGGAGTGTCGGCTACCGGAGGTCATCGGCATGAATACCGCAAATGCACGGAAACGCACGGTCAATGCACGCGTGCATTCATTTGGAAGGGGCGTGCGATTCGAGGTGGCGGTGGTCTGGCGGCAGGGCGAGGCGGCGAGGCTGGATGCGGCGATTGTCGTCAACCTCAAGAGGCTTGGGTATGGCTGGTAATAGATCGCGGCAAGTTGTGGGCGACTACTTCACGCTTCAGCGTGGCACCACCTACAAGGGTCGACTCCTCGGTATGCCCGGACCTGTGTTGCTCGGCCTCGCCACAATCCAGCGGAACGGTGGCTTCCGGCGGGACTCGCTTCAGACCTACGGTGGAGACTCGCCAGATAAGTTGCTCGTCCAGCCCGGAGAACTGTACTTGTCCTTGAAGGATGTGACGCAGTCGGCTGATCTTTTGGGTGCCGTTGCGCGCCTGCCGCAAGATCATTCGCCAGGGCGACTAACGCAGGACACCGTGAAGCTAGAGCCAAAGGCGTCTGACGTTCCAATTGGTTACCTCTATTGGCTGCTGCGGACACCGCAATACCGAGGCTATTGCCGTGCGCACGCGACAGGCACAACGAACCTCGGTTTGGCACGGGATGACTTCTTGGCGTTCCCCGCGCCAGAACCATCGTTTGAGCAACTGAAACTCGTCGACACACTCACCGTGTTGGACGACAAGCTCGAACTGAACCGCCGGATGAGCGAGACGCTGGAGACGATGGCCCGCGCGCTCTTCAAGTCGTGGTTCGTGGATTTCGACCCCGTCCGTGCCAAGGCCGAAGGCCGCGACCCCGGCCTCCCGAGACCCATCGCGGACCTCTTCCCTGACCGGCTTGTCGACTCCGAACTCGGCGAGATTCCGGAGGGGTGGGATATCAAACAGTTCGGAGACGTCGCCGAGCATCCGCGCCGTACCGTACAGCCCGGCAGTATCGGGCCAGACATGCCCTACATCGCGCTCGAGCATATGCCGAGGCGCTGCATCGCGCTGTCTGAATGGGGCGTCGCTGCGGGTCTCGAAAGCAACAAGTTCGAGTTCAAGGCGGGCGAGATCCTTTTTGGAAAGCTCAGGCCATACTTCCACAAGGTCGGGGTTGCGCCGGTCGATGGCGTGTGCTCGACGGATATCGTAGTCGTCGTGCCGAAGGAACCTCATTGGTTCTCGTTCGTGCTTGGCGTGGTTTCCAGCGACGAGTTCGTCGAATTCACGAACGCTGGCTCGACAGGCACCAAGATGCCGCGTACGAGTTGGGCTGACATGGCGCGATATGAACTCGTTAAGCCACCGATAACCATAGCCAAGGCATTCACCGATCGGATGCGCCCGTCGGTCGAGCGGATCATCGCTGGCATCCATGAGTCCCGCAGCCTCGCGGCATTGCGCGACGCGCTGCTGCCCAGGCTCATCTCTGGGGACCTAAGAGTCGAGGATGGGGAGCGATTCATCGGGGCGGCTGCATGATCGATCAAGCGCCTTTGCCCGCCCAACCCAGCCGACGCTCAATCCTCGCTCTGGAGCACAACGATGCACGCCAGTTTTTCCTCAAACCCGAGAGCTACTGCAGCCTGGACTTGCCGTCGTACATCGGGTTTGCTGATTTGATCGGTGGGGTACAGGCGGTTCTCGACGGAAATAAGCTGGCTAGTCTGAAGCAAGGGAACCCGAGCGATCTTGATGAGGTGAACTACACGATCCTGCACAACAAGGACGGCAAGTACGCCTGGCGCCCGTTCCAGCTTATTCACCCGGCTCTGTATGTTGCGCTCACGCACGTGATGACCGAAGAGGCTAACTGGCATTTGATACGGGAGCGTTTCCAGAAATTCTCAGCCAACGAACAGATACGATGCCTCAGCCTGCCGGTAGTCTCTTCTTCAGGCCAAAAAGATAGGGCGGAACAAGTTGCGCATTGGTGGAACGAGGTGGAACAAGGCTCAATCGAGATGTCACTCGATTACGACTATCTGATAGAAACCGACATCACCGACTGCTACGGAGCCATTTATACCCACTCGATTGCGTGGGCGCTGCACACAAAAGCGGAAGCAAAGAAGAAGGAAAATCGCCGAAACCAGCAACTCGTCGGCGTCGCCATTGATACTCACATCCAGGATATGCGACATGGTCAAACCAATGGCATCCCTCAAGGATCGGTGCTGATGGATTTTGTCGCGGAGATGGTGCTGGGCTTTGCTGACCTGGAACTGTCCGAGCGCTTGAAGGCGAAGGACATTTCGGAATACCAGATCCTACGTTACCGCGACGACTACCGAGTCTTCGTCAACAGCCAACAGGATGGGGAGTCGATAGTCAAGCTGATTACTGAAGTCGCAACTAGCCTTGGATTGAAGCTCAGCCCTGCTAAGACCAAAGCAAGCAGCGACGTGGTGCGCGCCTCTGTCAAAAGCGACAAGGTCGCTTGGATGGCGCGGAAGCAGTCGGAGAAAAGCCTCCAGAAGCATCTCCTGATCATTCATGATCATGCAACTCAGTTTCCGAATGGTGGCAGCTTGGTTGTTGCGTTGAATGACTTCTACAAACGCCTATCTCGCCGCGCCAAGCTTCAAGAAAACCCTCGGCCTTTGATTGCGATCGTGGTCGATATCGCGTACCGCAATCCACGGACTTATGCCATCGCAGCGGCGATACTCAGTAAGCTGCTCAGCCTCGTGGGAGAAATGACTGAGAGGCTGTCGATCGCCGACCGTATCCGCAAGAAGTTCGAAAAGCTGCCTAACACCGGACACATGCAGATCTGGCTGCAGCGGATAACGCTCGCCTTCGGGGAGGCTATTGCATTTGATGAGCCTATCTGCCGACTGGTGGCAGGCCATGGCGAAAAATTGTGGAATAACGACTGGATTTCCTCAGCGGACCTCAGAGCGGCAGTGGATTCGGGCAAGATCGTAAACGCCAAGCTACGTGATGAGATTGCGCCGGTCATTCCGCTGACGGAGGTCGAGCTGTTCCTCTCCAAGGCGGCAGAGGGCTATTACTGATGCGTTTCTTCGCTGCCGCCACCCTCGGATCAGTCGTGCCACCTGAGTTCACGCTCGTCGAACTGGACCTGAATCAGTCTGACCGGTCCCAAAAGGTGGCCGTCTGATGACGCACGACCAAATCGCTGCCTGGGCCGGCGCCGGCGAGTCCGAGACGCAGGAGTTCAAGCGCCCCGCGGGTCAGCGGCGCGAGGCGGCGCGCACCATTTGCGCGATGCTCAACCATCGAGGCGGCCGGGTGCTCTTTGGCGTCGAGCCCGATGCCCGAGTGGTCGGCCAGCAGGTGAGCGACCACACGCTCGAAGAGGTCGTGCGGGAGCTGCACGAGATCGAGCCACCGGTGTTCCCGTCGATCGAGCGCGTGGCCGTGACCGGCGGGCGCGAGGTGCTGGTGGTGTCCGTCGATGCCGGCCACAGCCAACCCTACTCGTTCCGCGGCCAGGCGTTCCGCCGCGTTGGAGCGACGAACCAGACCTTGTCCCGCGAGGAGTACAACCGGGTCCTCCTGGAGCGGCTGCACGCGGATTCGCGCTGGGAACTGCAGCCTGCGACCGGCTGGTCGGTGTCGGACCTCGACCAGGAGGAGATCCGGCGGACCCTCGAAGCCGGCATCCAGGCCGGGCGCATCGAGGACCCTGACACGCGGGATCCATTGGCAATCCTGCGTGGACTGGGGTTGGTGAAGCAGGACGTCCTGCTGCGCGCTGCGGTCGTCCTGTTTGGGCGCTCGGCCCGGCTCCTGCCCGACTTCACCCAGTGCCTGCTGCGCGTGGCCCGATTCAGGGGGATGGAGAAGGGCGAGTTCCTGGACAACCGCCAGTTCAACGGTCACGCCTTCGATCTGTTCCAGCGAGCG
The DNA here is from genome assembly GCA_044339985.1 of Burkholderiales bacterium. Classification (GTDB taxonomy): domain Bacteria; phylum Pseudomonadota; class Gammaproteobacteria; order Burkholderiales. Next base: position 5,934 of record JBIIUM010000007.1, on the reverse strand, counting down.
CAGCGCTTCCTGCTGGATCACATGCCGATCGCCGGTCGCTTCGAGCCCGGCCGCATGGAGCGGATCGACGAGCCGGCGTACTCGCCGCTCGCATTCCGCGAAGCGATCGCGAACGCGATCTGCCACCGCGACTACGCGACGGGCGGCAGTTCCATCGGTGTCGCGATGTACGACGATCGCCTGGAGATCACGTCTTCCGGGACGCTGCATTTCGGCTTCACACCGCAGTCGCTCTTTGAGCCGCACGAGTCCAGGCCTTGGAACCCGCTGATCGCGAGCGTCTTCTATAAGCGGGGGATCATCGAGACGTGGGGACAGGGAACGATCAGGATGGCCAGTTGGGCCCAGGCGGCCGGCTTGCCAGCTCCTGAGATCCTGGAGATTCCTGGCGCGGTCGTCGTACGGTTCCGGCGGGCGATGACAGGGGAAACGCCAGAGAAGACCGAAGCGCTAGTGAAAACGCCAGTGAAAACGCCAGAGGACGAACTAGCGCCAGGGAAAGCGCCAGGGAAGACCCAGGTCGCGGTTCTGGAGCTCCTCCGAGAAGGCCCGTATCTGACGGTGGCCGAGATGGCGACGCGACTGGATCGATCGGAGAGCGCTATAAACCGAGCCATCCGCCAACTCCGCGAGTCAGGCCGCCTGGAACGCGTCGGCCCGGACAAGGGCGGTTCGTGGAAAGTCCTGCGGTGAGTGCCTTCAACGAATCCACCGTCGAACAGGCCGCACTGGCATGGCTGGAGAGCGCCGGTTGGCAGACCCGCAACGGCGCCGAGATTGCCCCCGGTGAACCCGCTGCCGAGCGCGATGACTACGGCCAGGTCGTCCTGTCCCGCCGCCTGCAGGACGCCCTCGCGCGCATCAACCCGGCGCTGCCTGCCGAGGCGCTGGACGACGCCTTCCGAAAGCTGACGCGGCCGGAGGGAGCGGACTTGCTGGCACGCAACCGCAGCCTGCACCGGCTGATGGTGGACGGCGTGACGGTGGAGTTCCGCGGCGCCGATGGCGGCATCCGGGGTGCGCAGGCGAAGGTCATTGACTTCGACGACGCCGCTGCCAACGACTGGCTGGCGGTGAACCAGTTCAGCGTGGTGGAGAACAAGCACTCACGCCGGCCGGATGTGGTGCTGTTCCTCAACGGGCTTCCGCTCGGCGTGCTGGAGCTCAAGAACGCGGCCACCGAGAACGCCACCATCTGGGGCGCCTTTCAGCAGCTCCACACCTACCAGGCAGAGCTGCCGACCCTGTTCGGCCTGAACGCGCTGCTGGCGGTATCCGACGGCGTCGAGGCGCGGGTAGGTTCACTGGGCGCGGGCCGCGAGTGGTTCAAGCCCTGGCGCACCGTGGCAGGGGACACGGTGGCCAGTGCCCACATGCCCGAGCTGCAGGTGCTCATCGAGGGCCTGTGCACACCGCGCCGCTTCCTCGACCTGCTGCGCGACTTCATCGTCTTCGAGGACGACGGCAGCCGCATCGTCAAGAAGATGGCGGGCTACCACCAGTTCCACGCGGTGCAGGTGGCGGTGGGAGAGACGCTGCGCGCGGCCGAGCTGCACCGGCGGGGCCTAGGCGTCGCCGAGCCCGAAGGCCGCTACCTGGCGGGGCATCAGCCCGGCGGCCAGCCCGGCGACCGGCGCGTGGGCGTGATATGGCACACCCAGGGCTCGGGCAAGAGCCTGACCATGGCCTTCTACGCCGGCCGCATCATTCGCGAGCCGGCCATGGAGAACCCGACGCTTGTGGTGCTCACAGACCGCAACGATCTCGACGACCAGCTCTTTGCCACCTTTGCCCGTTGCCGCGACCTGCTGCGCCAACCGCCGATGCAGGCGGAATCCCGGGCTCAACTGCGCGAGCTTCTCAGCCGGGCCGCGGGAGGGGTGGTGTTCACCACCATCCACAAGTTCTTCCCGGAGGAAAAGGGCGATCGCCACCCCACTCTCTCGGACCGCCGCAACATCGTGGTGATGGCCGACGAGGCCCACCGCAGCCAGTACGACTTCATCGACGGTTACGCCCGCCACATGCGAGACGCGCTGCCGAACGCCTCCTTCATCGGTTTCACCGGCACGCCCATCGAGCTGCAGGACGCCAACACGCGCGCGGTGTTCGGCGACTACATCAGCGTCTACGACATCCAGCGCGCCGTGCAGGATGGCGCCACAGTGCCCATCTACTACGAGAGCCGGCTGGCGCGGCTCGGGCTGGACGAATCCGAGCGGCCGATGATCGACCCCGGCTTCGAGGAGGCGACCGAAGGCGAGGAGGTCGAGCGCAAGGAAAAGCTCAAGAGCAAGTGGGCACAGCTGGAGGCCGTGGTCGGTGCCGAGAAGCGCATCGAGCTGCTGGCCCGGGACATCGTCGAGCACTTCGACAAGCGGTGCGAGGCGATGGACGGCAAGGCGATGGTGGTGTGCATGAGCCGGCGTATCTGCTTGGACCTCTACCACGCCATCGTCGCGCTGCGCCCCGACTGGGGCTCGGACGACGACGAACACGGTGCGATCAAGGTGGTGATGACCGGGTCTGCTTCCGACCCCGCCGACTGGCAGCGGCACATCCGCAACAAGCCACGGCGCGAGGCGCTGGCCAACCGATTCCGCAAGCCGAACGACCCCTTCAGGCTCGTGATCGTGCGCGACATGTGGCTCACCGGGTTCGACGCGCCCTGCCTGCACACCATGTACATCGACAAGCCGATGCGCGGACACGGGCTGATGCAGGCCATCGCTCGCGTGAATCGGGTGTTCAAGGACAAGCCGGGCGGGCTGGTGGTGGACTATCTCGGTCTTGCCCAAGAACTCAAGCAGGCGCTTGCCACCTACACCGATAGCGGCGGCACGGGCAGGACGGCGCTGGATCAGGACGAGGCGGTAGCCGTGATGCTGGAGAAGCACGAGGTCTGCGCCGGTCTGTTCCACGGCTTCGACTGGTCGAAGTGGACCACCGGCACGGCGCCCGAGCGGCTTGGCCTGCTGCCGGCCGCGCAGGAGCACATCCTCGCCCAGGAGCAGGGCAAGGACCGCTGCGTGGCCGCGGTGCGCGAGCTGTCCCAGGCGTTCGCGCTGGCCGTGCCGCACACCGAGGCGCTGCGCATCCGCGACGACGTGGCCTTCTTTCAGGCGGTACAGGCCGTGCTCGCCAAGCGCGCGCCAGGTGAGGCCCGGCCCGAGGAAGACATCGAGCATGCGGTGCGGCAGATCATCTCGCGCGCGGTGGCGCCCGAGGGGGTGATCGACATCTTCGCCGCCGCCGGGCTGGCCAAGCCCGACATCTCGATCCTGTCAGAGGACTTCCTAGCCGAGGTGCGGGGCATGCCGCAACGCAACCTCGCGGTCGAACTGCTGGAGAAGCTGCTCAAGGGCGAGCTGGCCACCCGCCGGCGCAAGAACGTGGTGCAGGCCCGGTCATTTGCCGAGATGCTGGAGCAGACCATCCGCCGATACCAGAACCGCGCGATCGAGGCCGCACAGGTAATCGAGGAGCTGATCGCGCTCGCGAAGGACATGCGCGAGGCACAGGCGCGCGGTGACGCGCTGAACCTGTCGGAAGACGAGCTCGCCTTCTACGATGCGTTGGAAACCAGCGACAGCGCGGTGAAGGTGCTGGGCGACCAGACCCTGCGGACCATCGCGCAGGAGCTGGTGCGGATCGTCCGCGCCAATGTGACCATCGACTGGACACTGCGCGAGAACGTCCGCGCCCAGTTGCGCGTGCTGGTCAAACGCATCCTGCGCAAATATGGCTACCCGCCGGACAAGCAGGAGAAGGCGACCGAGACCGTGCTGGAACAGGCCGCGCTGCTGTCCGGGGGTTGGGCCACGGGATGACTCCGTGCCCGTGCGGGTGTAGTGGATTCAGGTCAGTGTTTCTGTCCGTCCCGATTGCCTGAGCGAATCGGGAACTGATGCGGACGCGGGCCACCAATCCCGCTCTTGTGCCGACCTCTTCGTCGCTGGCCTGCCCGGCACGGCCCTGGCCCCGACGACGCTCGCCGTGGCGAGTCGGCTCATCGGTTGAACCCTCTGCTGCGGTCGCAGCCCCACGGGTTCGTCGGGTTGCGCCAGGTCGATCAGACCGCTGGGCGCTTGGCGGACGTATCCCGCGTGTGGCGGGGCATCGCGAACGGCTTGCCGGGATTGCCGGCTGCGGCGGGGAGCCCGTCACTGGGGTCCGTCGCTTGCGCCTGCATCCCGCAATCCCTTGCGGGGCGGTGCTTTGGGCGCGTCGTCACCTCGGAGGTGGCGGTGACTACGCAACCATGCGCGATGTCGCCGCCATTCGCTTCGATGCCTGGCTGCGCAGCGAGGCCGCCCGCACCGGAGATCCGCGCATCGCCTCTGGCCGGATCTACCAGTACGGTCCCGGATGCGTGCGCGACAGCAACGCCCTCAAGGCTGCACTCGCGCTGCTGGAAGAGCGCGGCCGTGTCCGCGCGGAGCAGGAAGGCGGACACCGGTTCGTGGTGGTGAACCCGGCATTGCTCGATGCGCCCGTTGTTGGGCCATGACCCCGTGAACCATCGCGCTCGCGGCCCCGGGGGCCTTGCCGTTCGTGCTGTTCCTGCTGTTTCCAGCAGCCCCCTCAGCGCGGTAGCCTGCGATCAACCGCAGGAACAGCACGAACAGCAAGGGGCGTAGCCGAGCCGTGCACAGCCGGCGGGATGACTGCCTGGCCTCGCCGGGCTAGGGGCCTTCGCCGTGAGCGCGCCAGGGTCCCCCGCCACCATCAACCCTCGACCTTCTCCTGCAACCACACCTTGATCAGCGACTGGTAGGGCACATCGCGCGCGTTGGCCGCGGCCTTGATGGCATCGAGCAGGTGCTGCGGCAGGCGCAGCGAGATGGTCCTGGTCGAGGGCTTCAGGTTGGGTAGCACCACGCGCTGCGCCTTCGCCCAGTCGAGATGCTGGGTGGAGTCGCGCCCTTCGGCTTCCCAGTACGCACGCTCCTGCGCCTCGGTCCTGAACCTGGGCAGCGGCTTAGCGGGTTTGCTCATAGACGCTCTTCTCCTTGCGATGCATGTCGCGCGCCGAGATCACCCGGATCAGGGTGTCGTCACCGCGCAACGTGAAGGTAACGTGCAACAACCGACCGTCGAGCGTCTTGCCGAGGGCATGGAAGCGGGCTTCCTGATCGCGATGCCGCAGGTCTTCCAGCATCAGCAGCGGCTGGTTGAAGAAGACCTCTTCGGCCTCGGCCTGCGCCACGCCGTGCTTCTCGTTCTTGCGGGCGTTGCCGTCGTCCCAGTCGAAGCCGGTGATCCGCTCGAGATCGATCATCAATGTACATTACCATCATATACACGAGTTCGCGAACCACGCGCCGGCGATGAGCCTCCTGCGTTGCGGGAAGTCCATCACACGCAGCCCGATGTTCAGCGGGTACGGTCAGCGGGTACGATTTTGTAAGGTTCGGAAAAATACATGCAGAGCATGACCTTGCAGAACCACTCACGGTTCAACGTCTGACAGCCAAAGCTGACGCCGGCCATTCGTTCCGGTGATTCGCCGTGCCTTGCGGGGCCCGACGGAGGTGATCAACCGCCCGGGCTCCCCGGGGTCAGGCAGGCAGTGTTTTCCGGCGACATGCCGGAGACGGCCCGTGGTTCAGGCCGGCCCCTGCGCCGACTCCCGGATGTGTTCCACGTGCGCCTGCAGCGAACGCATCGCCACGGGCCACATGCGCGGCGGCACGTCGTCGTAGGCGCGCTCCACCCACTCCTGCATGGTGCCGTTCGGGAGCTCGGCCATGACGGCGAGGATCCTCGCTTCTCGCCGCAGGCGGTGGGCGCGCAGCCGGCGGATGACATCCCGCGCGTCGTGGGGCTCGCCGAAGGCGTTGCCCAGCACGTAACCGTGGGCGGGAAGGATGAACCCGATCTCCCGCTCCTCGCAGGCTGCAAGCAGCCGGTCCAGGGATTCCAGGTAGTCCG
>JBIIUM010000271.1:0-3877 GCA_044339985.1 Burkholderiales bacterium | reverse complement strand
GGAAATCGGCGAACTGATCCGCTTCCTCGCCACCTGCGAGTCGACCTTCCTCACGGGGGCGAACATCGATTTCTCGGGTGGGTGGCCGGTGGGCGCACCGCGGCCGGCTTGAATCCGCCGGCGCTCCGGGGCGACTTGGACTACCTCGCGCCTGGCCGCGCCGGCGCCACGTCTTTGCGTGCCGACATCCACTGCGCCCACCCGCCCGCCGCGACGCCGAGCACGAGCAGCAGCACTGAGCCCGATGCGGGGTGGAACTCCGAGCGCCACTCGGTGCACGCCAGCGACGAGGGCGCCATGCCAGCCACGCAATACCGCGTGAGCCATGGCGACCACGAGGCGCCGTAAGAACGAACGAATCGGGCGTCGGCGCCCGCGACCGGCGCGCTGTAATGGACGCCCATCCCTGCGAATTGCCATGCGCCGAGCGCGAAGAGGCACCAGCACAAGGCCCTGAACACGCGCATATCGCTTCTCCCTGGCCGCGACTTGCGCCCTCGATGATCGTGCCTGAGGCAATCCGGTTTCAAGCCCACAGCGGTTGCGCGCCAGCCACCGGCGCGGACGGCGGGGAGGGTAAATCCCGCCGCGTCGGGTCTACAGTGCGCCCCATGCCACCCCGCGGCCGCCCGCCCCACCCCGATGTGCTGACCCCCGCCGAATGGCGGGTGGTCGAGGCGGTGCGCCATGGCCTCGGCAATGCGGCCATCGCGCGGCGCCTCGGCGTCAGCGTGGACGCGGTGAAGTTCCACGTGGCCAACGCGCTCGACAAGCTCGGGCTCGCGCGCCGCACCGACCTGCGCGCCTGGGACGGGATCGCCCGCGACAGCGCGCTGCGACGACCGGAGACTCCGATGACCCACGATGAATCCCTTGGCCCGATCGGGCAGATCGCGCGCAGCGTGCGCGACATCGCCGCCGCCCGCCACTGGTACGGCGAAGTGCTCGGCCTGCCGCACCTGTATTCGTTCGGCAACCTCGCCTTCTTCGACTGCGGCGGCGTGCGCCTGTTCCTGTCGGAAGGCGACGGCGCGGACACCGCGTCCATCCTCTACTTCCGGGTCGGCGACATCCACGCCATGCAGCGCACGCTGGAAGCGCGCGGCATCGCCTTCCACGGCGCCCCGCACCTGATCCACCGCCACGCCGACGGCACCGAGGAAGGGATGACCTTCTTCAAGGACCCGGAGGATCGCCCGCTGGCGCTGATGGCGCAGGTGGCGCCCGCGACCTGAAGGCGCACGGCTCAGGGCGCAGGCGCCTGCGCTTCGAGCTGCTCGATCAGCTTGGCGATGCTCACCGGGTTCGGATGGTCTTCGGGGTAGCCGGCCAGGTAGAGCTGGTGCGATTCGCGCAGCGCCGCCAGCGCTTCATCGCGGCGCCCGAGCGCCGAGAGCGCGCGCCCACGCTGCTTGAGCGCTTCCGCCAGGGCGTCGCTGCCCGGCACTTTCGCCTTGCCATCCGCGACCGCACGATCGGCGACCGCCAGCGCCTCGGCCGCGCGCTGGGCGCCGATCAGGAAGTGGGAACGGAAGGCGCGCAGCAGCACGCATTCGTTGGGATCGGCCTCGGCCAGGGCCACGCAACGATCGATGCCCGTCGAGATGGTGCGCGAGGCGTCGTCCCGCCGCCCGAAGCGCGCCTGGGTCAGGGCCAGACGGCGCCAGCCGCGCAGTTCGTCCGCGCTACGGAGTTCGGTCAGTATCCCGCTGCGGTCGCAGGCGCGGTGACGCGGGAACCTTGCGAGATAACCGGCAACGCGGTAACCTCTCGCCGAAGGCGCCGGCCATCTGGTGGATAACGGCTTGCGCGGAATTCTGCTTGGAGACCCCGATCTCGTGAAGCCTGTCCCCGAGCGGATGCCTGCAGAGCCGGACGAGAGGCCGGGCGATGTTTCCCATGCAGAGCCCACACCCGCCCTCGGCACCTCGGCAGGCGATCCTCGCGGCCTGATCCCCGGCGCAATAAGCCTCCGCCCGCCGTCCCCTAATCCTCCTGAGAGTTCATGATGGTCGCATACACCATCGCGATTGTCGCCGTGCCGGCTATCGCCTACGGCATCGCCGGCGCGGTCATGCCTCGGCGGGTGGCCGTCGCCACCTCGACAGCCACCATCCCGGCACCGATCGATCAGCTGTTCGCCGTCATCGCGGAGGACCGCCGCCAGTCGTTCCGAAGCGACCTCAAGGGCGTGGAGATCCTGTCCGATACGCGCTGGCGGGAGCTAGCGAACGACTCGCCGCCTGTCGAGTACGAGCAGGTCCGCCGGGTGCCCAACTCGCTGTTCGAAGCCGACTTCCGGGGCAGAGGCTTTCGCGGCCGCTGGCTGGTCCGCTTCACACCGGCGGGTGACGCTGTGACGACCATCGACATCTATGAAGAGGTGGTAGTGAAGCACTTCCTGCTACGGCCCATCGTGCGAGCCAGCTACCCGTTACAGGACGCCGTCAATCGTTTCGTCGCGGACCTTCGGGACGCTGCCGATGACTTCGCCAGTGTGGTGCCCTGATGTCGCCGGTCGTGCTCATCACCGGTGTCACCTCCGGCATCGGACGTGCCACGGCGGCCTATCTGGCGTCCAGGCAGATGCAGGTATTCGGCACGGTGCCGGAGCCGGTCGATGGCCTCCAGCAACATCCCGACGGCTACCACATCATGACGATGGACGTTCGGGACGACGCAGCCGTGCGGCAGGCCGTCAGCGCGATCATGGCCCGGGCCGGGCACGTCGACGTTCTGGTGAACAATGCTGGCGTCGGGTTTAGCGCACCGGTGGAAGAGACCAGTATCGAGGATGCCCGCCGGGTGTTCGAGATCAACACCCTTGGGCCGCTACGGGTGATTCAGGCGGTCCTTCCCTCGATGCGCCAGCGGAGGCGGGGCCTCATCATCAACACATCATCGATCGGCGGGCAGATCGCCATTCCGTTCGATGGTGTTTACAGTGCTTCAAAGTTCGCTCTCGAAGGGCTCTCGGAGGCGCTGAGCCTTGAGCTGCTTCCGTTCGGCGTCAAGGTCGTCATCATTGAGCCGGGCAACATCAACACAAGCATGACCCTTCGATCGTCGACGAAGCAGTGCCACGATGAGAAGTCGCCGTACTTCCAGTTCCATGAGCACGCCTACGCAGCAGCGGTCGCGAATGAGCGCGAAGGCTCATCGCCGCTGATCATCGCGAGGAAGATCGAGGCGATCATTGCCGAGCGGAAGCCTGCCCTTCGCTATGTTGGAGGCACGCTGATCGAACGTCTGATGATCCCCGTGAAGCACCTTCTCCCGGGGCGGCTGTTCGAGAGGCTCGTGGCGAGGGAGTACCGACTCGACGCAGCGGGCCTAGGCCCCGGCGCCGGAACCTAGGCTGAAATTGGTCGAGTTGGACGCAGTCCAATTCGGCTCGGACTTCGGTCAATGGCCCGCAGAGCCGTCGCCGACTCCGACAGCCCCACCCTCCCTCCACCGCACATCGACTTGACGGTCGGGATGAAGCGTTGGCAACGCGCCTCCACGATGTTGGTGCGGGAATTTGGGTGTACTTGCACATTCTGATCAGCGAGAAACACGGAACCCGCCTGCGCGCCCCATCGCGCGATGTCGGGGCGGCCATCGGCATGCGCGTAGCGCGGCCCCGCGAGGGCGAGGACTTCCTGCTGCAGGGCGTCTTCCACCGCCTGCAGGCCCAGCGGGATCAGCGCTTGGATCATGGCGACCGCCAGGCTGTTCGCCTCGACGGGCGCCGGCGCCGCGCTGGGGGTGGGGGTCGGCGAAATGGGCCCCCGTTTGTGACGCGGGCCCTCTGCGGTCTCTCGCACCTGAACGTCTGGTGGATGCGCCTCGGCATTCAGCACCAACGTATCCGGCCCGCCTCGCCGCAAGAGAA
>JBIIUM010000270.1:0-3881 GCA_044339985.1 Burkholderiales bacterium | reverse complement strand
GTGGTGAGGGTGATTTCCACCGAACCGAAGCCGGCCTCGGCGAGGGCTGCGATGCCGCGCTCGGCCAGAGCGCGCGACTTCAGGCGCAGCACGGGAATGATGCGCTGCTCGATGAGGGCCGAAGCAATGGTGTGCATGAGCGCCGATTGTCGCGGCGCCGGCGCCGTACGGCAATGGCGCGCGCCGCGGCGCACCACGATGCTAGACTGGTTGCACTGCAACACCCGTTTGAAAGGCACCGCAAATGCTCAAAGGGAAGTCCGCCCTCGTCACCGGTTCCACCAGCGGCATCGGCCTGGGCATCGCCCGGGCGCTCGCGGCCCAGGGCGTGAACGTCATGCTCAACGGTTTCGGCAACTCCAGCGAGATCAAGGCTGTGCGCAAGCAGCTCGAATCGGACTACGGCGTGCGCACGCTCTACTCGGGCGCGGACATGAGCCGGCCCAAGGAAATCGCCACCATGTGCGCCGAGGCTGCGGCGCAGTTCGGCGGCGTGGACATCCTGGTGAACAATGCAGGCATACAGCACGTCTCTCCCGTGGAGCGGTTTCCCGTGGACAAGTGGGACCAGATCATCGCCATCAACCTGTCCTCGGCCTTCCACACCATTCGCGAACTGCTGCCCGGCATGCGCGACCGCGGCTGGGGGCGCATCGTCAACATCGCCTCGGCCCACGGGCTGGCGGCCTCCCCTTTCAAGTCGGCCTACATCGCCGCCAAGCACGGTGTGGTGGGGCTCACCAAGACGGTGGCCCTGGAGACTGCCCGCATGGCCATCACCTGCAACGCCATCTGCCCGGGCTACGTGCTCACACCCCTGGTGGAAAAGCAGATTGGCGACCAGGCTGCCGTGCATGCCCTGCCGCGCGAAGAGGTGATCGAGAAGGTGATGCTGGAGAAGCAGCCGTCGAAGCGTTTCGTGCAGGTGGACGAGGTGGCCACGCTCGCCCTGTTCCTGTGCACCGATGGAGCCGCCAGCATCACCGGGGCGGCGCTGCCCATCGACGGGGGTTGGACGGCGGCCTAGGGCACGCCGTCCTGGACCAGTTCACCGGGGCCCCTCGCGCCGGGCGGTGGATCCCGGCGCGAAGGGCGAGCCGCGTTACATCTTTTTCCAGTCTCCCGCCTGCTCGAAGGCATAGGCAGCGCGGTAGATGGTGGCCTCGTCGTAGTGCTTGCCCACCAGCATGGTGCCGATGGGAAGCCCGTCCACCAGCCCGCACGGGACCGTCATGGCGGGGTGGTGGGTGATGTCGAAGGGGCAGGTGTTGCCGATCATCTCCAGGGCACGCTGGAAATACAGTTCGCGCGGCGCGTCGGCGGGCGGCAGGGGCGTGGGCTTCATGGGCATGGTGGGCAGGAGCAGCAGGTCGTGCGCCGCGAGCACCGCGTCGTAGGCCTGCGCAATGCGGCGTACTACGTTCACCGCCTTGCCGTAGTAGCGGCTGCCGTAGTGCTTCTTGATGTAGATGCCCAGCATGGTGAGCGCCTTGGTGGTTTCCGACAGTTCGTTGGCGCGCAACTGCCAGCCGTGCAGCTTGTCGATGAGGCTGCTCACATACAGGTCGGGGCGTGACAGCCCGTAGCCATCACCCAGCATCATGGTCTGGGCGATGCCCTCCACGCCGATGGGGGTCCACACCGCAGGGGCCACCAGGTGCTCCGGGATGGAGACTTCCGTCACCTCGGCGCCGAGTCTCTTGAACAACTCAACCGACTTGCGCACCTTGGCGTCGGAGGCGGCCTCGGATTCGGGGCGGCCGAAGCCCTCCTTCACCACGGCGATCTTCATGTTCTTGACGCCGCCCTCCAGCATCTTGGAGTACTTGACCTTCTTGGGTGTGCCGTACTGGCGCGGGTCATAGCCGTCGAGGCCGGCGATCACCTCGAGCATGAGGGCGTTGTCGGCCACCGTGGCGGTCATGGGCCCGGTGTGGTCCACAAAGATCTCGATGGGCATGATGCCGGTGTAGGGCACCAGGCCGTGGGTGGGCTTCATGCCGTAGATGCCGCACCACGAGGAGGGCATGCGAATGGAGCCGCCCTGGTCGCCGCCGATGGCCATGTGGGCCTCGCCCAGCGCCACCACCACGCCGCTTCCCGAGGAAGACCCGCCGGCGGAGAAGCCCATCCTGAGCGGGTTGTGCACGGCGCCCTTGGCGCCCGTGTGGCTGCCGCCCGAGATGCAGTAGGACTCGCAGTGGGTCTTGCCGACGATCTCCGCGCCCGCGTCGAGCAGGCGGGTGACCACCGTGGCGTCCACCTCGGGCACGTAGCCTTCCATGATGGAGCAGCCGTTCATCATGGGCACGCCCGCCACCATCACGTTGTCCTTGATGGCAACCTTCTTCCCCTTGAGCGGCCCGCTGGAGGCGCCCTTGATGGACGTCTTCACGTACCAGGCGTTGTGGCGGTTTTCGTCGGCGGAGGGGAACCGGCCCGGGGTGCGGGGATACTTCACCTCCGGGAGGTTGTCGGGCAGGCCGTCCACCACGTTGTAGGCGTCCACATTGCCCTTGATAAGCCCTAGAAAGGACTGGACGTCCGCATCGGTGAGCGACAGGCCGGCTTCGTTGGCGGCCTCGCGCAGTTGCGCCGGGGTGGGTTGGATCACTGCCATGGGAGTCTCCTCGTGTCTTCGGGGTGCGTGCGCCCGCGCGCGGCGGGCATCAGGGAGCGAGCAGGCGGATCAGCTCCGGGTCGTCCCGGACCTGCTCCGTCGGCCCTTCGAGCGCCACGTGGCCGCGGTCCATGACGTAGCAGTGCTTCGCCACGGACAGGGCCATCTTCACGTGCTGCTCCACCAGCACGATGGCGATGGTTTCCGAGAGCTTCACCAGCCGCTCGGTGATTTCGTCCACCACGCCGTGCCAGACGCCCTCGGTGGGTTCGTCCAGCATCAGCAGATGGGGCCGGCACAGCAGCGCGCGGCTGATGGCGAGCATCTTGCGCTCGCCGCCGGAGAGGGTGCCTGCGCGCTGCGCCATGCGCTGTCCGAGTCGCGGGAACAACTCCACCATTTCCTCGAGGCGGCTGCCGCCCTCGCGGTTGCCCATGGCACCCAGCAGAAGGTTCTCGCGCACGGTGAGGCCGGCGAACACCGCGCCTTCCTGGGGCACGTGCCCGAGACCGAGGCGGACTCGATGCTCCGTGGGCATGAGCGTGGCGTCGCGGCCGTCGAAACGCACCTTGCCACCCGAGGGCCGCAGGTCGCCGGCCAGGGTCTTGAGCAGCGTGGTCTTGCCCGCGCCGTTGCGGCCGAGGACCGCCACGCCGCCGCGCGACGGAACGCTCAGGCTCACGTCGAACAGCGCCTGGCTGGTGCCGTAGAAAGTGCACAGGCCCTCGGCCTGGAGCAGCGCGTCGCTTGCCATGTGTCAGCCCAGGTATGCCTCGCGAACGCGCTCGTCGTCCTGTACCTGCTGGGTGGGGCCGCTCGCCACCACCTGGCCCTGGTCGAGCACCGTGAGCGTGTCGCAGATGTCCTTGATGAAGTCCAGGTCGTGCTCGACGATCAGCAGGGCGCAACTCTCGCGAATGGGCGCCAGCAGCTCTCCCGTGGCACGCCGTTCCTGCGGACTCATGCCGGCGGTGGGCTCGTCGAGCAGCAGCAGCCTGGGGCCGCGGGCCAGCGCCATGGCGATCTCCAGCCATTGCTGTTCGCCATGGCTCAGTTCGCCGGCCAGGTCGTCCGCCCGCCAGCGCGTGCCAGCATTGCTGAGGCGAGATGAAATGGGCGTGGGCCTCGATGCCACCGGCGGTGACGATGAAGCCGTCGGCGTGCACCACGGTGGTGTTGGGCCCGCAGCGCAGGCGCGGATCCACGCCGTCCATCACGCGCGGGTTTCCAGCCTTGCCGATGGCCACGATGCGTCCGTCGC
>JBIIUM010000269.1:0-3892 GCA_044339985.1 Burkholderiales bacterium | reverse complement strand
GGGGCGGAACTGCACGCACATCTGGTCGATCTTCTCGATGCCCACGCCGTGCTCGCCGGTGATGGTGCCGCCGGCCTCCACGCACAGCTCGAGGATGCGCGCGCCGAAGCGGCTGGCCTGTTCCTGCTGGCCGGGCACGTTGGCGTCGAACATGATGAGAGGGTGCAGGTTGCCGTCGCCGGCGTGGAACACGTTGGGGCACTTCAGGCCGAATTCCTCCGAGAGCTTCTCGATGCCGCGCAGCACCCGGCCCAGCTGGCGCTTGGGGATGGTGCCGTCCATGCAGAAGTAGTCGGGCATGAGGCGCCCCACGGCCGGGAAGGCGGACTTGCGGCCCGACCAGAAGCGCAGCCGCTCTGCCTCGTCGCGGGACAGGCGGATCTCGGTGGCGCCGCTGGCGCGCATGACTTCGGTCATGCGTTCTATCTCCTCGGCCACCTCCTCGGGCGTGCCGTCGGACTCGCACAGCAGGATGGCCTCGGCGTCGAGCGGGTAGCCCGCGTGCACGAACTGCTCCACCGCGCCGGTGGCCAGCCGGTCCATCATCTCCAGACCCGCCGGGATGATGCCCGCGCCAATGACGTTGGCCACCGCCTCGCCGGCTTTCTCGAGCGAATCGAAGGCGGCCAGCACCACGCGCGCCAGTTGCGGCCGGGGCAGCAGCTTCACGGTGATCTCGGTGACCACCCCCAGCAGGCCCTCCGAGCCGATGGCGAGCGCCAGCAGGTCGAGGCCGGCGGCATCGAGCCCTTCGCCGCCCAGCTCGAGCACCTCGCCCTCGATGGTGACCAGCCGCAGGGCGAGCACGTTGTGCACCGTGAGGCCGTACTTGAGGCAGTGCACGCCGCCGGAATTTTCGGCCACGTTGCCGCCGATGGAGCAGGCGATCTGGGAGGAAGGGTCGGGGGCGTAGTACAGGCCGTGGCGGGCGGCCGCCTCGGAGATGGCGAGGTTGCGCACCCCGGGCTGCACGCGGGCGGTGCGCGCCAGGGGATCGAGCGCAAGGATCGACTTCATCTTCGACAGGCCCAGGGTGACCCCGCGCGAGTGCGGCAGCGCGCCGCCGGACAGGCCCGTGCCCGCGCCGCGTGCCACCACCGGCACGCGCGCGCCGTGACAGGTGCGAAGGACGTGGCGCACTTGCGCCTCGTTTTCGGGAAGGGCCACGATCATGGGCACTTCTCGAAACGCCGACAGGCCGTCGCATTCGTAGGGCTTGAGCTGCTCGGCCGCATGCAGCACGCAGTGCGCGGGCAGCCCCTCCAACAGCCGGCGGACGAGTTCGTCCTTGCCCGCCAGGGCGTCGGGAATGGCTTCGAAGTGTTCGGATATGCCCATGGAAGAAGCTCGAGCCGTGCTCAGCGGGTGAGCAGGATGGCGCGGAAGTCGTTGACGTTGGTGAGAGTGGGGCCGGTGATCACGGCATCGCCCAGTTTCTCGAAAAAGCCGTGGCCGTCATTATCGGCCAGCGCCGCCTTGGCGTCGATTCCAAGCGCGGCGGCGCGTGCCAGCGTGTCGGGTGCCACCACGGCCCCGGCGCGCTCCTCGGCGCCGTCGATGCCGTCGGTGTCCCCGGCCAGGGCGTACACGCCAGGGGCTCCGTCCAGGGACACGGCCAGCGCCAGCAGGAACTCCACGTTGCGCCCGCCGCGCCCGCCACCGCGCACCGTGACGGTGGTTTCGCCGCCGGAGAGCAGCACGCAGGGTCGCGGCAGCGGCTGGCCGTGGCGCAGCACCTGGCGGGCGATGCCCGCGTGCACCAGTGCCACTTCGCGGGATTCGCCCTCCAGCGCGTCGCCCAGGATGAGGGGCTCCACGCCCGCGGCCCGGGCCACGGCGGCGGCGGCCTCCAGGGCGCGCTGGGGCGCGGCGATCATGCGGGTTTCGCAGCGCGCCAGACGCGGATCGCCAGGCTTGGGCGTTTCCTCGGCGGCGGCCTCCAGGTAGTCGAGAACGGCGCGCGGCTCGTGGATGCCGTACTTGCGCAGGATGGCGCGGGCATCGGCGAAGGTGGTGGGATCGGGCACCGTGGGCCCGGAGGCGATCACCGCGGGGTCGTCGCCGGGTACGTCGGAGATCAGCAACGTGAGCACACGCGCCGGCGCCGCGGCCGCGGCCAGGCGACCGCCCTTGATGGCCGAGAGGTGCTTGCGCACGCAGTTCATCTCGCCGATGTTGGCGCCACAGCGCAACAGCGCGCGGTTGATGGCCTGCTTGTCGTGCAGCGTCAGGCCGGGCGCGGGCAGCGCCAGCAGCGCCGATCCGCCGCCGGAGATGAGGCACAGCACCAGGTCGTCCGCGCCAAGCCCGCGCACCTTGGCCAGGATGCGCTCCGCGGCTTCGCGGCCCGCCAGGTCGGGCACCGGGTGGGCGGCCTCCACCACCTCGATGCGGCGGGTATCCACCCGGTGCCCGTAGCGGGTGACCACCAAGCCTTCGAGGGGGGCAGGCCAGTGATCTTCCACGGCCCGGGCCATGGCGGCGGCGGCCTTGCCGGCGCCCACCACCACCGTGCGGCCCCGGGGCGGGTCAGGCAGGTGCGGGGGCAGGCAACGCTCGGGCAGGGCGGAGGCTATGGCGGCATCGAACATCTGCCGCAGCAGGGCGCGGGGATCCACGGACATGGGTGCGAGGGGAAGGAAAAGGACAGGCGCCGATAGTGTAATCGGCGCGCCCGCCCGAAGCGGCGGGGGCGATGGGACACCGGTCTTGCGTCGGCCGCGCCCGTAGAATCCGCACCTTCAACGGCACTGCGGCGCCGCGCCCGTCGTGGCGGGTGCCCCAACTACGAGGAGATCGCAGCAATGGCCAAAGTCGCATTCCTGGGCCTCGGTGTCATGGGCTATCCCATGGCCGGGCACCTGCTTCGAAAGGGCGGCCACGAGGTGAGCGTGTACAACCGCTCCCCTGCCAAGGCGGCGCAATGGACAGGCGAGTACGGCGGCCGGGCGGCGTCCACGCCCCGCGAGGCCGCCGCCGGCTGCGACGTGGTGCTCATGTGCCTGGGCAACGACGATGACGTGCGCTCGGTGGTATACGGCGAACACGGTGCCCTGGCCGGCCTGCGCGCTGGCGCCATCCTGGTGGATCACACCACCGACTCGGCCAGCCTGGCGCGCGAACTGCACGAGCGCTGCGCGGCCGCCGGCGTGGGTTTCGTGGACGCTCCCGTGTCCGGCGGCCAGGCCGGCGCCGTCAATGGTCAGCTCGGCATCATGTGCGGCGGCGAGCCGGGCGTGTTCGACGGCGTCAAGTCGGTGCTGGAGGTCTATGCGAAAAGCTGCGTGCTGATCGGTGGTCCCGGCGCCGGCCAGCTCTGCAAGATGGTCAACCAGATCTGCATCGCGGGCCTGCTGCAGGGGCTCTCCGAGGCCATGAACTTCGGCCTCAAGGCCGGTCTCGACATGGAGAAGGTGATCGCCGTCATCTCCAAGGGCGCGGCCCAGTCCTGGCAGATGGAGAACCGCTGGAAGACCATGACCGCGGAAAAGTTCGACGGCTTCGGCTTCGCCGTGGACTGGATGCGCAAAGACCTGGGCATCTGCCTGGAGGAGGCCCACCGCAACGGCGCGCGCCTGCCTGCCACGGCCCTGATCGACCAGTTCTACGCCCAGGTGCAGGCGCGCGGCGGCGGCCGTTGGGATACCTCCTCTCTCATGCACTTGCTGGCCAAGGACTGATCCCAGACGGGCGCCCGGCGCGGCGTCGCCAGCAGCGCCCGGCGCATCACGGTGGACTTACCCGCCGCCGCGGTGGAGCCCAACACCCCCAGGCCAAGACCTACGACCTGGGCTACAACGCCAGCGGCCAGCTCATCACCAAGCAAAACCGCGCCAGCCCCGCCGACACCACCACCTACGGCTGGGACACCCGCGGGCGGCTCACCAGCCTG
>JBIIUM010000070.1:0-14080 GCA_044339985.1 Burkholderiales bacterium | reverse complement strand
ATCCAGGGTGGGGGGGCATCTGGTACACGCGGACGGACGCCTGGGCGACTCGCGAGAAGTGGCTCGCCGTCGCACGCAGATGTATCGAGGAGCGTTCCAACATCCGTCAAGCGCTGGAGGTGCTGTTGGCGGAGGGCTGCAAGGAGTATCTCCCCGTCGCCCGCCGTTTCGCCGAAGAGTGGAACGAATACGGCGGCCACGACGCCTATCGCTTCGTCGACATCCTGTCGCACTTCCCGCCTGGCGATCCGCTGCGCGAGCAGTATCTGGGGTATGCAAGCCCCGCCGAGTTCGACGATCCGGTTCATGACCAGGAGCTCGGCCCATACCGGCTAGCGCTCGTCGCTGTTGCGGACGAGGGCATGTGCCGCTACCTGGCGGGTGAGATCTCGAAGGTCTTCGACACGCCCGATCCTGACTACGAGCTGGCGTTCGGTTATGCGCTACCTCGAATGTCCGAGCTCGGGCGCCTCTGCAAGGAATTGCTGAGCCCGACCGTCCTCTCGAACGCAAGGCAGTGGTGTCTCGCGCAGCTCGAGAAGGACAAGGCGATGATCGAACGGGGAGAGCGCGCCGGCGATGGGGAAAGAGAGCGTTGGGTCCGCAACGCTATCGCGCCGTGGAGCTGGAAGATCGGATGGCCCGACGTTCTGGAGCGTCTCCAGGATGAGGGATGGTACTGGTCCTGGCTGTTCTCGGACAGCTACTGCGACTACGGTAATATCAACCTTCTGACGTGGAGCCTGGTTCGATCCGACGATCTCTTGAAGACTCAGGCGCTTCTCGTGATGCAGACGAATGCATACCTCGGGCTGGGCGGCGCCATTGCGTGGTCGCGCCTTCGGAAGTGGCAGCCTGGTGAGGTCTCGGCCTGACCGGGCGCTGGATCCGGCCATGCCATGAGTTCCGGAGTCATCCTCTGTCGTCTGTACGCGGCTTCTGCCGCCGCCGTGGAAACCCCTCGTGATCCGCCACGGCATGTTGGCGCCCGCGCAGGGCTTGCGGTCAAAGGTGGTGCCGCGGCGGGTGCAGGTGGAAGGCGAAGCCGGCACCATCGGCTGTCGGCACGCAGCATTCAGGGTGTCGAGGGCTTGGAGTCGATCGATGGCGCCGTGGCGGAGGCGGTCGAAGCCGTCGCCCCGCAGGGGAACGGGGTGTCCGCCGGGCGGCAACGACGCGAAAATCGTGGCTGCAACGGGCGCGATGGGCGCCCCTTCGAGTGCATGGACGGAGGGCGGGCGGTCGAGTCGCTGGTGCGGCGTCCGGGTCGTCCGGGGCCGCGGTTTGTCGTTCCCGCACCCTGACATCGAACATGTACAGATTCAATCAACAGGAAAATGCAGTCTGCGATGAACGCGGCAGCGTAGTCTTGACAGAGCTGGACTGGACCATTGACAAGGAGTTGTACGCTCGATTTCGTCATGGTGATGCGGTCTGGACATTCGTCGCCGTTCTCACGGAGATGGCCACGCCCGACGGCAAGATGAGGCTTGGCTGGGAAGTGGGCAGAATCAGCAACACGGGTTGCTCGACCGAAATCGCCGCCCCGAGAGATGCGATCGCGAGAGCGCTGAAGGCTTTTGGCTACGGCAATGGTCGTGGACGGGATGATGATTTGCCTGTCGTCTTTCCATGAGTCGGAAACCTGAGGGTCGCGGGGTGCGGTTCTCGATGGCCTCCTGTGTCAGCGTATTTGTCGCTTCGCTCGATCAGGCTGCAGGGTCCTGGGCGATGCAACGCATTGGCTGGGCGTCGGCTTCGGCATCGATGCGGAGCGCTGCGCATGCGGCGGGCAATTGAAGATTCTCGCCGCGATCGAAGACCCGGTGGTGATCGTGGGGATCCTCACGCACCTGGGCCTGGCCGCGCGGCGCGGGGGTTGTCGCTCGACCACGCAGCCTGACCGAAGAGCAGGACGACGGTTCCGCGGCAGAACCGGAGGCCGCGCTCGGCCCATGATGGTGTGAGGGCGCAAAAGCGAGGCGGGTGAGGGCTGATCGGGGCCGAAGCCGTGCTCGAACGACTGCTTCAAGGGGGGATTGATCGCCTGGGAGCGCGTGCTTGACGGCGCAAAGTACGGGGAATACAGAGCCAACAAGCGGCAAATGCCGTTTGACCTTTCTATTCGCCACAACGCCGTCGACGGCAGGGTCAACCCAGGGGCCCAGACCGGAACCGGTCCTCTGAGCGGTCAAGCGCTGCCGAACCGTCGTGACGCGACGGCACCGCCACAGAAGTCAAGCCACCCCGGCACCGAAGTCAAGCACTCCAGGCCGATCCCGAGTTCGCCTTGGGCGTTGCTGGTCGTTGAGGAGGGCGTTTGAAAGTCCAACACTCGTCGGAGCTTCGTCCAGTAGTCTCCGGTAGTCTTCACTTCGCGCGAATCAATCGAGCCGAGGTTCGTGATGCCCATCTTCTTGCGTGTGAAAGCCACCCTTCTCACCAGTATTGCGCTTAGCGCGCTTGCTCCGTTAGCCACGACTGTCCGTGCGGCGACGTTCAATATGCCCACAGGCGGCACCAGCTGGATGGAAGTCAGCAGCAGCCGTTGCGGCTCAGTGGCTGATGGTCAAGATTGCTTCGGAACCGAACGCGTCCTGCCGGACAGGGAGTATTCGGAGAAGTCGACGGCCAGCCTGCGGGCCAGCGGGCAATTGCTGGCCGACCGCATCACACTGAGCAACGTCGGTACTGACGGCGGCGGCGGTGGCGGCGGTTTCGTCTGGGGCGCCGCCGGCGGGCTGTTCACCTTGCACGGCGAGGGCAGTGCGCCGGTTACGGTGACCGCCCGACTGGCGGTCGAGGGTGCGCTGAGCCGCAGCCATACCATCACCTTCAGCGGCGCCACGTGGAAAATCGGCCTCTGGAACTTCGGTGACGTGTCCAGCGATCTGAACGAGCGCGTCGTGCCGGACGTGAGCGACAGCTTCTCCTGCGCGCCCGGGGGATGCGCCGCTGGCAGCGTGTCCTTCGCCCGCCTCCTTGGCCGCAGCTTCGCTGTGCTCCCCGGCGAGTCGTTCAACTTGGGTTACCAGGTCAGTACCAGTACCTCGACCTTTTCGGCCACCATGACGGCCAGATCGGAGGTGACCGCCGTCTTCTCGCTGAACGCTGGCGACGGGTTCTTCTTCACGGGCCCCAACGGGTACGACAGCCGTGTGAGTGCAGTGCCTGAACCAGGGGCTGCCGCAATGCTCCTGGCTGGCATGGCGCTGATGGGCGTACGCGCACGCCGCCGCTCGCTCCTGGAATCTCCAACTTCCGAGGAAGAGCCGTCCCCGGGACCGCGTTGAGCGCGGCTTTGCACGCCCAATCCAGCCAACGCTGCACGATCACGTCCACGTACTTCGGCTAGAGTTCGATCAGCCGCGCGCTACCGCGTCTTCTCGCAGGCAATCGGCGTCGACCCTGAGCCGCCGAAGGGGCCGAGATGGGCCAGCTTCGCCTTTCGTGGCACTGAGCAGCGTGCTCCCCCTCTCGCGGCTGCAGGCGCACTGAAGACCGGGACAACGGTCAGGTCTCGTCGGCATCGGGGCGCCGGGGCGCCAGTGGCGTGCCGCTTCAGACCGCTTCAGGCCCCCGCACACCCGGCGGCCCGGGCGACCTCGCCGGCGACGAAGTCGCTCACCGCGAGCAGAAGAAGATAGGCCTGCGCATGCGCCGCGTTCACGAGTTGATAGGCCGCGTCAAGCAGCAGTCTTTTCCAACGAGGTATGAGCCTGAAGAGGGTGCCCGGATTCCAACGCGGTTTGAGCTTGGGCGGAGTTGGGGTTTTTCATGGGCGTGTCAGGATTGTGCGCGGGCTGGTGCTGCAGAACTTGCACAAGCTCAGCGGCTACGGCCGGGCGCAGGTGAGGCGTCTGGTGAGCCGATGGATGGGCGGTGAGGCGCTGGCCACGCGTTACCGCGCCCCTGAGCACTCGTTTGCCCGACGCGACACGCCCATGGATGTCGCGCAAGTGCATGCTGCGCGGAGCGCTCCAGACGCGGCCCTGTCGTCAGCTCCGGAGCAGTGCCACGGCCACCTCGTTCCATTCCATTCCGATCCCCGGCGCATCCCAAGGGGTGACCATCCCGTCGTGGAGCTTCAATGGTGCGCGGCGCAGGCCGCCTGCGGCATCCATTACCTCCAGCCAATGGGCTGTCGGAGTCGCGCACAGCAGGTGCATGCTGGCTTCGACGAAGGTGTGCGACGACATGGGCAGACCCGCGGTGCGCGCGAGCGCGGCCGCTTCGAGCCAGCCGGTGACGCCGTGGATGAACTGGGCGTCGGGCATGACCAGGTCCATCGCCTTCGCGGCGATGGCCGCGCGCATCTCCGCGGGGCCGTGGAAGTTCTCGCCGATCTGGATCGGTGTGACGATGGCGTTCGCGATGCGCGCGCAGCCCTCCAGGTCGTCGGCCAGCACCGGCTCTTCGATCCATTCCAGGCCCTCGTCGTCTAGGGCCTGGCAGCGCACCATGGCCTCTGTCACGTCGAGCGACTGGTTGTAGTCGATCATCAGGGCGATGCCGTCGCCCAGCGCCTTGCGCGCGGTGCGCACGGCCGCGAGGTCTTCGGCAAGGGTGGGGAATCCGGCCTTGATCTTGAGCCCCGCATAGCCCGCGGCCTTCGTCTCCTCGGCGATCTCCACGACCGATTTCGCGTCATAGAGGCCGACGCTGTTGTAGGCTTTCAGCGGTCGCAACTCCGCGCCGAGCGCCCGTGCGAGTGGCTCGCCGCGCGCACGCGCCCAGGTGTCCCATAGCGCCATGTCGAGCCCGCCGAGGGCCACGCCCGTGAGACCCTTGGTGCCGAAGAGGCGGCAGCGCCTCGAGAGAAAGGCATGCAGGTCGCGCGGGGCGAGCGGCATGCCGATGATCATCCCGGCGAGGGCTGCGACGGTTCGGTCCAGCGCGGGCAGCAGTTCGGGCAGGTAGACCTGTGCATAGGCCCGGCCCTCGACGCCGTCGTCCGTTGTCACGTCGATGAGGACGAGGGGGAACCTGTCGATCGTGCCCGAGGCAGTACGCACTGGCCGGGGGATGGGGGCGAGGACCGGCGTGGTCCGGATACTGGCGAGCTTCATGGAAGTGGTGGTCCGTCGTGAAGGTGGCGCGATGTTAACTCTCAGGCGGTCGGCGGCCGCGGCCTGACCGATGGCGCACGATGCGCCCCAAGACGCCTTCAGGCACGCAATGGCAACGTGTGTCGGGGTGTCCTTGCTGATGCGCTTCCACGCTTTCGAGTCGAACGTGAATTGAGCAACGGCGCAAGCCGGCAATGGAGTGACCTCGCTCGAGAGTCGATGTGCGAATTCCGAGTGCGCGCGCGAGAAGCTGGTGGCGTTCTCTTGCAAGCGACGGGGGTTCTGCCCCCCCGTGCGGGGCACGGCGCATGGCCGAGACGGCGGCGGTGCTGGTGGATCGGGTCATGCCGCGGGCGCCGGTCAGACGATGGGTGCTGTGGTTTCCGATCCCGCTGCGCATCCTGCTTGCGGCGCACCGCGAGGTGCTCACACCGGTGCTGGGCATCGTGCAGCGGGTCATCACGGGGTTTCCTCTCGGCCAGTCCGGACTGACCGGCACCACCCACATCGTGATGCACCAACAGGCGTTCCTGCAGCGCCTGGCCGCGCGGGTGCCGCACCCGCGGCTGCACTTGATCCGCTTTCACGGGGTGCCCGCCACGAACGCGACGCTGCCTGGGGCGGTCGGCCGGCAACCCAGGCAGAAGGACCGTGCGGCGGCACACGCGCATGCGCACGGCCAGGCGGCGCGGATGAGTTGGGCACGGCAGCTGAAGCGCGTGTTCCACATCGACGTGGAGCGCTGCGCGTTCGGTGGCCGGCTGAAGATCCTCGCCGCGATCGAGGAGCCGGTGGTGATCGTGGGGATCCTCACCGCACCTGGGCCTGGCTGCGCGCGCGCCGCGGCGCTGCAGATGTCGCTCGATCACGAGGCCTGATCCGGGAGAAGCCCCACGACGGTTGTGCAGCAGGCCCGAAGGGCGCGCACGGCCCGTGATCGCGTGAGGGCGTCAGGTCGCGGCGGGTGAGGGCTGATCGGGTCCGACGCCGCGCTCGACTTTCCGAGTCAACGGGGATTGCGCGTCTGGCGATGCGCGGTTGACCGCTCGAGGCATGGTGCCTACAGTGCCGGCTGGCTGGACAAGCCGTTTGACATTCCGATTCGCCGGAATGATGGCGGGACGAGAGCGGGCGACGGTCCCGCGTGGCTGGCTGCGAGATGCCGCCAGGTTGGTTCGCGAGGGCAGGGGCGGAGGCGACGCGATGGGTGTGGTTGCTGTCGGCCGAGTGCACGATCCAGCGCCGCAATCCGGCGCCGTGGCCATCGTGTTCACCGGCGGCACGATCTCGATGCGTTTCGACCCCGCCGCGGGAGGGGCGGTGCCGGCACTCTCGGCCAGCGAGATTCTCGACGCCGCGCCCGGGGTGCGTGCCATTGCCCCGCTGCAGCCGGAGGACTGGGGGCGATTTCCCGGGCCACACATGAGCGTCGCGCGGCAGTGGGCGTTGCGCGGGCGCGTCGTCGAGTTGCTGGCCGACGAGACCATCGCCGGCGTGGTGGTCACCCACGGCACCGACACTCTGGAGGAGACCGCCTACCTCGTCGCCCGTTCCACCCTGAGCCCGAAGCCCGTGGTGTTCACGGGGGCGATGCGCAGCGCCAGCGACTTGGGGTGGGACGGCGCGGCGAACCTCCTGGATGCAGTGACAATCGCGGCCAGCCCCGATGCCCGCGGGTCGGGGGTCACGGTCACCTTGAATGGGCGAATCTTCGCGGCGCTCGACGATGCCAAGACCCACACGCACGCGCTCGACGCGTTCGAAAGCCCCGGGCTTGGTCCGCTCGGCGTGGTGGACGACGGGCGAGTGCTGTTCCGCCGCGCGGTGACGAATGCCGCTCCGCCGATCCTCGCGCCGGCCTTGGCAGAGCCCGTGGACCTCATGACGACGTATGCCGGGGCAGACGCGCGGCTGCTGGACGCCTCTCGGGAGAGCGGCGCGCTGGGGGTGGTCATCGCCGCCATGGGACGCGGCAACGCGCCACCCGCCATGGTGCCGGGGATCGAGCGGTACCTCTCTGCGGGGCGGCCGGTAGTGATCACGAGCCGCGCGCATCGCGGCCGTGTGGGGATGACCTACGGGTACGAGGGCGGGGGGCGGCGGCTGGCGGAGCAGGGCTGCTGGTTCGCGGGGGCGCGGCGGCCCACGCAGGCGCGAGTCGACCTCATGCTGGCGCTCGGGGCGGGGCTGCCGCTGGGCGAGGTGTTCGAGCGGTAGTCACGGCGTCAACCCCGCCGCATGCGCGGCGGGCCGGGACGGCATCGCGTGCGCCTCGAGGCGACCGCCCGGCGGCCGGCTCTCAGCTGCCCTTCGTGTCCAGCAGCGGCTTCACGTCGTTCCCGAACTGCAGGCGGCGTCTGGCCGGCTCGGGCGCGGCCAGCGGCACGCATTCCCGCAGGGTGGGGAGAAGGTACGGGCAGCCATCGAGGCCACCCGCGGGCACGTGGGCACCGCTGGCGTGTTCAACCTCTCGCCGGAGGACCACATGGGGCTGGAGACAGGGAGCTTCAGGATGGTGGAGGTGCGCGCGGGTGCGTTCAGACTGGTGAAGTAACGGGGCGGCGGTTACCGGCGCCATGGCCGCAGCGGGCTTCCAGGAAACGCGTGAACCTGCCCGGGGGCTGGCGCCGATGACATCACCGCAGTCAGCGGGCGCGTAAGCGAACATCGAGAATGACGGCCATCGCCAGGGCCCGCCACGGGTCCGGCGCATCTCGCCTGAGGCGATGCTTGATGAACGATCAACGACATGGTTTCATCCAGCATCACTCCTCCGCGCCAGTTCTCACCTATTGGGAGGCCATACCGTGATTGTTCATCGTAGTTGGGCCGTGGTGCTTGTGGCGTTCATTCTTGCGGCGTGCGCCTCCGCTGAGCTTCAGAATGAACGGGGAATGCCCGCTGAGGCTACGGCCGATTCCTACGGGAAAGGAAAAGATGGATTGGGCGTGGCTCTACTTGACGCCCGATGGGCGCGGCAGTGGCCATGCGGAGAATACGAGAACGCCCAGTTGGTGAGCTTTCAGTTCGACAAAATGCCGCTTGTATCAAGACCAGACGATGCGCCGGCGGACATCATGGTGGCCACGACCAGGCGTCTTGCCGTAAGCCCGGATTTTCAAAGCTATGCGCTACTGGTTCCCCCGGGGGACTACGCGCTGAGCAACTACAAGATCAAGGTCGCGAAGTCCGTTTCGGACGTGGGTTACTGGGTTGCGAGCCGCTCTCACCTCATCAAGGACGGCAAACCGCTCGGGGGGACCTTCAGCGTTGCGCCAGGGGAGGTGGTCTACATCGGAAATTTCGCCCTTGATTGCTTCAAGGGACCCTCTCTCTGGCGATATCACGCAAAGGGGCAGGAAGGGTTCAAGCAACAGCTGAAGGACTACCAGACCAAGTATCCATTTCTGGATCTGAGTAAAGTCCAGTTCCGTCTTTTCGAAACGGAAACGCTCGGACGCTCCTACAGCCTCGAATGACGGCGGCCTCCGGTCGGCTGGTCCACCGCCACCAGCGGCCACCGTACGCTGCCCGGGTGCGCCCGGCCAGGTGACGGATCGGAAGGGCGCGGCCGCGGCCCGGATGGGGCGATCCCCGGGGGTGTTCAGCCGCGCTTCGTATCCATGAGCGGCTTCACCGTGCCGCCGAAGTCGAGCCGTGCGCGTCCGGGTTCGGGCGCGGCCAGCGGCGCGCATTCCCGCAGGGTGGCGCGGCTGCGCGCCGCCAGGTCGTGGTACTGGCGCGTTCCGGCCCCCTTCCAGGCCAGTTCCGCCTCGGTGAGTTCGCGCACCACCTTGCCAGGTACGCCGGCCACCAGAACCCTGGGCGGGATTTCCATGCCCGCCTTCACGAAGGCGCAGGCCGCCACGATGGCCGAGTCGCCCACCACCGCCCGGTCCATGACCACCGCGTTCATGCCCACCATGGCGTTGCGGCGCACGATGCAGCCGTGCAGCACGGCGCCGTGGCCGATGTGACCGTCCTGTTCCACCACCGTGTCGGTGTCCGGAAAGCCGTGCATCACGCAGCTGTCCTGAAAATTGGAGCCGGCCTCCAGCACCAGGCGACCGAAGTCCCCGCGCAGGCTGCAGACCGGGCCCACGTAGCAGCCCGGCCCCACCAGCACGTCGCCGATGAGCACGGCGGTGGGGTGGACATAGGCGTCCGGATGCACCACCGGGCGAAGGCCGTCGATCTCGTAGCAGGGCATGGCGCGCCTCTCAGGATGTTGCCGGTGAGTGGAACGCCCGCTCAGGCATGCCAGCGGCGCTGCACCACCCGGAAGCGGTCTGCCACGAAGGCCAGGTCCGTGTACGCGGCGTTGGCGGCCGGGTTCAGGCCTGTGGCGTGGAAGTCGGAGAAGCTGGCGGACTGGTTCACGTACACGTTCTGGGTGAGGTTGAGCGAAAGCGACACGCCCGAGCGCAGGCTCTCCTCCACGGCGGCTTCCTGCAGGGCGTTGTCGTTGCTCCACAGGCCCATGGTGATGGCGCCCTTTTCGCGAACCACGCGCCCCGCCAGGGCGAGGGCGGCGGGCCCATCGGCGGCCCGCACCACGAAGCTGATGGGGCCGAAGCGCTCCTCCATCCAGGCCGTTTCGTTGGCGGCGTCGGCTTTGAGCAGCACAGGCGTGCGCACCTGGGCGCCGGGAAAATCGGGGTTGTGCAACGCCCTGGAGGCGAGAACCACCTCGCCCCAGCGCGGCGCCTCGTCGATGCGGCGCAGGGTGGCCTCGGCGTTGATGCAGCCCAGCACCGCCAGCGCCGTGGCGGGGTCGGACAGGAAGCGCTCGATGGCCGCCCCCAGGTCGGCGGCGAAGCGGTCGAAGGGCACCGGCCCCTCGGGCGTGCCCACGCCGGCGGCGGGCACCAGGATGGCCTTGGTGGTGGTGCACATCTGGCCGGAGTACAACGAGAGCGTGAAGGCGAGGTTGCGCAGCAGGCCCTTGTAGTCGGGGGTGGACTCCACCACCGCCACGTTCACACCGGCCATCTCGGCGTACACGCGAGCCTGGCGGCAGTTGTCGATCAGCCAGTGGCCGAAGGCGTTGCCGCCGGTGAAGTCGATGGACTTCACCGCCGGGTTGCGAGCCAGTTGCTGAGTACCCGCCGGATCGGGGCTGGCCGCCAGGGTCACCAGATCCTTCGGCAGACCTGCCTCGGCGAGCACCTCGCGGGCGATGCGCACCGACAGCGCCGCGGGCAGCACGGCGTTGGGGTGGGGCTTGACGATCACCGGGTTGCCGGTGGCCAGCGCCGCGAACAGGCCCGGGTAGGTGTTCCAGGTGGGGAAGGTGCTGCAGCCGATCACCAGCGACACGCCGGTGCCCACCACCTCGAAGCGCTTGTCCAGCACCATGGGCGGGTTCTTGCCCTGGGGCTTTTCCCAGCGGGCCTGGGCGGGGGTGAACTGCTGGGCGCTCCAGGCCGTGGCCACGGCCTCGAGACCGCGGTCCTGCGCGTGGGGACCGCCGGCCTGGAAGGCCATCATGAACGCCTGTCCGGTGGTCATGGACACGGCGTGGGCCATCTCGAAGCTGCGCCGGTGTATGCGATCGAGGACCTCCAGGCACACGCCGGCGCGGCCGTCGGGGCCGATGCGCTGCCATGCGGGCGTGGCCTCGCGGGCCGCATCCACAAGCGCCTGCGGGTCGCTCACCGGGTAGCGCACGCCGAGATCCACGCCCCAGGGGGAGCGCTCGGTGGCCTGCCAGGATGCGATGCCGCGCTGGTCGATGGCGAAGTCGTTCCCCAACAGGGACTCGTAGGCCGCGCGTCCTGCCTCGGCGGCACCCTCACCCCAGATCTTCGGGCTGGCAAGCTCGGGGTAGGGCGACCAGAAGCCGCGGGTGCGAAGGGCGGAAAGCGCCTGCTCCAGGGTGGCGCGGTGCTTTTCGAAGAGGGGGTGGCTCACGGGGGTCTCCGACAGGAAAGGCGCCTCGGCGCGGCGGTAAGGCTTGTAAATCGAGTCGTTGGAGGTTACTCTTTGACCGACCGGTCAGTCAATGAATCGCCGGTCCGGGTGGCCGCGTTTCGCGCCGCCTGCATGTTTCTTCGCCGCCAGCCGTGGGTCTGGCGGAAGCCTTGATCGCCATGGCCGACTACGAGCACATTCTCTTCCAGACGCAGGACGGCGTTGCCACCCTCACGCTGAACCGCCCCGAGCGCCTCAACGCCTTCAACGTGGCCATGCACGGGGAGGTCCGCGACGCCCTTGCCGGCGCCCGTGACGATACGGGGGTTCGCGCCGTGGTGCTCACCGGCGCGGGGCGCGGTTTCTGCGCCGGCCAGGATCTCAACGACCGCGCGGTGGCCCCGGGCGCCGCGCGTCCCGACCTGGGCGAGTCCATCGAGCGCCACTACAAGCCGCTGGTGCTGATGCTGCGGGCCATGCCCAAGCCGGTGATCGCCGCGGTGAACGGCGTGGCGGCAGGCGCGGGAGCCAATCTGGCGCTGGCCTGCGACGTGGTGGTGGCGGGGCGCTCGGCGAATTTCGTGCAGGCGTTCTGCAAGCTCGGGCTGGTGCCCGACTCCGGCGGCACGTGGTGGTTGCCGCGCATGATCGGCGCCCCGCGCGCCCTTGGGCTGGCGCTGTTCGGCGACAGGCTGCCCGCCGCCCAGGCCGAGGCCTGGGGCCTCATCTGGAAGTGCGTGGACGACGACCAGCTCGAGCCGGTGGTGCACGCCATGGCTGCCACGCTGGCGGCGGGGCCCACGTTCGGCTTCGCGCGCATCAAGCAGGCGATGCAGGCGGCGGCCGGCAACAGCCTCGAGGCCCAGCTCGACCTGGAGCGCGATTTCCAGCGGGAACTGGGCAACAGCGCCGACTACGCCGAGGGCGTGGCCGCCTTCATTGAAAAGCGCGCACCGCGCTTCTTGGGCCGGTGAGCGCGCCAGCCCTGTCGTCGGGCGCCACGGTGGCCGTGATTGGCGCCGGCACCATGGGTGCGGGCATCGCGCACGTGGCGGCGCGCGCCGGCCATCCGGTGTTGCTGCTCGATACCCAGCCCGGCGCAACCGCGCGCGGGCTGGAGGGCATCCGCCGGGATCTCGACGCGCTGGTCTCCCGGGGCAGGCTGGAGGCCGCCGAGGCGGCCGCGATCCACGCGCGCATCCGGGCCGTGGACGACGTGGCGGCGCTGGCACCGGCGGCGCTGGTGATCGAGGCGGTGGTGGAGGACCTGTCGGTGAAGACGGCCCTGCTCGAGGCGGTGGAGGCCGTGGTGGGCGAGGGGGCCCTGATCGCCACCAACACCTCCTCGCTGTCGGTGACCGCCATTGCCCGCGCCCTGCGCAGGCCGGGGCGCTGCCTGGGGCTGCACTTCTTCAATCCCGCCCCGCGCATGGCACTGGTGGAGGTGGTCTCCGGGCTCGCCACCGACGAGACGGCGGCGGGCGCCGGCGAGGCCACCATGCGGGCCTGGGGCAAGACGCCGGTGCGGGCGCGTTCCACCCCAGGCTTCATCGTCAACCGCGTGGCGCGGCCCTACTACGGCGAGGCGCTGCGTCTGCTGCTGGAACGCGCCGGCGAGCCCGCCGCCATCGACGCGCTGCTGCGCGACTGCGGCGGCTTTCCCATGGGGCCCTTCGAGCTCATGGACCTGATCGGCATCGACGTCAACCTCATGGTGTCGCGCTCGGTGTTCGAGCAGATGGGTCACGACCGGCGCTATGTCCCGTCGGTGATCCAGCAGGAGCTGGTGGATGCCGGGCGCCTGGGGCGCAAGACCGGCCGCGGTTTCCACGACTACGCCGCGGGCGCGGTTCGCCCAGGAGTGGAGCTGCCCCCCGCCGGCGAGGCCGTCGCGCGGGTCAAGGTGGTGGGCGGGCTGCGCACGGCCGAGTCGCTGGTGGCACGCCTTCAGGCGGCCGGCATTGCCGTGACGCGCACCCCGGCGCACGGCTCGCGCCACCTGGAAATCGGCACCGCGCGCCTCTCCAAAACCGACGGCCGCACCGCCACCCGGCGTGCGGCTGACGATCGCCACGCCGACACGGTGTTGTTCGACTTGGCGCTGGACTACGGCGCCGCACCGCGGCTGGGGCTGGCGCGGGCCGATTCCTGCAGCCAGGCTGCCTGGCACGGCGTGGTGGCCACGCTTCAGAAGGCGGGCTTTCGCATCACCGCTCTGGACGACGTGGCGGGCATGGCGGTGATGCGCACGGTGGTCACGCTCGCCAACGAAGCCTCCGACGCGCTGGTGCAGGGCGTGGCCAGCGCCGCCGACATCGAAACTGCCATGAAGCTCGGCACCGGCTATCCGCTGGGCCCGCTGGGGTGGGCCGACCGCCTCGGCGCGGAGCACGTGGCGGCCGTGCTGGAGAACCTGCGCGCCCATTACGGCGAAGAACGCTATCGCCTCTCGCCTGGCCTGGCGCGCCGGCGCATCAACGGAGAACGCTTCCTTGACTGAACTGAACCCCCAGGCTTTGGCCGAGACCGTGGGGGAGCGCATGCTGGCCCACGACCCCGCCTCCCGGGAGCTGGGCATGCGCATCGCCGCCATCGGGCCGGGGCGATGCACCATGACCATGGTGGTGCAGCCGCACATGCTCAACGGGTTCTCCATCTGCCACGGCGGCTACATCACGCTGCTGGCCGACTCGGCCTTCGCCTTCGCGTGCAACAGCTACAACGAGCTCACGGTGGCTGCCGGCGTCACCGTGGACTTCCTCGCGCCCGCCCGCCTGGACGAGGAACTCACCGCCGCCGCGGTGGAGGTGTCGCGCTCCGGCCGCACCGGCCTGTACGACGTGACCGTGACCAACCCGCGCGGGGAGACCGTGGCCGTGCTGCGAGGCCGCTCCCACGCGCTCAAGGGCAGGCAGACCGTGCCCCTGTGAGGGCGCGGTGCCAGCAGGAGAACCCGCCATGCCGGTGAAGCGGCCCGCCCCGGGCGAGCTGGAACCCATCGAAACCGCCAGCACGGACGAGCTGCGCGGCCTGCAGCTGCAGCGGCTGCAGTGGAGCGTCCGCCACGCCTACGACAACGTGGCCCACTATCGCGACAA
>JBIIUM010000268.1:0-3908 GCA_044339985.1 Burkholderiales bacterium | reverse complement strand
GGCCCGCCCCGGGCGAGCTGGAACCCATCGAAACCGCCAGCACGGACGAGCTGCGCGGCCTGCAGCTGCAGCGGCTGCAGTGGAGCGTCCGCCACGCCTACGACAACGTGGCCCACTATCGCGACAAGTGTCGCGCGGCGGGGGCCCACCCCGACGATCTGAAGCGCCTCGAGGACCTCGCCCGGTTCCCGTTCACCGGCAAGCAGGATCTGCGCGAGACCTATCCCTTCGGCATGTTCGCGGTGCCGCGCGAGCAGGTGGTGCGCATCCACGCCTCCAGCGGCACCACCGGCAAGCCCACGGTGGTGGGCTACACCCGGCGCGACATCGACACGTGGGCCGGCCTGGTGGCCCGCTCCATCCGTGCCGCCGGCGGGCGCGCCGGCGACATGGTGCACGTGGCCTACGGCTACGGGCTGTTCACCGGCGGCCTGGGCGCCCACTACGGCGCCGAGCGGCTCGGCTGCACGGTGGTGCCCATGTCCGGCGGCCAGACCGAGAAGCAGGTGCAGCTCATCGCCGACTTCCAGCCCCACATCATCATGGTCACCCCCTCGTACATGCTGGCGCTGATCGACGAGATGGAGCGTCAGGGCATGGACCCCCGGCAGTCCTCGCTGCAAGTGGGCATCTTCGGCGCCGAGCCGTGGACCGAGGGCATGCGTGCCCAGATCGAGCAGCGCGGCGGGCTCGATGCGGTGGACATCTACGGGCTGTCCGAGGTGATGGGCCCCGGCGTGGCGAACGAGTGCATCGAGACCAAGGACGGGCCGGTCATCTGGGAGGATCACTTCTACCCCGAGATCATCGACCCGGTCAGCGGCGAAGTCCTGCCCGAAGGCGAGAAAGGCGAGCTGGTGTTCACCACGCTCACCAAGGAGGCGCTTCCGGTGATCCGCTACCGCACCCGCGACCTCACGGCGCTGCTGCCGCCCACCGCGCGCAGCATGAGGCGCATGGGCAAGATCACCGGTCGCTCGGACGACATGCTCATCATCCGCGGCGTGAACGTGTTCCCCTCCCAGGTGGAGGAACTCATCTGCCGCACGGCGGGCCTTGCGCCCCATTACCTGCTGGTGCTCGAGAAAGACGGCCACCTGGACGCGCTCACCGTGCGGGTGGAGCTCGAGCCCGGCGCCGATGGCTCGGCGCAGAACCGCGCGCGGCTGGCGCGGGAACTCTCGCACCACATCAAGAGCCTCATCGGCGTGTCGGCGATGGTGGACGTGACCGACCCCTTCGCCATCGAGCGGGTGGTGGTGGGCAAGGCGAAACGGGTGCTCGACCGGCGGGCGCAGGGCTGAGCGAGCGCGCATCCACGCGAATCAACAGGAGATCACTCATGTACACCCAGGCCATGGACATCGCGGCGGCAAGGGGCGAGCAGCCCGGCAGGCCCGGCCGGCTGGAAAACCCCGAGTATCAGGCGCAGTTCGACCAGAAGATCGATCGCGGCGACTTCATCGAGCCCAAGGACTGGATGCCCGAGGCCTACCGCCGCACGCTGGTGCGGCAGATCTCCCAGCACGCCCACTCGGAGATCGTGGGCATGCTGCCCGAGGGCAACTGGATCACCCGGGCGCCCTCGCTCAAGCGCAAGGCGATCCTGCTGGCGAAGGTGCAGGACGAGGGCGGTCACGGCCTGTACCTGTACGCCGCCGCCGAGACGCTGGGGGTGTCGCGCGACGATCTGGTGGAGGCGCTGCACGCCGGCAAGGCCAAGTACTCGTCGATCTTCAACTATCCCACCCTCACCTGGGCGGACATCGGCGTGATCGGCTGGCTGGTGGACGGCGCGGCCATCATGAACCAGATCCCCCTGTGCCGCTGCTCCTACGGCCCCTATGCGCGCGCCATGCTGCGCATCTGCAAGGAGGAGTCCTTCCACCAGCGCCAAGGCTACGACCTGCTGCTCGCCATGATGCAGGGCACCGAGGCGCAGCGCCACATGGTGCAGGACGCGGTGAACCGCTGGTGGTGGCCCGCCCTCATGATGTTCGGGCCCCACGACGCCCAGTCGCAGAACTCCGCCGACAGCATGCGCTGGGGCATCAAGCGCATCTCCAACGACGAGCTGCGCCAGAAGTTCGTGGACGCCACCGTGCCGCAGGCGCAGATCCTGGGCGTGAGCGTGCCCGACCCCGAGCTGCGCTGGAACGACGAGCGCGGTCACTGGGACTTCGGCCGCATCGACTGGGATGAATTCTGGAACGTGGTGGCCGGTAACGGGCCTTGCAACCGCGAGCGCATGGCCGCCCGCGTGAGTGCCTGGGAAGAGGGCGCGTGGGTGCGCGAAGCCGCCCTGGCCCACGCCGAGAAGCGCGCGGCGCGCGCCCGCGCGGCCTGAACGCCGGAGGACACCGTGGACAGAAAGGAATGGCCCCTCTGGGAAGTGTTCGTGCGCAGCCGCAACGGGCTCGATCACAAGCACTGCGGCAGCGTGCATGCGCCCGATGCGAAGCTCGCGCTGCAGATGGCGCGCGACGTCTACACCCGGCGCATGGAGGGCGTGAGCCTCTGGGTGGTGCGCTCCGACCAGATCGTGGCCTCCGACCCGCAGGCCAAGCCGGAGCTGTTCGACCCGGCCGCCGACAAGATCTACCGCCATCCCACCTTCTACCGGCTGCCCGACGCCGTGGATCACATGTGAGGGGCCCGTGGCAGACACCCGTGATCCCCTCCCGGAGTACGTCCTGCGCCTGGGCGACAGCTCGCTGGTGCTTGGGCAGCGCCTGTCGGAGTGGTGCGGTCACGCGCCGGTCCTCGAGGAGGACATCGCGCTGGCCAACACCGCCCTCGACCTCATCGGCCAGGCGCGGCTGCTCCTCACCCGCGCGGGGCAGATGGAGGGCGCCGGGCGCGACGAGGACGCGCTTGCCTTCCTGCGCGACCCGCAGGCCTTCCGCAACGTGACCCTGGTGGAGCTTCCCAACGCCGATTTCGCGCGCACCGTGCTGCGCAACCTGCTCTTCTGCGCCTTCCAGGCGCAGCTGTGGGAGGGCATGCGCGCGTCCTGCGACGCGGAACTCGCCGCCATCGCCGCCAAGAGCGCCAAGGAGACGCGCTACCACGTGGAGCATGCCGCCGACTGGTGCGTCCGGCTCGGCGACGGCACCGCCGAATCGCACCAGCGCATGCAGCAGGCGCTGGACTGGCTCTGGCCCTACACCGCGGAGCTGTTCACCACCGACGCCGTGGACCAGGCCGCCTCGGGGGCGGGACTCGGACCGGCGTGGTCGTCCCTGGAGGCGGGCTGGCAGGCCGCGGTGCGGCCCGTGCTGGAGGAAGCCACCCTGGCCGTGCCGGCACCCACG
The DNA here is from genome assembly GCA_044339985.1 of Burkholderiales bacterium. Taxonomy (GTDB): domain Bacteria; phylum Pseudomonadota; class Gammaproteobacteria; order Burkholderiales. The sequence goes on along the minus strand of JBIIUM010000268.1, from coordinate 594 downwards.
CCCTTTCGCTCCACCGGCAAGGGCGGGGTGCACAGCGAGCACCTGGGCCACCTGCTGGCGGTGATGCAGGTGCTGCCGCGCAGCCACCCGGGCGCCCGTTGGTGAGGTCATGCTGAGCACCGCGCGCGCCTGGGAGGTGCTTGCCACGGTGCCCGATCCCGAGATTCCCGTGCTGTCGGTGTGCGACCTGGGCATCGTGCGCCACGTGCTTGCCGACGACGCGGGCGTGGCGGTGACGCTCACGCCCACCTACTCGGGCTGCCCGGCCACCGAGGCCATCGCCGAGGACGTGCGCGCCGCGCTGCTGCGGGCGGGGGCGGGCAGGGTGGATGTGAACACCCGCCTGGACCCGGCCTGGACCACCGACTGGATCAGCGAGGAAGGCCGCGAGAAGCTGCGCCGGTTCGGCATCGCGCCGCCCCACACCCTGCAGCCCGGCGCGGCGCGCCCCGTGCGCCTTGTGCCCTGCGCCGTGGCCTGCCCGCGCTGCGAATCGAAGCGCACCACTCGGCTGTCGGCCTTCGGTTCCACCGCCTGCAAGGCGCTGTACCGCTGCGAAGACTGCCGCGAGCCGTTCGACTACTTCAAGCCGAT
>JBIIUM010000069.1:0-14134 GCA_044339985.1 Burkholderiales bacterium | reverse complement strand
AGCGTGGTGACCTCGAACTCGTAATAGGGCGTGCCGCGCTCGATCTCCAGTTCAACGGACTTCACCTTGCCCGGGTACTTGGCAAGCACCGCCTGCAGGCACTGCTCCATGGAGACCCGGGTCTTGGGAATGTCGAGGCCTTGGCCGAAGGCTGGCAGACAGGCGACGCTGAGAAGAGCGGCAAGCGGCAGGGGCTTCATGGGATTCCTTTCGCGGGATGAGGGGCAACGAATCGAGTGGCGTGCCTGCGCACGCACCAAGTCACTGAGAGCCGTGGCCCGTCGGCTTGGTTCCGCGCCTGAAGGCCTCGCCAGCGTAGCGCTCCGCGCCCCGCGCCGCGAGGGAAGGCTGCCCCGGAAGCGGTTGGGCAGGCTTCCGCCACGCGGAGGGGAAGCCTTCCCGCCACCGTACCCGCGAAATCAGCGTTGCCGCGGACGCGGGTCGAAGTCTGCCCGGTCGGGCTGCGCCGGGTCATAGAAGAAGTACGCGTACACCTCTTCAGGCTTGATCACGTCGGGCTTGGGGCGATAGCGCGGGGTTTCGAGCATCTTCTTCACCGCAGCCACGAAACGCTCGGGCACCTCCACGTCCACCGCCTCCACATTGCCGCGACGCGGTTCGAAGACCCGCATGACGCGAAGTTGCCGCACAGTACCCGCATCGTCGAAAAGAACACCAAAGATCACCCCGTAAATGGACGACGGCGACGCGGCAGGGGCTTGTTGCCCCAAGGCTGGAAGGGCGACTGCGGCAAGCAGCGCTGACAACAGGAAACGACGGCGCATGAAGGGCTCCGGCAATCTGGCAGTGGGATTGGGGGGGCGTTCCCCGCCATGGCCGCACGTAGCCGGCCTTGTGAAAGGGGGGTCCTACCTCCATACTAGCCGAGTCGAACATTTGTCGTGGCTGTTTCTGCCCCTCACCCCACCGGGTGCCCGCGGTTTCTCCTCGATCGGTCGTTTGATGCCGGACACCCACTCTCGGGTGCCGCAACGCCAGACTAGGAGGACTTCAATGACCACTGGCACCGTCAAGTTTTTCAATGCAACGAAGGGGTTCGGCTTCATCGCCCCGAGCGATGGCTCGAAGGATGTTTTCGTTCACATCTCGGCGGTTGAACGCGCCGGCCTGGCCGGCCTCAACGAAAATCAAACCGTTGAGTTCGAACTCGAACGCGGCCGGGACGGCCGCGTCTCGGCGATCAATCTCAAGGCTGTCTGATCCACGCGACGGGCATCCGCGCCCGTCAGAACCTGCGCATGAGCCCGGCAAGCGCCGGGCCTGCGCATGCCGATCCCCTCTCTCAGGAACCGAATGGCCAAGGAAGAACTCGTCGAAATCGAAGGCGTGGTGAGCGAAGTGCTCCCCAGCACCCTGTTCCGCGTCACACTCAGCAACGGCTTCGAGGTCACTGCCTACGCTTCGGGCAAGATGCGCAAGCACCGCATCCGCATCCTCGCGGGCGACCGCGTCACCCTGGAGATGTCGCCCTATGACATGACCAAGGGGCGCATCAATTTCCGCCACAAGGACGAGCGGCCCGGCGCGGTCCCGCCCGCTGCCCCGCGGCCCGGCGCGGCGCGGCGCTAGTACGCCGCGCCCAGAACGCCTCCGCGGGTGTAGAGTGCGTCCAACGTAACCACTCCGCCCGTCATGATCCGCACCACCCTTCGCGCCCTGCTCGGCGCCTGTCTCGCTGCTGCCGCGCCAGCCACCATGGCCTGCGCGGAAGTCCTTCGCGGTGAGGCCGTGTCGTTGGAGCGCGACCGCGAGGCCCCCGGCGCGGGCGACAACGCCGGCGTGCAGGTGCTGGGTGCTGGCTGGTTCCGCGCTGCCACCGTCACCAAGGTGGGCGGCACCACTCACGACACCACCCTCACCGTTGAGCTCGATGGCGAGCTCCTGGTGCGCGCCACCTTTGCCGAATTGCGCGACGGCTGGCGTCAGGTGCAATCGACGGCACTGTCCATCACCCTGCGCACCGAGGGCAACGTGAGCACCCTCACGGTTTGGTATCCAGACGAACTGAAGTTCCGCGCCCTCGCCAACCTGCGCGTGGACGTGTCCGAGGCCGGTGTCGAGTCGGTACGCGTGAGCGCGGTGCTCAACAAACCGGCCCCGCACGAGCATGTCCCCGGCAATGCCGCGGCGGTGGCGGGCCTGCCCGCCTTCAAGTAGCCGCCGGCTGCGTCAGGGCTCCTTGTAGGGCTCCAAGGCGCTCGCGCGCATGGCGTAGCCGATGTCGATGTCGGCGCTGCCATCCACCAGCATGAGTTGCTTCTTCACCGCGCCGGCGATCAGCCGGCCTGTCACCCACACTGGCGCGAACAGCCCCCCCATCTCGTAGGGCTTATCGAGCCGCACGTGCACGATCTGATTCGGCGGCGGCGGCGGGGTATGGATACAGGCACCCACCCAGGGCACGAGCAGGAACTCCGTCACCTTCTTTCCGGTGATTTCCAGCGGCAGCAGATAGCCGGGCAAACGCACCTCCTGGGCGTTGAGCGCCGTGTTCACGGCCTCGCCCTGGGCCTTGCGCCGGACGGCCATCTCCTTGCGCTGGGCCAGCAGCGCTCCCACATCCACCCCCGCGGCGGCGAGCTTTTTCGCCGCCGCCTGCTCGCGGGCGCTCTCGTCCGCGGTGATGGTCTTGTCGCCGCGTTCGCGGCGATCGCGGACGCTGGCCACATCGGCCAGCGCGAACAACTGCTCGCGGGAGAGTTTTTCGAAGGGGTCGTCGAACAGCGACGCCTTGGGCGCCAGATCTTGCCACTGGATGGTGCGCACGCCCTGGGCAAGGGCTGGTGCGGCGCATGCCGCGCCCGCAAGCAGTGCGGCAAGAACGACGTGAGGCAGCTTCATGGCGAGGCCCATCAGATGCGAATGGTCATGCCGTCGGCGAGCGACTGGCGGTAGCAGCGCCACGCGGGCAGCAAGCCGATCAGCACGCCCGCCACCGCCACGGCGGCGAGCAGGGCGCACTCCCGCGCGGACAGCCATGCTACCGGAAGCAACAGGCCGAAGCGCGCCGCGATCGCGTCCTGGGCCAGCGCCAGGCCCGCCCCGAGCGCCGCCACGCCGACCACGATACCTGCCAGCGTCACCAGCGCCGCCTCGCCCAGGATCAGCCCGAACACATGTGCCGGACGCGCCCCCACGGCACGCAGCACCGCCATCTCGCGCCGGCGTTCCCCCAGGCTGGTGAGCAGCGCCACCAGCATGCCCGCAAGCCCCACCAGGACCACCAGCACGGACACGGCGAACAAGGTTCGCTCCACCACGCCGGTGATCTCCCACACCTCCTGCAGCGTCACCCCCGGCAGGATGGCAGTAAGCGGCTCGGCGGCGTGTTCGTTCACGGCACGCTGCACGGCCAGGGCCGCGGCGCGGTTATGTAACCCCACGAACACCGCGGTGATGCCGCTGGCAAGGACTTCGGGGTGCTCGGAGGCATGGTCAGGATCGTGGTCGGCGCGGCGCGCCAGCGCTTCGGCCAGCGGGTCGGCGGACACGCCGGTATTGACCGGCGCATGCACCGCGTTCAGGCCAGCGAGGCTCACGTACACGCCGCGATCCACCGGCGTGCCCGTGGGCGAGAGCACGCCGGTCACCTTGAAGGGGCTTTCCTCATGCAGGGAGAAGCTCACCTCGCCGGCGCCATGGGCAATGACAACGGACGCGCCGGGCGCCAGGCCGAGCCCCCGCGCCACCTCCGCGCCCAGCACGGCATCGCGCTCACCGCGGAAGGCGCCGCCCGCGGCGAAGACCAGCCGGCGCTGGCCGGCGAAGCGAAAGTGCTCAAAGAACGCACCCGTGGTACCCACCACGCGGTAGCCGCGGAATGAATCGCCCAGCGACACGGGAATGGTCCACGCCACCTCGGGCCGCGCCGCCAGGACCTGCCAACTACGCGGCGAGATGGCGTTGGTGGCATTGCCGATGCGAAACACCGCCGACAACAACAGATGCACCGGGCTGCTGCGTGCCCCCACGATGAGGTCGGTGCCCGACACGGTGGCGGCAAAGCTGTCGCGCGAGGCGCCGCGCAGCCGCTCCACCGCCAGCAGCAGCAACACCGCCAGGGCGATGGACAGCACCGTGAGCGCTGCGGTGAGCGCGCGGTTGCGCAGACTGCTCAGGGCGAGCCTCAGCAGCATGGGCGTCCCCCAAGGCTCGCGGCTGCGGGCCATGCCGCCCCAGGCTGCACGTCAGCCACGGTTGAGGGCCTCCATGGACACGCTACGGTGGAAAGCACTGGCCAGCGAAGCATCGTGGCTCACGAACACCAGCGCCGCGCCGCTCGCGGCGCACTCCCGCAGCAGCAGATCGAGAAACGCCTCGCGCGCGTGGGCATCGAGGGCCGAAGTGGCCTCATCGGCAATCAACAGCTCGGGCGCGCCCATGAGCGCCCGCGCCGCGGCCACGCGCTGCTGCTGGCCCACGCTCAGCGCCGTGACCGGCCGCTCCAGCAACGCCGGGTCGGTGAGGCCCAGCCGGCCGAGCAGCCGCCGCGCCTCGGCCTCCACACTGCCCGAGGCGGCCATGGCGCGGACGCGGCGGCGCGCGGAAAACAGGCAGGGCAGCGTCACGTTCTGCACCACCGTGAGGTAGGAAATCAGGTTGAAGAGCTGGAACACGAAGCCCACGTGATCGGCGCGCAGCCGGTCGCGCCGGGCCCCCGTCATGCCGGGCAGGCCCTGCCCCAGCAACTCCACCGTGCCCGCGCGCGGTACCAGCACCCCCGCCATGAGCTGCAGCAGCGTGGACTTGCCGCTGCCGCTGGGCCCGCGCAGCAGCAGCCGCTCGCCGGGCAACACCTCGAGGGCCTTCACTCGCAGCAAGGCCGCGCCGCGCGGCGTCCACGCCCAGTCGAACTCCACCTCACGCAACGCCACCACCGGCGCGGCCGGGGCCGGGGCGGAAGGCATGGGGCTGGGGGCAGGCTCGGCGACTGGGGACATGGCCTTGTTCAGGACTGATGCGGGAGGCGCGCAACCATAACCCGCCCCCGCCGCGGCGGTCGATACGGAGCGAACGCGCGCGCTGCGTCACGCACCGGTCCGCAGCCACGGCGGGCCTGGCTGCCCATCAACGCACGCCGAAGATCCACCCCTCCAGGCTGGCGATGCGCCGTTCGGTCTCGGTAAGCGGCGGCGCGAAGTAGTCGTGCAACGCGCCGCGCCCCTGCATGTCCGCCAGCCACGCCGCCACGGCAAAGGCGTCCTGCTCGTCGGGGCTGCGATCCTCGCGCGGGTACCGGTGGCGCAACAGCGACGGATACACCTCCGCCAGCACTGCCTTGCGCCCGTCAGGCTGCCAGCCGTCGAAGGGCCAGAAGTGCAGCCGGTCGCCCGCCTCGCGGCGCAGCCACGCCAGCCACGGGATGCCGGCGTGGGAGCTCTTGGCCACCGAGCCATTCACGTCGAACAAAAAGACGCTCTTGGCCGAGGAGGTCCAGCGCTCCGCCAGGCGGTACTCGATGGACGGGCCGCTGCGCTGGCCCGGTGCGGGCGCAAACCCGGCGCGGTGCAGGCTGCCGTCACGCACCGCCTCCACGGTGGCCTGGTCCAGGTGGGTGGGCCAGTGGGTGCCGAAATCCTCCAGAAATGCCGGCCACCCGGACAGCGCGTTCCGCTGGAAATAACCCTGCGGAAACGAGAAACAGAAATCCACGCCGGCCACGAAGGGCTCGCCGCTGCGCGCCAGATCGAGCAGCCACTGCGCCACCCCGGCACGGGTCCAGTGAGGGCGGCGCCCGCCGCGGCCCGGCACTGGCGCGAACACCTTGCGGGGCAGCGGATCGGCCGGCGTGGCCGCGTACACCTGCAACCCGGGCAAGCGGTCGCGCGGCGTGCCGGCGCCGGAATAGTCGATGCCGATGAAACGGGTGAATAAGGACATGGGCTTGGCGGGATTGTGCGCCGGTATCGCCCCTGACTGTGTCCAACCGCCAGCGCCTTCTCGAAGCACAAAGCTCCCGGAGCGCGCCGCGGCCCAAACAGCGGCACCGCGGGGAAACTCGGCCTAATCCCGCTCGATGCCCGCGCCGGCCACCCACCAGGGGGTTCTCTTTGCGCAGGCGGTTGTCGACTTCCTGGTCGGAGACCTGAAGCACGGTAGTCGGTCACGAAATCAAGATAAACCCCGTTTGCCTGATTGACACAAACAGGGCCATTCGATTTTGCTTGTTCTTCAATGGGCCGATGTGCCGCAACCCCGGCACGCTCACCCGTCTTGGCCGCCCTCCCCTACGTCGGCCGCAATCAACCTGAACTGCGCCAGCGGCGGCTCAAGGTCATCGACGATCTCCTGCGCGATCACCTCGGGCGGGGGCAGGTTGTCGCTGTCGGCCAGGCTCTCGTCCTTGAGCCAGAAGATGTCGAGGCTGGCCTTGTGGCTCCGGCCGGCGCTATGCGCCTTAACCTCGGCTACGCCGAGGTTAGCCTCCGCCGGAACTTCGTTCTCGCGGGCGAGCAGTTCGTCTGCACCGTGGACGGGCCTGGGTGCGATGCAGTCCACCATGGCCTGGATCCGCGCGCGCGGCATGAAGTACTGGCCGGCGCCGGACTTGATGTCCTGCGCGTTGCGCTCCAGCAGGCCCTCGTAGGCGTCGCCCTTCACGTCGGCGCCCATGGCCGACCAGTCTTCCGCGTCGATCAGGTCAACGATCACGCGCCGCAGCTTGGCCGGGGCCTTGACCCTCTCCACCGGAGAGGGGACGCCCGAAGGGTGAGCCTCGCCCCAAGGCGAGGCGAATCAAACTTGTTCTGCGCCTTGCCGAAGATCAGCGCCAGCGTGCCCGGCTGCCGGCCCAGCGCTTCCAGCGTGTGGCGGTAGTGGTCGAACAGCGCATCGCCGTCCTTGGCCAGCAGCGCCGGCCAAGCGTAGGCGGCCGGGATGGGGCTGGGTTGGTTGTGGGGCGGGCGGCTGCGCTCGTCGGCCTTCTTGAGGAACAGCAGGTAGGTAAGCAGCTCGACATAGTCGCCATAGCTCATCCCGTCGTCGCGCAGGACGTTGCAGTCGTTCCAGAGTTTCTGGACGAGGGTGGAGGTGTTCATTCGTTCTTCTTGTAGGCCTGACCCGGGTGGTTGGGCTTGCCAGGGACGCGGGCTCGCAGCCGACCATCACGCAGCATCGGATTGACGTAGTGGTTGCGCAAAGAGTCCGGCGCGCGATCAAGCAGCCGCGCCAATGTTCGAAGCGTCAGCCATTGCTGCGAACACAGCGCCAGGATGATTTCTTCCGCCTGCCACTTGGGCACCTTGCCCGACGCGCGCATCGGCGCTGCCAGGGCGACCAACCGGGCCTCTTGTTCGGACTCCGGATGTTCGGACCCGCCATTCAAATGTTCGGAGCTGGCAGTGAAATGTTCGGAGCCGGTGACCGAATGTTGAAAGCCTTCGCCCCCGGGCTCCGCCGGAGCGAACAGGTCGCCTGGACGCTGCCTAGGCCAGCGGTACCGGGTACCGCGGCCGTGCCCGCTCTTCTCCAACCACCCCGCCTCGACAAACTGCCTGAGCCGCACTCCGTTGGGGTTGCGCGGGTCGCTCACACCGCCCTGATACAGCGCCTCACGCGGGATGCGCAGCCGCCCCGGGTTGAAGAAGACGAACGCGTCCTGCCGCTTGATCACCGTGATCGGCCGCGAGGACTGGTGATCGGCATGGACCAGCGTATTGACCAGCGCCTCGCGCAGAGCCTCGTGAACATGCGTCTGGGCGATGCGCGTGGCCTGCGGGTCGAGCTTGAACGGCACGTCCAGCCCCTCCACGAGGCGCGGGTACACGCGGTAATAAAAGTTGAACAGGTTCGGTGCCCACTTGCCGTCCACGGTGATCCGGTGGCTCCAGCGCTGCTCCGGGTCGGCCGAGAGCTGCTCCTGATAGTCGAGGTGGTAATGCGGCAACGCATCGAGCAAGCTGCGCTCGCTGCCGAACATCAGCAGCCCGGCCAGCGTGAGCCCCGCACGGCCACCCAGCCGCTCGCGGCGCCATCCGCCCAGCCGCTCCAACAGCGCACGGTCATCCAGCGCGAGAAACGGATGGTCCGGCTCGTGCGAGGCGAAGCGGTTGCGATACGCCTTCAGCGATTCGGCATCCAGGTCTTCGAGACCAAAGCCTTCCAGCACCGCGCCGTCCTGCGGCTCGTCGCTGGCGTCGCGCAGCATCTGCCGCACCTCGGCCTCGGTGCAGCGATAGTCGCCTTCGAAGTTGCGCTTGTAGGTGCCCGTCAGCGGATTGCCGTTGACGAAGACCGGCCGCTGCGCGCGCCCCGCCCGGCGCACCCGGATCAGCAGCAGTTCGCGGCCATCGATCGGCACCAGCTCCACGTCGCCCTCGGTGCAGATGGCCGGACTGAACTTCTGCGGGTTGTTGTGGCCGTCCCAGAAGGCCTTGATCAACTTCGCGGGCGAGCGCACGCCGACGATTTCGTGCTTCTCGCCCTTCTCTGCGACGCCCAGCACGACCGTGCCGCCTTCCGTGTTGGCAAATGCGGAGATCGTCTCCCACAGCGACTTGGGAAGGCCGCCCTCGGCGAGCTTGAACTCGACGTCCTGGTCTTCGCCGAGATCGAGGCGCTGCAGGAGGATTTCGGTGTTCATCGATGTAGGCACGAATGTCGTATCAGCGCCACGAGAGTCCGCGAACTGCGCTGCGCCGTCGCCCCAACGCCCGCGACAGCGTCGCACCGATCAGCGCCGGCATGGCCGGCTGCCGGCCACAGCGCTTCCAGCGTGTGGCGGTCGTGGTCGAACAGCGCATCGCCATCCAAGGCCCGCAGCGCGGGCCACGCATAGGCGGCCGGGATCGGGCTGGCCTGGCTCATTTGCCCATTGAGGGGCGGGCGGCTGCGCTCGTCGGCCTTCTTGAGGAACAGCAGGTAGGTAAGCAGCTCGACATAGTCGCCGTAGCTCATGCCGTCGTCGCGCAGGACGTTGCAGTCGTTCCAGAGCTTCTGGACGAGGGTGGAGGTGTTCATGCGTTGGGCGGCGGCAAGGCCTTGATCTTTGCTGCCACCAGAGCGCAGGCGGCAACGAGGTCAGTGACAAAGCGGTCATCGATGTCCAGGTGGCCCTCGTACTCGCCCAGGTTGCGCTGGTCGTGGCCCCTGGCAAGCACGCGCCAGACCTCGGGGCCCAGGCCCAAGGTGTCGGGCAGCGCCTGAAAGACGATGAAGCGTTTGTTCGCGGGCCGGTAGCCGTGCCAGCGCAAGGCCGCCAGGCACAGGGCGTGGGCCGCGTTGTAGGCGAGATCGAAACGGCTCTCCAGCGCCAGCGCGAGGTTGCTTGCATCGTGCAGGCGCGCCAGGCCCGAGCGAAGCAGGCCCGCAAACTCGTCAGCGGCCGGCGGCTCCGCGTGCAGCACGCCGGCGCCGCACAGCCGGTCAAGGTTCGGAGAGGGCATCGTCGCCGCCCATCAGCCAGATGCGCGGCTGCCCCTGCACGCGCGTGATGAAGCTATCGCCTTTTGCCGCGCGTAGCGCCCACTGCTTGCGCGAGTAGATGGTGGGCTTCACCTCCCGCCCCAGTTGGCGGGTCACCTCTTCCAGCGCCGTGAACAGATCCGGATAGGTCAGATCGTCGCTGACGATCATCAGATCCACATCGCTGCTCGCGGTGTCCTGCCGCTTGGCCACCGAGCCGTAGACGAACGCGGCGTGGATGCGCGGCGCCAGCGGCGCCAGCGCGTGCCGCAAGGGCTCCGCCAGACCCATCGTCTTGCGCGCGATCCCGCACAACTCGGCAAAGATGGGCGCAGCGGGGTTGGCCTGGTAGTACTTCTGGCGACCGCTCACCTGCTGCGTCACCAGCCCGCTGTGCGCCAGACGCGCCAACTCACGTTGCACGGCGCCGGACCCCCCGCCTGTGAGCGCCATCAGTTCCGCGGCGTAGAAGCTGCGCCCGGGCTGGCCGAAGAGCAGACCCAGCACGCGTTGCTGCGTGGCGCTGAAGAGGGCGTCCGCCAAGCCCGTGCGCAGCGCGGCGGGCTCGGCGGGCGTGGGGGCGCGCAGCGCCTTGGCCTTGGCCTTGTCTTTCGTACCCATATTGGGGTGAATTATGCCCAATTTGGGGTTGTCCGCCGACCCCGCACCGCAGGGCTGCGCCCGGCATCAAGCGTTACTTCTTCAGTTCGCGCAGCCGCACCGAACGCTCCCGCACCGCAGGTGAATACCGCTCGTTCGTCTAGTTGATGACTCGATCCTCTCAAGAACGGGAGTCTCCGGCAAAGCCGGGGCGGTTCACCACCTGCGACAGGGTCTGGCAAGGGGGCGGTCGTCAGGGGCTGCAGCCAGCCGACCAGGGTTTCGGGCTGATGAAAGGCAAAGGTGACGCGGGCGCGGGGCTCGGGGTCCAGGCCATTGGTGAAGTGTGTTTCCGCCCCCGTGGATTCGCACACGAAGGGCAGCGGGCGGCGCCACGCGGGCAAGGCAGCCGGCAGGCCTTGGGCGTAGCGGGCGGACCGGGCCTCCACGCCGGTGAGGGTGGCGCCCCGCTTCTTGGCCTCGATCACGACGGCGGCCTTGCCGTCCGCATACAGCAGGTAGTCGGCAAAGCTCAGGCCGCCTTACAGCGGAAACTCGCGCAGCGCCACCCCCCGGCCGGAGGGCGCGTACGGGGGCGCGTGCGCTTTAGCGGCGCTGGCCCTCGATGCGCCAGCCTTCGCCGTAGGGGTTGTTGGGGCTGTCGTAGCCATACGGGCTGCCGGCACCGTAGGGGTTGTGCATGCTGTCGGGCGAATAGGGGCTGCCGTAGCGGCCGTAGGGGTTGCTGACCGACTCGGGGTCGTAGGGGTTGGCGCTCAGCCGGCCGCGGTAGTTGCCCTTGCTGTCGTACAGGCGGGGGGCGTCGGTGGCGTAGGGGTTGGTGGCGGAATAGGGGCTGTAGGGGCTGCCGTACAGGCTGTAGGGGTTGTTGAGGCCGCGCGGGCTGTAGGGGCTGCCGGCGCCGTAGGGGTTGGCGATGGACTCGGCCTGCAGGGGGTTTCGGGAGAGGCGGCCCAGGTCTTCGGCGCGGGCCGGGAACACCACCGCGGCGATCAGGGCGGCAAGGACAAAGCGGCGGGTGTGCGGCATGGGGCGGGCTCCGGTGGCATGGCGACCCCGCCGATGTTGCACACGGCAGGGGCTCAGGGGGTGAGCCTTTGGGGTTGGCGGCCCTTACACTCCACGCCATCGTTTCGGCCTGGAGTATCCACCATGCGCTTCCTGCTGCTTTGTGTGCTTTCTCTGCTGGCGGGTTTCGGGGTCGCCGCGCCCCTGGACGGCACCTGGCAGCTGGACACGGCCCAGGGCACGCTCACCGCGCGGCTGGTCACCCAGGGGCGGGCCGTCACCGGCACCATCGACGTGGCCGGGCGCTCCACCATCTCGCTTACGGGCACGCTGCGCGACGAGACCGGGGCAGCGGGGCTGGCCGTCACGGACGATGGCACCGGCCGCTTCGAGGCGCGCGCCCAGGGCGATGCGCTGGAGCTGGTGCTCTCCCAGGATGACGGTCCCAACCAGCGCGCGGCGCGGCTGCCCTTGAGCTTTCGCCGCGTGCAGGCTGCGGCATCCTCGCCGCCCGTGTCCGGGGGCAAGCCAGTGCCCGCACCGGGTGATGCGGGCGGCGACGCTCGCCTGGTGGGCACCTGGGAGTGGCAGGAGGTGATCAGTTCGGGCGGCGCCTCCTTCGCGCAGTCCGAGTGGCTGGTGATTCGCGCCGACGGCACGTTTGCGTGGAACAAAGGCGCCGCGGCGGCGGGCGGTGCGGACTGGTCCTACGACGGCGGTTCGGGTGGGGATCGGATGCAGGGCCGCTGGAAGGCCAGGGGCGGGGTGCTGTTCGCCCAGGGCGCCGACGGCGCGTGGGTACGGGTGGGCACCTACGGCATGACGGACAACGGCGCGGCCATGCGAATCACCTACGACGGGGGCGGCAAGCGCATCTGGCAGCGGCGCTAGGCCGCGGCTGGCCAGGGCAGCTTACGGCCGCGGGTCGGCCCCGGCGGGCCGACGCGCGAGCCACCGGTCCAGCCCGTTGGCGAAGGCTTGCCGGTCGGCCTGGCTGAAGGCGGGCGGGCCGCCGGTGTTCAGGCCGCTGGCGCGCAACTGGTCCATGGCGTTGCGCATGTCCAGCAGGCCGCGCACGTTGTTGGCGGTGTAGGCCTCGCCGCGCGGGCTGAGCGCCGCGGCGCCCTTTTCCACCACGGCGGCGGCCAGGGGAATGTCGGCGGTGATCACCAAATCGCCGGCGTGGGCCTGCCCGGCGATGTGATCGTCGGCCACGTCGAAGCCGCGCGGCACCTGCACCATGCGAATCCACGGCGAGCGCGGCACCGCGAGCCACTGGTTGGCCACCAGCAGCAGGGGTGTGCAGGTGCGCTCGGCGGCGCGGTAGAGGATGTCCTTCACCACGGCGGGGCAGGCATCGGCGTCCACCCAGATGCGCGGGCCGGCGTCGGTCACGATGCCGCCGCCGGGCCGGCGAGGCCGCGCGGGGCGGCGAGGCGGCGGGTTTCGCGGCTCACTCTTCGGCCTCTCCCACCAGTTCGACGCTCGCCCCCTGAAACTCCACGCGCTGTCCGGGGCGCAGCTTGGCGCGCTTGCGCGATTCGGGTTGTCCATCCACGGTGACCAGGCCCGCCGCCACGGCGGCGTGGGCGGCGCCGCCGGAGGGCACCAGACCGGTGGCCTTGAGCAGTTGGTCAAGCTGGATGTAGGGGCCGCGAACGGCGAAGCGGGTGCTCATGCCGGGGTGATGGGGCGGCGCGCGAATTGGATGAACCAGTCCAGCGATTGCGGGTTGGCCATGGAGTCGCGGTTGGCGGCCTTCTCCACGGGCTGGCCCAGCAGGATCTTCTTCACGGGCACTTCCATCTTCTTGCCGGAGATGGTGCGCGGCACCTCGGCGATGGCGTACACCTCGTCGGGCACGTGGCGCGCGGAGAGTTGCGTGCGGATGGCGGCCAGCAGGCGCTGCTTCAGATCAGCCGGCACCGCGCTGCCGCCGTCGCGCAGCACCACGAACAGCGCCATGAAGGATGGGCGGCCCAGGTATTCCAGGTCCACCACCAGCGAGTCGGCCACGTGGTCGAAGCCTTCCACCACGCGATAGATCTCGCTGCTGCCCATGCGGATGCCATGGCGGTTGATGGTGGAATCGGAGCGGCCGTAGATCACGCCCGTGACCGACTCAGGGCGCTCGATCAGCTCGAGCCAGTCGCCGTGCTTCCACACGTTGGGCCAGGTGTCGAAGTAGCTCTCGAAATAGCGCCGGCCGTCGGTGTCGCCCCAGAAGTAAAGCGGCATGGAGGGCGCCGGAGCGGTGCATACCAGCTCGCCCACGGCACCCATCAGCGGCTCTCCCTGGTCGTTGAAGGCCCGGGTGGCGACGCCCAGACCGCGGCACTGCATCTCGCCGGCATACACCGGCAGCACCGGCGCGCACGACAGGAAGGCCGTGCCGGGGTCGGTGCCGCCGGCGATGCTGGCCAGCAGCACGTCGGGGTGCACGTGCTCGTACACCCAGCGGTAGCCCTCGGCGGTGAGGGGCGAGCCGGTGCTGCCCACGGTGCGCAGGGCCGACAGGTCGAAGTGCGCGCGGGGCGAGTAGCCGGCCTTCAGGTTGGCGGCGATGAAGGCGGGGCTGGTGCCGAAGAAGCTCACCCGCTCCTGCTCGGCCATGCGCCACAGGGGCGAGAGGTCGGGGAAGCCCGGGTTGCCGTCGTATTGCACCACCGTGCAGCCGGCCAGCAGGGTGGACACCAGCAGGTTCCACATGATCCAGCTGGTGGAGGAATACCAGAAAAAGCGGTCGTCATCGCCCACGTCATAGTGCAGCCCGCGGCCCTTGGCGTTTTCCAGCACCACGCCGCCGTGACCGTGCACGATGGGCTTGGGCATGCCGGTGGTGCCCGAGGAATAGACGATCCACAGCGGATGGTCGAAGGGCACGGGCGTGAAGCGCGGCGCGGCGGGCGTGGCGAGCGCCTCGGCGTAGGACACCACCCGCACCTCTCGCCCGCCCGAAAGCTCGAGGCTCGCGCCCGCATCCAGGTAGGGCACGAAAATCACCGCCTGCAGCGAAGGCAGTTGCTCCACCAGTTCGCGCACCACGGCGCGGCGGTCGAAGCTCTTGCCGCCGTAGCGGTAG
>JBIIUM010000068.1:0-14154 GCA_044339985.1 Burkholderiales bacterium | reverse complement strand
ACCCGGCTGGCCGGAACCAACAAACTCGAGATCCTGCTCTTCTCCCTGGGCCTCGACACGCGAACAGGTCGGCGGGAAACCTACGGCATAAACGTCTTCAAGGTGCGCGAGGTAATGCGCACCCCCGAAATCACGCGTGCTCCGGACATGCCACCGGCGGTGGAAGGCATCGTCAGCCTTCGGGGGGCCCTCATGCCAGTGCTTGACCTCGCCCGCTACACCGGACTCCCCGCGCAGTCACCGCCCCAAATCATGATCGTCACTGAATACAACGGGCGCACCCAGGGGTTCCTGGTGGAGGCGGTGGACACCATCCTGCGGTTGGATTGGTCGGCCATGAAGGCGCCGCCCGCCATGCTCGCCGCGCAGACGAGCGGGCTTGTCACCGCCGTCACAGAACTGCAAGGCAACCGGCTGGTGATGATGATCGACGTGGAAAAGATTCTCTTTGAAAGCAGCGGGCTGGACGACGAGCACCTCTTTTCCAACATCGCCCGAATGCACTCTCAGGAACGCACGGTGCTGTTCACCGACGACTCATGCGTGGCGCGCGGCCAGATCGCTCGAACCCTCGACGCCATGGGCCTTCGGCATATCGCCTGCATCAATGGGCTGCTCGCCTGGGAAGAACTCAACCGCCTGGCCGCCGCCGCCACTACCGCCGGCAGGCCCATTACCCAGTTCGTCAGCCTGGTGCTCACCGACGTGGAAATGCCCGAAATGGACGGCTACATGCTCACGAAACGGATCAAGGCCGACCCGCGATTCGCTGGCGTGCCCGTGATCATGCACTCATCACTGTCCAGCCAGCAGAACCAGCATCTGGGACGCTCGGTCGGCGTGGACGAATACGTGCCCAAGTTCGAACCCCACAAGCTCGCAGAGGTACTCACGCAACGCCTCGGCGGACCTTCGCGCGCCGCAGCCTGACAACCTCAACGCTCACGGGACTCCACATGGACTTGTCCGAAAACCAGAATCTTCTCGACGCCGTCGACGCCCGCACGAAGCTTGCCGGCTCGAACAAGATGGAGATCCTGCTGTTCTCGCTCGGAACGCGAGAGACCTTCGGTATCAACGTCTTCAAGGTTCGCGAAGTCACGAAGACGCCGCCGATCACCCCCACTCCCAACATGCCCTCGGGCGTGGAGGGGGTCATTTCACTGCGGGGGAACATCATTCCGGTCATCTCCCTTGCCAGCTTCCTCGACATAGGAGCAAGCGGAGTACAGACCCGCGAAACCATGATGGTCACCGAATACAGCCGCCGCACTCAAGGATTTCTCGTACACGAGGTAGACCGGATCGTTCGCGTCGACTGGAACAAGGTGAAAGCGCCCGAGGGGCTGTTCTCCGGGCACGAGGGCCTGATCACCGCAATCACCGAACTGCCCGACGGAACGCTGGTTTCCATTCTTGACGTCGAACAGATCCTTGCCAGCGCGTTTGGGGAAGAAAGCATTCCAGAGCTGCAGCCGATCACCAACCGGAGCGAACGAAGCGTGTTCTTCGTGGACGACTCCGCCGTCGCCCGCAAGGAGATCGGGCTGGTGCTGGACAAGTTGGGCGTGAGCTATCACCACGCCACCAATGGCATGGAAGGCTTGGACCGCCTCAAGGCAACTGCCGCCCGCGCCCGATCCGAGGGAAAGCGGTTGACAGACATGCTGAGCGTGATCCTGGTGGACGCCGAAATGCCAGAAATGGACGGCTACGTTCTCACCCGACACATAAAGTCGGATGCGCAGTTCGACGGGATCCCGGTCGTCATGCACTCGTCTCTTTCGTCGGAAGCGAATCGTGCGATGGGCAAGAACGTAGGGGTGGACGCGTACGTCGCCAAATTCGACCCAGCCGTGCTTGCCGAAACCCTGCGGCCGCTGGTGGCTGGATAAATCTGCCACCCAGCGCACACCGACCAATGCCATTCCCTTCAGCACCACAAAGACAACCATGAATCAAGACATGAAATTTCTTGTGGTGGATGATTTTTCCACCATGAGGCGAATCATCCGCAACCTGCTCAAGGAACTGGGCTTCCACAACGTGGATGAAGCCGAAGACGGGGCAGTTGCTCTCAACAAGCTCAAGTCGGGCAGTTTTGACTTCGTCGTCTCGGACTGGAACATGCCCAACATGACGGGAGTGGACATGCTGCGCGCCATCCGGGCCGACCAGTCTCTAAAGCACCTTCCGGTCCTCATGGTCACCGCCGAGGCCAAAAAAGAACACATCGTTGAAGCTGCCCAAGCAGGCGCTAGCGGCTACGTGGTGAAGCCATTCACCGCTGTAACCCTCGACGAGAAGATCGGCAAGATTCTGCAAAAGATGGGAGTTAACCAATGAGCCAGAACAGCACGGATTCCGACGAGCTTGAGGCGCTGTTTGACAGCATTGTTGCCGAAAACGACCTGCGTAACAGCCCCCCGGCGGCACACAGTTCGCCCAACCTCGCCAATCCGCCTGCGGGGCAGCCAGACGAAGTGCTCAACCGAATTGGCCAACTCACTCGCACACTGCATGACAGTCTGCGTGAACTGGGTTTCGACAAGGAACTGGCCAAGGCCGCCAGTGCGATTCCTGATGCACGCGAGCGGATGGCCTATGTGGCCGACATGACTGAAAAGGCCGCGCACCGCGCCCTGGCTGCCAGCGAAGCGGCCAAGCCATTGCAGGAGCGTCTCGGCGCCGAAGCAACGGCGCTCGCCGGCAGCTGGGACAGGCTGTTCGCCAACCAGATTTCCGTGGAAGAGTTTCGTGATCTTGCCGCTCGCACACGCGCCTTCCTGCATGCCGTACCCGATCAGACCACCGCCACGCAGCAGCACCTGTTCGAAATCATCATGGCCCAGGACTTCCAGGACCTCACCGGCCAGGTGATCAAGCGCATGACCGAGATGACCCACGCGGTGGAGAAGCAATTGGTGGAACTACTGGTGGAGCACGCGCCAGCCGATCGTCGCGAGGCACTTTGCGCCTCGGGCCTTGCTGGTCCCTTGATCGGCAACGGCGCGGGTCAAGGCGTCGTGACTAACCAGCAGCAGGTGGACGAGCTGCTGGAAAGCCTCGGCTTCTAAGCAGCCCAAGGGAGGATATATGAGCGACTTCGCCGGCATGGAGGATCTGCTTGCCGACTTTCTCACCGAGGCCGGCGAATTGCTGGGCGAGGTGGACAACAAGCTGGTGGAGCTGGAGAAGCGCCCCGGCGACCGCGCCTTGCTCGATGACATCTTTCGCGGGTTTCATACCATCAAGGGAGGCGCTGGATTTCTAAACGTCCAGCAGCTGGTCCAGCTTTGCCACCTCACCGAAAATCTTTTCGACCAGTTGCGCAAGGCTACCCTGGCGCTATCGCCAGATCTGCTTGACGTGATCATGTCGGCCACCATGGTGATCCGCGACATGTTCGCATTCCTGGAAAGAGGGGCAATGCCGCCATCAGCTGATGACGCTCTGCTCGCCTCCCTTCAGAACGCCATTGACGGGAGTCCCGCGCCCATTGTCACTGCCCAGGCGACAGTCACCGCCGCAGCCATTGCACCCGCGCCGGCTGAACCCGATTGGGAAGCGCTCATGCAATCCGTGACGGGCGTCACGTCCACCGCCGGCACCACACCTGCATTGCGAGCCGTGACGGAGCGAACGGCGGGCCGGCGAGTGAGCGATCAGCCCGACAGCGACGGCGTTCGCGCCGGGCGTCGAGAAGCCGACAGAGTGGCCGTTTCACAGGAAACCACCATTCGCATTGATACTGTTCGCCTCGATCAGGTCCTCAACCTGTCGGGCGAAATCGGCCTTGCCAAAAATCGCCTCAACTGCTTGCGCACGGATCTGCTGGCAGGCAAGACGGGAGCCGACACCCTGCGCTCCCTGGACGAAGCCGTAAGCCACCTGGACATTCTGGTTGGCGACTTGCAGAACGCGGTGATGAAAACCCGCATGCAACCCATCGGAAGGCTGTTCCAAAAGTACCCGCGCGTGGCTCGCGACATGGCCCGTCAACTCGGCAAGCACGTGGAGCTGGTGCTCTCCGGGGAGGAGACCGAGCTGGATAAAACCATGATCGAGGAACTGGGTGATCCGTTGATCCACCTCGTTCGCAATGCGGTGGATCATGGCATCGAGCAACCGGAGGAGCGGCAAGGCGCCGGAAAAGCGGAGACCGCCACCGTTCGCCTGTCCGCCCAGCAATTGGGCGATCACATCATGATCGAAATCAGTGATGACGGGCGCGGTATGAAGCCGGAAGCGCTGCGTCGCAAAGCTGTGGAAAAGGGCCTGATCGACGCCGAGGCAGCCGCCAGCATGGACGATCGGCATGCGCTTCAACTCATCTTTCTGCCGGGATTCTCCACCAAGGACACTGCCAACAACTTCTCCGGTCGTGGCGTGGGAATGGACGTGGTGAAAACCAACATCACCAAGCTCAATGGCCGCATCGAGGTCAAATCGGTTCCCGGCCAAGGCTCCACCATCGTCATCGCCCTGCCACTCACCTTGGCGATCCTCCCTGTGCTGGTGGTCCGGCTGGGCGAGCAGCCCTTCGCCGTCCCGCTTGCGCTGGTAAGAGAAATCGTCAACATTCGCCCGGACGAAGTACAGGAAGTCTCTGGCAGGCCCACCATGCTGGTGCGCGAAGAAGTGCTGCCGATCCGCTCCCTGGCCAACCTCATTGGCTGGCCTCAGTCCCGCCCGCCCGCCTATGGGGTGCACATGCAAAGCGGTCTGCGCAACTTCGTGCTCGCCGTTGATGGCTTCGTGGGCCGCGACGACGTGGTCATCAAGCCTCTGGAAGACGTCAAGCCCAAGGGCATCGCCGGAGCCACGCTGTCCGGCGATGGCTCCGTGGTGCTGGTGCTGGACATGGAGCAGTTGCTGGCAGAGCCCGTGGCCGAGACGCGCCGGGCGCTGTTCAACCAGGCGGCCTGAGGATCCCCCGCAAGGTTCGCGAGGCGCCGCCCCTGCTCAGCCCGGGGTGGGCGCGGCGGCGGCGGCCCGCTCGAACCGGAACACCCCGCCCTGCGCATCCACGCGGATACGGTCCTTCGGCCCGAAGCGTCCTTCCAGAATCTGCTTCGCCAGCGGGTTCTCCACGCTCGACTGGATGGCGCGCTTGAGCGGCCTGGCACCGTACACCGGATCGAAGCCCGCCAAGGCCAGCTCCGCCAGCGCGGCCTCGGTCACCTCCAGGCTCATGTCCATGGCCAACAGGCGTTTTTCCAGGGCAACCATCTGGATGCGTGCAATGGAGCTGATCTGGCGCTCGTCCAGCGCATGGAACACCACCACCTCATCGATGCGGTTGATGAATTCGGGACGAAAATGGGTCTTCACCTCGCCCATCACGGCTAGTTTCACCACCTGGTATTCGCTGTCCTGCATCTGCTGGATCATCTGCGACCCCAGATTGGAGGTCATCACCACCACGGTGTTCTTGAAGTCAACCGTACGGCCCTGACCATCGGTGAGCCGGCCATCGTCGAGCACCTGCAGCAGCACGTTGAAGACGTCGGGGTGCGCCTTCTCCACCTCGTCGAGCAGAATCACCGAGTAGGGCTTGCGCCGAACCGCCTCGGTTAGCGTGCCGCCCTCCTCGTAGCCCACGTAGCCAGGGGGCGCGCCAATCATGCGGGCCACGGAGTGCTTTTCCATGAACTCGCTCATGTCAATGCGGATCAAGTGCTCCTGGGAATCAAACAGGAACTCCGCCAGCGCCTTGCAGAGTTCAGTCTTGCCCACGCCCGTGGGGCCCAGGAACAGGAATGAGCCGTAGGGCCGGTTGGGGTCGGACAAGCCGGCCCGCGAACGGCGAATGGCATCGGAGACCAGCCGTACCGCCTCGTCCTGGCCCACCACCCGCTGGTGCAGGCGGTCTTCCATGCGCAACAGCTTGTCGCGCTCCCCCTGCATCAGCTTGGACACGGGGATGCCCGTGGCGCGCGCCACCACCTCGGCGATCTCCTCCGAGCCCACCTGGGTGCGCAGCAGTCGGCGCACTGGTGCCTCGCCACCACCCGCCACTGAAGCACTCGCCAACTGAGCTTCGAGCTGCGGCAGGCGTCCGTACTGCAGCTCCGACATCTTCTGCCAGTCGCCCTTGCGGCGCAGTTCCTCCATCTGCAGCCGCACCCGCTCGATCTCTTCCTTGATGTGCTGGCTTCCCTGCACCTGCGCCTTCTCGGACTTCCATATCTCCTCAAGGTCCGCGTATTCGCGCTCCAGCCGCGTGATTTCTTCTTCAATGAGACCCAGACGCTTGCGTGAACCCTCATCGGTTTCCTTGCGCACCGCCTCGCGCTCGATCTTGAGCTGAATGAGGCGCCGATCGAGCCGGTCCATGGACTCGGGCTTGGAGTCGATTTCCATCTTGATGCGCGCCGCCGCCTCGTCGATCAAGTCGATGGCCTTGTCGGGCAGGAAGCGGTCGGTGATGTAGCGGTGCGAGAGCTCCGCCGCCGCCACGATGGCGGGGTCGGTGATATCCACGCCGTGGTGAACCTCGTATTTCTCCTGCAAGCCCCGCAGGATGGCGATGGTGTCCTCCACGCTGGGCTCGCCCACCAGCACCTTCTGGAAACGACGCTCCAGGGCCGCATCCTTCTCGATGTACTTGCGGTACTCGTCCAGGGTGGTGGCGCCAATGCAATGCAGCTCACCGCGCGCCAGGGCGGGCTTGAGCATGTTGCCGGCATCGATGGCGCCCTCCGCCTTGCCGGCACCCACCATGGTGTGTATCTCGTCGATGAACACGATGATGCGGCCCTCGTCCTGGGAGACCTCCTTGAGGACGTTCTTGAGCCGCTCTTCGAACTCACCGCGATACTTGGCGCCGGCCAGCAGCATGGCCATGTCCAGCACCAGCACGCGCTTGTCGCGCAGGCTGTCGGGCACCTCGCCGTTGACGATGCGCTGGGCGAGACCTTCCACGATCGCCGTCTTGCCCACGCCCGGCTCACCGATGAGCACCGGGTTGTTCTTGGAGCGGCGCTGCAAAATCTGGATGCAGCGGCGAATCTCGTCGTCGCGGCCGATCACCGGGTCGAGCTTTCCCTGGCGAGCGCGCTCCGTGAGGTCAAGGGTGTACTTCTTGAGCGCCTCGCGCGCCCCCTCGGCCTCGGCGCTGCCCACCGCCTCACCGCCACGCACCGCCGCCACGGCCGCGTCGAGAGCCTCACGGCTCGCGCCATGCTGCTTGAGCAGCCGCCCCGTCTCGCCCTTGTCGGCCGTCAGCGCCAGCAGAAACAGCTCGGAGGCGATGAACTGGTCACCGCGCTTCTGGGCCTCCTTGTCGGTGAGGTTGAGCAACCCGGACAGCTCGCGCGACACGCCGATCTCCCCGCCGGTACCCTCCACCCGCGGCATTCGGTCGATGGCCGTCTTCAGCGTCGCGGCCAGGGCGGGCACGTTCACGCCTGCCCGCGCCAGCAACGAGGCGCTGCCGCCGTCCTGCTGCTGCAACAGGGCAAGCAACAGGTGTTGGGGTTCGATGTAGGGCGCATCCTTGCCCGCGGCGATGCTCTGGGCATCCGCCAGGGCCTGCTGGAAACGGGTGGTCAGTTTGTCGAAGCGCATGATTCCCTCGTCGGTGATCCGGTGGTGTTGGTCCGATTTGGGGGCCCGACCGCGGTGTTTCAACGCCCGTAGCGTGACCTCGGTCACCGTGGCAGCCGCGCGGCGCGGCTACACTGCGGCATTTCCCCCCGAGGAGAGCCGTCGTGAAACCAAGCCTGTCCGCCCGCCTGGCGCTGTTGAGCGCCGCTGTGCTGGCCTGCTCCACGGCGTCTGCCGCCGACACCACCCCCGTGGATGAAGCTCGCACCCTGGCAGCGCAGCTCGCCACGCAGCTGGGAGCAGCCCTGCGCCGCGAAATGGCCACCGGCGGGCCCGAGGTTGCCGTGGCGGTGTGCCGACAGTTGGCCCCCGAGATTGCCGGCACGCTGTCACGCCAGGCAGGGCTGCGTCTGGCGCGGGTGAGTCTCAAACCGCGCAACCCCATGCTCGGACAGCCCGATGCCTGGGAACAGGCCGTGCTGGCAGAGTTCGACCGCCGCGCCGCCGCGGGGGAAAAACCCGAAAGCATCGAGCACCACGAGATGGTGGACGAACCCCAGGGCCGGCATTTCCGTTACCTCAAGGCCATCCCTGTCCAGCCCCTGTGCCTGGCCTGTCACGGACCTGCGGAAAGTCTCTCGGCGGCGGTGCGTGAGCGCCTCGCGGCGGAATATCCCTTCGACCGCGCCGTGGGCTACGCGCCCGGGCAGGTGCGAGGTGCCATCACGCTGAAAAAACGCATTGAGGGACAGTGATGTTCCGGCAACTGTTCGACCCCGACTCCTCCACCTACAGCTACGTGCTGGGCGAGCCCTTCGGCGGGCAGGCCGTCATTGTGGACCCCGTGCGCGAGCATGTGGAGCGGGATCTCGCCCTGCTGGCCGAGCACCGCCTGCAGCTTGCGTGGATCCTCGAGACCCACGTGCACGCCGACCATGTCACCGGCGCGCGGGCCCTGCGCGAGCGCACCGACGCGCGTACCGCCGTGAGCCTGCACTGTGGCGCGAGCGGGTTCGACCGTTTGCTCTCCCATGGCGAGTGGGTCGCGTTCGGCCAGGAGCGCATCCGCGTCATCGCCACCCCCGGCCACACGCCCGGCTCCAGTTGCTTTCTCTGGCACGACCGGCTGCTCACCGGTGACACCCTGTTGATCGGCGGTTGCGGCCGCACCGACTTCCAGAACGGCGATGCCGGAGCGCTCTACGACAGCATCACGGACCGGCTCTTCACCCTTCCCGATGACACCCTGGTCTACCCTGGCCACGACTACAAGGGCCGGCACGTGTCCACCATCGGCGAGGAGAAGGCTACCAACCCACGGCTCGCGGGCCGCTCGCGCCAGGAGTTCATCCAGATCATGGGCGCGCTCGGCCTGCCCGAGCCCAAACGCATCCATGAGGCCGTGCCGGCCAACCTGCGCGGCGGCACACCCTGAGCCTCCGACGCAAACCGACCCGGTCCATCATGAACAGCCGCCTGAAAGCCTTCATCTTCGACGCCTACGGCACACTGCTCGACGTCCACTCGGTGGCGGGTGAAGCCGATCGCCACTTCCCTGGCCAGGGCGCCCGGTTGTCGGCCCTGTGGCGCCAGAAGCAGCTGGAATACACCTGGCTGCGCAGCCTGATGGGCCGCTATGCCGACTTCGAAACCGTCACGCGCCAGGCTCTGGAACACGCTGCCGAATCGCTCGGGTTGCCACTGGAGGCGCCGGTGGCCGCAGCACTCATGGCCGCGTACCGCGCGCTCACCGCCTTCGCCGATGCCCACGCCGCGCTCGAAGCCCTGGCACCGTGTCCGCGGATCATCCTGTCCAACGGCTCGCCCGCCATGCTGGAAGCCGCCGTGCGCCACGCAGGGCTGGACCGGCATCTGCAAGCCACCTTGAGTGTGGACAGCCTGCGCATCTTCAAGCCGACCCCGGCGGTGTATCGCCTGGCGGTGGACCACCTCGGAGAGCCGGCCGCGCACATCGGGTTCGTGTCGGCCAACTATTGGGACGCCGCGGGCGCAGCCTCCTTCGGACTGCGGGTGTTCTGGCTCAATCGCGCCGGCTGGCCACCCGACCGCCTGGGGGTCGAACCGGCCACCGTGCTGAACGGACTCCACCAGTTACCGCAATACGCCCGGTAGCGCCGCGCCGCAGCGGCGACACCCTCCTCAAGGCGCGCGCTTGCGCGCCACCAGGTTCACCAGGGCCGACATTCCCACGTGCTTGCTGCCCTCGGCAAGGTGCTGCTCGTGCTCGCGCAATTCCAGCAGCTCGAAGCGTGCGAATGCCTCGCGCAGCAGGGGGGCCGTGTAGAGGTGCGAGCGCTGCCCCGGACCACCCGTGCGGTACTCCAGTTGCTTCGGCGTGTATCCCTGCAGCAGCACCAGCCCACCCGGAACCAGGGTGTCGTGGAACCCCTGGAACAAACGCTCGCGCTGCGCCGGTTCCGCGAACTGGATGAAGATACACACCACTGCATCGAAGGCGCCCCCATGCCATTGCCAGCCATCCACCGACTGCTCGTGAAACTCCACCTCCACGCTCCCTTCGGCGGCGAGGCGCCGGGCCTTTTGCAGGGCCAAGGGAGAAATGTCGAAGGCGGTGACACGGCAGCCCTGGCGGGCCAGCCACACGGCATTTCGTCCTTCGCCACAGGCCACATCCAGCACCCGCATGCCAGGCGACAGCCGCTGGGCCTGGGCAGCCAGAAACGCGTTAGGCTCGGTGCCGAAGATGTATTCCGGGGCTGCGAAACGCTGGTCCCAGAAGGCCCGGGCGTCGTCGAATCCGCTCATGCGGCAGCGATGCCCGTATGGGCGGCGATGAAACGCTTCACCGCCTCGACATCGGATTCGATCACCGTGAAGTGCTGAGGCAGACGCTCGATGCCCTCGAAGGCCAGCGGGCGCGGCGCCGGCCGTCCCAGCGCCTCCTCCACCGCCTCGGTGAACTTGGCGGGCTGGGCCGTTTCCAGCACCACCATCGGAACGCCAGGCTCCAGATGCTCGCGCGCCACCTTCACGCCGTCGGCGGTATGGGTGTCGATCACCACGCCATAGCGCTGGTTCATGTCGCGGATGGTGGCGATGCGGTGCGCGTGGCTGCTGCAACCGGAGCGAAAACCGAAGCGCTCGCGCACCGCGGCCATGGCGTCGGCATCCAGCGTGAAACCGCCATGGCGTTCCACCTGCCGCCAGAGCCCCGCCAGCCTTGCCGGGTCGCCGCCCACCACATCGTGGACGAAGCGCTCCAGATTGCTTGCCTTGGAGATGTCCATGGAAGGCGAGCTGGTCTGAAAGGTATCGGCGGCACCGCGCACCCGGTACACCCCCGTGCGGAAGAACTCGTCCAGCACGTCGTTCTCGTTGGTGGCGCACACCAGGGCCCGGATCGGCAGACCCATCATTCGGGCGATGTGCCCGGCACACACGTTGCCGAAATTACCCGACGGCACGGTGAAGGACACGGGATCGCCCACGCGTGGCGCAGCAGCAAAATAACCCTTGAAGTAGTACACCACCTGGGCCACTACCCGGGCCCAGTTGATGGAGTTGACGGCGCCGATGCGCTGGCCCGCCTTGAAGGCGGCATCGGCCGACACCGCCTTGACGATGTCCTGGCAATCGTCGAAAACGCCGCGCACGGCGAGGTTGAAGATGTTGGCGTCGCGCAGGCTGTACATCTGCGCCGCCTGAAACGGGCTCATGCGGCCGTGGGGCGTGAGCATGAACACCCGCAGGCCTCGGCGGCCGCGCATGGCGTACTCGGCGGCGCTGCCGGTATCGCCCGAAGTGGCGCCAAGGATGTTTAGCTCGGCCCCGGTGGCGCCCAGCACATGCTCGAAGAGCTGGCCAAGCAGCTGCATGGCCATGTCCTTGAAGGCGAGCGTGGGGCCGTTGGAGAGCTCCAGCAGCGCCAGCGCCGCGCCGCCCTCCACGCCCAGCGGCCGCAGCGGCGCGATCTCCGCCGCCCGGGCCGGATCGCGGCCGTTGCCGAACACCGCCGCCGTGTAGGTGCGACGGCACAGGTCGCGCAAGGTATGGGCCGGCAGATCGGCGGCAAAGCGCGACAGCACCTCGAAGGCCAGATCGGCGTAGGGCAAGCGGGCCCATGCCTGCAATTGCAGCGCCGTGATGCGCGGGTACTCCAGCGGCACATACAGGCCGCCGTCGTCGGCCAGGCCGGCCAACAGGATGTCGGTGAAACCCAGTGGCGCCGCGCGCGCCGCACCGCGGGTGGAGACGTAGCGCATCAGCTCAGGTCTTCCTGACGGATGCGCACCACCTGCCCCACCACGCTGGGCAAGCCCTCGATGCGGGCAATCGCGGCGTTCACGTCGCGCTCGAGCGTGAGATGCGTGAGCAGGATGATCTCGGCTTGGTTCGCCCCCTCGGCGGGTTCCTTCTGCACCATGGCGTCGATGGAGATGGCGTGGTCGGCGAGGATGCGGGTGATGTCGGCCAGCACGCCCGGCCGGTCAAGGGCCCGCAGCCTCAGGTAGTAGCCGGTGCGCACCGCCTCCATGGGCAGGATGGGCGTGTCCGCCAGCTGGTCGGGTTGAAAGGCGAGATGGGGCACGCGGTTTTCCGGATCGGCCGTGTGCATGCGGGTCACATCCACCAGGTCGGCCACCACCGCCGAGGCGGTGGGCTCGGCCCCTGCGCCGGCGCCGTAGTACAGCGTCGCACCCACCGCATCGCCCTTCACCAGCACCGCGTTCATCACCCCTTCCACATTGGCGATCAGGCGCCGTGCCGGAATCAGGGTGGGATGCACCCGCAGCTCGATGCCCTGGTCGGTGCGACGCGTGATGCCCAGCAGCTTGATGCGGTAGCCCAGTTCCTCGGCGTAGCGGATGTCCTCGCGGGTGAGCCCGGCGATGCCCTCGGTGTAGGCGCGCTCGAACTGCATGGGAACGCCGAAGGCGATGGCCGACATGATGGTGAGCTTGTGGGCTGCGTCGATGCCCTCGACGTCGAAGGTGGGGTCGGCCTCGGCATAGCCCAGGCGCTGGGCGTCGGCCAGCACGGCGTCGAAGGGAAGCCCCTTGTCTCGCATCTCCGACAGGATGAAGTTCGACGTGCCGTTGATGATCCCGGCGATCCACTGGATGCGATTGGCCGTGAGCCCCTCGCGCAGCGCCTTGATGATGGGAATGCCGCCGGCCACGGCCGCCTCGAAGGCCACCATCACGCCCTTCTCCCGGGCGTGCTGAAAAATCTCGTTGCCGTGCAGCGCCAGCAGCGCCTTGTTGGCCGTCACCACATGCTTGCCGTGGGAAATGGCCTCCATCACGAGCTGCCGGGCCGTGGTGTAGCCGCCGATCAGTTCCACCACGATGTCGATGGCGGGATCGCGCACCACGGAAAAGGCGTCGTCGGTGATGCGTGCCGCATCGCCCGCAACGGCCCGCGCGCGCGCGGTGTCGCGGTCAGCCACCACATCGATTCGGATGCCGCGCCCGGCTCGCCGGGTGATTTCTTCCTGGTTGCGGGCCAGCACCCGGAAGGTGCCGCTGCCCACGGTGCCGATGCCGAGCAAACCTACGCGAATGGGGGTCATGGGATGCAGTCCGGAAAACAAAGCGGGTTCAGGGCTGGCCGTGGAGCAGGGGGGCCGAGCCGGCCCTCGCGCGCGCTCTGCCCGTGGCGTGCTGCGCCACCTTCAGGCCGCCGCCGCGCGCGGCAGCAATCCGTCCTTGCGAAACATCTCCTTGATGCCGCGCAGCGCCTGCCGGATGCGCGCCTCGTTTTCGATCAGGGCAAAGCGCACGTGAGTATCGCCGTACTCGCCGAAGCCGATACCTGGCGACACCGCCACCTTGGCCTCGGCCAGCAGCTTCTTGGCGAACTCCAGCGAGCCACGGGCCCGGTAGTACTCGGGGATCTCGGCCCACACATACATGGAAGCCTTGGGGTTCTCCACCATCCAGCCAGCCTCGTGCAGGCCGCGCACCATCACATCACGGCGCCGCTGATACGTGGCGCGAATTTCTTCCACGCAATCCTGGGGACCCTCCAGCGCCACGATGGCGGCCACCTGGATCGGGGTGAAGGTGCCATAGTCGTGGTAGCTCTTGATGCGCGCCAGCGCCGCCACCAGCTCGCGATTGCCTACCATGAAGCCCACCCGCCAACCGGCCATGTTGTAGCTCTTGGACATGGTGAAGAACTCCACCGCCACCTCGCGTGCGCCGGGCACCTGCATGATGGAAGGCGCCACATAGCCGTCGAAGGTGATGTCCGCGTAGGCGAGGTCATGCACCACCAGAATGCCGTGCTGGCGGGCAAGCGCCACCACGCGCTCGAAGAACGACAGCTCCACGCAGCGCGCCGTTGGGTTGCTGGGGAAACCCAGGATCATCATCTTGGGCTTCGGGAACGACTCGCGGATGGCGCGCTCCAGTTCCTCGAAGAAGTCGGTGCCTGGCGTCATCCGCACCGAACGGATGTCCGCCCCGGCGATGATGGCGCCGTAGATGTGTATCGGGTAACTCGGATTGGGCACCAGCACCGTGTCACCGCGATCCAGGGTGGCCAGCATCAGGTGCGCCAGGCCCTCCTTGGAGCCAATGGTCACAATGGCCTCCTGCTCCGGGTCGATATCCACGG
>JBIIUM010000067.1:0-14181 GCA_044339985.1 Burkholderiales bacterium | reverse complement strand
CAACTACCGCGGCCGGCTGAGCGCCAACCCCTACGACCCCGAGTCGGTCAGCAACCCCTACGGCCGCTACGGCAGCCCCTATTCGCCCGACAGCATGCATAACCCCTACGGTGCCGGCAGCCCGTATGGCTACGACAGCCCCAACAACCCCTACGGCGAAGGCTGGCGCATCGAGGGCCAGCGCCGCTAAAGCGCATGCGCCCCCGCACGCGCCCTCCGGTCGGGCGCAAACCCTTTCCCACCACGGCGCCCTTTCGATAGCATGGACGCAGATCAAGGCAGAGGCGATGAGCCCCGAACAACGCGCGCGCCAAACCATAGACCACCTGCTGTTGCAGGCTGGCTGGAAGGTGATGGATGTGTCCCAGGCCAACGTGCACGCCGGCCGGGGCGTGGCGCTGCGCGAGTTTCCGCTGCAAGGCGGCCTG
The DNA here is from genome assembly GCA_044339985.1 of Burkholderiales bacterium. Classification (GTDB taxonomy): domain Bacteria; phylum Pseudomonadota; class Gammaproteobacteria; order Burkholderiales. The sequence continues at coordinate 13,753 of JBIIUM010000067.1, read as the reverse complement.
GGCTTTGCCGACTACCTGCTGTATGTGGACGGCAAGGCCGCCGGCGTGATCGAGGCCAAGAAGCAGGGCGCCACCCTCACCGGCGTGGAGGCCCAGTCCGCCCGCTACGCCCAGGGCCTGCCGGCTGCCTTGCCCGCGTGGCGCCGTCCGCTGCCCTTCGTGTACGAATCCACGGGGGCGGAAACACACTTCACCAATGGCCTGGACCCCGAGCCCCGCGCCCGCGTCACCTTTGCCTTTCATCAGCCCGAAACTCTGGCCGGCTGGCTGCGGCCCCTGACCACAGCCCCCTTGCCAGACCCCGCCGCAGGTGGTGCTTCATCGCCCCTTCCCGCGCAGTTGAGCCCGTCGCCCTACGGCCCCGACACCTTTCCTGCCCGCCTGCGCCTCATGCCGCCGCTGGTAACCCAGTGGGGCGAGCACAAGCTCTGGCCCGCGCAGATCACCGCCATCCGCAACCTGGAAGCCAGCCTGGTCCAGAACAAGCCCCGCGCTCTCATCCAGATGGCCACCGGCAGCGGCAAGACCTTTACCGCCATCAGCTTCATCTACCGGCTGATCAAGTTTGCCGACGCGCGCCGCGTGCTGTTTCTGGTGGACCGCGGCAACCTCGGCCGGCAGACCAAGAAAGAGTTCGACCAGTACGTCTCGCCCGTGAACAACTACAAGTTCGGCGAGGAGTTCATCGTCCAGCACCTCACCAGCAACCAGCTCGACACCACTGCCCGCGTCTGCATCTGCACCATCCAGCGCATGTACTCCATGCTCCGGGGCCGCGAGCTGCCCGAAGAGGCCGACGAAGAATCCACCCAGGGCGTGGAAGGCCTGTTCCGCGAAGCGGCCCCGATCGACTACAACCCCGCGTTCCCCATCGAGACCTTTGACATCATCGTCACCGATGAGGCGCACCGCAGCATCTACAACCTATGGCGCCAGGTGCTGGAGTACTTCGACGCTTACCTGATTGGCCTCACCGCCACGCCCAACAAGCAGACTTTCGGCTTCTTCAACCAGAACCTGGTGATGGAATACGGCCACCCGCAGGCGGTGGCCGATGGCGTGAACGTCAACTACGACGTCTACCGCATCCGCACCGAGGTGAGCGAGGCCGGCAGCCGCGTGGAAGCCGGCTACTGGGTGCAGGTGCTCGACAAGCCCACCCGCGCCCGGCGCGACTGGCAGCTCGACGACGACTTTGAATACGCGCCCGAAGAGCTCGACCGCAGCGTGCAGACGCCCGACCAGATTCGCACCATTGCCCGCACGCTGCGCGACAAATGGCGCACCGATCTCTTTCCGCAACGCGAAGAACTGCCCAAGACGCTGGTCTTTGCCAAGGATGACAACCACGCCGAGGCCATCGTCACCACGTTGCGCGAGGAGTGGGGCCGCGGCAACGAGTTTGCGCAGAAGATCACCTACCGCACCACCGGCGAAACGCCCGAGAACCTCATCAAGGCCTTTCGCACCAGCTACTACCCGCGCGTGGCCGTGACCGTGGACATGATCGCCACCGGCACCGACATCAAGCCGGTGGAGATCGTGGTCTTCATGCGCAGCGTGAAGAGCCGCAGCTTCTTCGAGCAGATGAAAGGCCGCGGCGTGCGCGTCATCAAGGACGATGACCTGCGCGGCGTGAACCCCGGTGAGCACGTGCACAAGGACCGCTTCGTCATCGTGGACTGCGTTGGCGTGTGCGAGCGTGACAAGACCGACAGCCGGCCCATGGACCAGAAGAAGAGCGTGCCGCTGGATGCGCTGCTGCAGGCCGTGAGCCTGGGCAACGTGGAGCCCGAGGTACTCTCCAGCGTGTCCGTGCGCCTGGCGCGGCTGGACGCGCAACTCACCGACACCGAGCGCGCAAAGGTGGTGACGGAAGCCGGCGGCCTTGGGCTCAAGGAACTGTCACGCGGCATCGTGCAGGCGCTTGACCCGCGCGAGGACCGCAGCCCGCAGGAGGCCGAGGCCGCGCTGCGCAACGCCGTCAAGCCGCTCTCAAACCCTGCGCTGCGCACCCTCATCCTTTCGCTGAAAGCCAGCAAGGAGCTGGTGATCGACACGGTCACGCAAGACCGCGTGCTCGAAGCCGGCTTCAACGCGGCGGCGCGCGAGCGCGCGCAAGGGCTGGTGCAGAGCTTCGAGGCCTTCATTGCCCAGCACCGTGACGAGATCACCGCACTGCAGATCCTCTACAACCGCCCCACCAAGGCGCCGCTGAAGTTCGAAGACCTGAAAGCCCTGGCCGACACGCTGCAAGCCCCGCCGCACCTGTGGACCGAAAGCCAGCTCTGGCAGGCCTACGCCGCGCTTGATGCCGCCAAGGGCGAAGGCAAAGTGCGGGGCACGAGCCGCCGCCGCATCCTGACCGACCTTGTTTCACTCGTGCGCTACGCAATGCAGCAGGACAACGAACTGGTGCCCTACCCCGAACGCGTGGCCGCCAATTTCAAGGCGTGGATGGCGCAGCAGCAGGCGGCGGGCAAGGGCTTCAGCGACGAGCAGCGCTGGTGGCTGGAGAAGATGGCCGAGCACATTGCCGGCAGCCTGGGCATTGCCGCCGAGGACTTCGAACTCTCGCCGTTTGCGCAGCGCGGCGGGCTGGGGCGGGTGCATCAGCTCTTTGGAGTGGAGTTGCCGAAGGTGATTGATGCGTTGAATCGGGAGTTGGTGGCGTGAGCATGGAGACGGGAGTCCACTACCCACTGCGCCTCGACGCGCTACCAAGAGGTTGGCGCGCTGGATACGTTGGCGACTTCGCGCAGGAGATCGAACCGGGGTTCGCGAGTGGCGAACACAACCAGACCGGTGAGGGCGTGGCCCACTTGCGCCCGATGAACGTCGATCGTGAAGGGAAGATCGATCTCTCGGTCACAAAGTTCGTGTCGGCGAACAAGGATGGTCGCCGGCTTGCAGTTGGCGACGTGCTGTTCAACAACACCAACAGCCCCGAGCTCGTGGGCAAGACAGCGGCGGTGAACGTCGCAGGCGACTTTGCGTTCTCTAATCACATGACGCGAATTCATTTCGCCGACGACGTGCTGCCAAAGTTCGGCGCACTTCAGCTGCACTTCATCTGGATGCGCGGCTACTTCAAGTACAACTGCGTTAAGCATGTGAACCAGGCCAGCGTGTCATCAAGAGCGCTGGCGCGAGGGGTTCCGTTTGTCTGGGCTCCATTGCCCGAGCAAGAGCGCATCGTCGCCGAAGTCGAAAAGCAGTTCTCCCGCCTCGACGAAGCCGTCGCCAACCTCAAGCGGAGTACAGCGAACCTCCTTGCGTACAAGCAAGCCGCAGTAAGAAAAGCGATCTGGGGTGATCGCTCAGTGGCCGCTTCGGTCGAAGACCTCCCGCCCGGTTGGTCCCTGACAGCATTGTCCGAACTGGGTGAGCTCAGGCGGGGAAAGTCAAAGCACCGCCCGCGTGACGATCCAAAGCTGTACGGCGGTCCGTACCCATTCATACAGACCGGGGACGTTCGGAGGTCGGCTGGTGTGATCCGCGAGTACACCCAAACGTATAGCGAGTTCGGACTACAGCAAAGCCGCCTGTGGCCGGCTGGTACTCTTTGCATAACGATTGCAGCCAACATCGCCGAGACGGGCATTCTGGCGGCGCCCGCGTGCTTCCCCGACAGCGTCGTGGGCTTCGTCTCCGCGGACGGGACGCTGGTTCGCTACGTCGAGCTGTTCTTCCGGACGATTCGCGCCGACTTGGAGCGGTTTGCCCCTGCAACGGCGCAGAAGAACATCAACCTCTCCATCCTGGAACGCGTCCAGGTACCGCTGCCTCCGGCCTCGGACCGAGAGCGCATCGTCGCCGAAGTCGACCGCCGCCTTTCCATCGTTCGAGAGGTCGAGGTCCAGGTCGAAGCGACCCAAAGGCGCGCGGCTTCGCTTAAGTCAAGTTGTCTTGCGGCCTCGTTCTCGGCAGCCCGCAAACGAGAAGCGCCTGATCAACTGGAAAAGAGAGAGGAGGCCTCAGATTGAAGCCTGTTCGTGCGTTTGTTGGTCACAGCTTTACTCCTGACGACGCTGCGTTGGTCGATTCCTTCTTGAAGTACTTGAGCGCGATATCGGAAATGCATCCGTCGTTCTCTTGGCAGCATGCCGAACGAGCGGAGCCGAGAGTCATTGATGAGAAGGTGCTTGAGCTCTTTTCTGACAAGACTCTGTTCATAGCAATTTGTACAAGAAAAGAGCGGGTGATCTCCTCAAGCGCGCTCGATCGCGCATTTCTCAGGCCCAGGCGGTTGGTAGCCGATGAAGCTGCGTTTGATTGGAAGACGTCCGACTGGATCATTCAGGAGATTGGCCTAGCAATTGGCCTTGGTCTCCCCGTAGTACTTCTTGTCGAGGATGGAGTCAGATCCCCAGGCGGACTGCAAGGCAATCTCGAGTACATCGTCTTTACCAGAGACGCGCCGGAGAAAGCGTTTCCAAAGTTGCTTGAGATGATTGGAACACTCTCGCCACGAACCGACGCGCTTCAAGAAGCGAGAGAGGCACCAGCAACTTCGACTTCGGAAAAAGCGGAAAGGCCAGGGGAGCCGCCACTCGATGGAGCCTGGACGAATCCCTCGCCAGCATGGAGTCGCCGCAACTACGATTTTGCGTTCATGCACTTTGTGGCGATGGCAGACGAGCCAAGCGCTAAGTCCATTTCTGATTCATTCCTCGCTTCTGACCTTGGGGGCTCTGAGGAGAGCAGAAAGAGCTGGGCGGCGTATTGCGAATGGGTTCGTATCGTTTTTGACAAGGGAGGAAAGCTTCAGCGATTAGTGAGTCTTGCGAAGGAAAACTCAGCAATTGCCGACGTAGTTGAGAACCTCGCGAGTGCTTTCTTGCACTACGAGGAGTACTCGAAAGCTGCGGACACCTTTGAGCGGGCAGCAGGCACAGCAAAAGACCCTCAAGACGTGACTCGGCTATTGAAAAAAGCCGCGCTCGCAGCTCAGAAGGCGGGCGACGGCGCTCGAGCCCTTAGTAGTGTTGATCGCATGAGGCAAATCGCAGCTGCAGCGGGAGTCGGGCAAGAGAACATCTTGGAGGCGGAACGCGTACTCGGCGAACTGCGCAAGGAGGACGACGTCCAGCTAGCAGCACTGGAGCGATTGCTTGAGATTTCTCCTGAAGATGCTGAGAAGCGGTTCGCTATCGCTTACAAGTACTCTGAAATGGAGAGGGACGATTTAGCCGCACAGCACTACTCACGCATCCCCCCTGCTGAGCGGACAGGGGTAGTTTGGAACAACCTCGCTGTCTCACTCGACCGACTCGAATTGCCAGGGAAGTCTGTTTCTGCCTACAGACGGGCGGAAGGTCTTGGCGAGACGCTCGCCATGAGTAATCTCTCGAACAAGCTAATGGGTGCTGGGTTTGTGACCGAGGCAAGGGCAGTCTGTGAGGCGGCCATTGCCATCAAGGACCACCACAAGAACGTTGACGCCTCGCTTTCTCGCCTAAAGGAGTTGCCTGAGGAGGAGAACAAGAAGGAGTCAGAAGTACTTGAGCGTGCCCGGCCCATTAGCGATTTCTACCGTGAATTCGGAGCGGGGTTGACGAGACCATTGCCATCCGAACTCGCGCACCAGTGGCGAGGACCAGACTGTGCTCTGGCGATTCGACTAGAGGCAGGGAAGCTCACTGCGCGGGGTACGTACGAACGGGCTCAGGGCGGGCTGATCGCAGCGATGATGAGCATTGAGGGTTTCACGGGTAGACCTGATGCTGCCCCACTACGGTTTCAAGTGGAGTACGTGGCAACCGCGAGAGGGAGCGCTCTTATGGGGAAGGTGGAGCGAATTCGAGAGGGAGAGGTTCTTGAGAAGGCAACCTCGACGTTGCTGACTCAGGAAGCGGGGTCGACGGTAATGATGGTGGTAAGCATCGATGGCAAGTCGATCCGCGTTCTAGAGAGAAGCAAGAACAGCAACCCTCGCGTTTACACATTTAGTGCGACATGATGCTCGGCGTTAAGCACCGCCATACTCTTCCATCGCCCTCTTGAACACCTCCACCCTCGTCCAGAAACTCTGGAACTACTGCAACGTCCTGCGCGACGACGGGATGAGCTATGGCGACTACGTCGAGCAGCTCACCTACCTGCTATCCCTCAAGATGGCCGACGAGCGCAGCCGCCCGCCCTACAACCAACCCAGCCCCATCCCGGCCGCCTACGCCTGGCCCGCGCTCCTCGCCAAGTACGGCGATGCGCTGTTCGACCACTACCGCCACACGCTGGAAGTGCTGGGCAGGCAGCCGGGCACGCTGGCGCTGATCTTCGGCAAGGCGCAGAACAAGTTTCGGGAGGCCAAGCTGCGGCCGGGTGACGGAAGTCAGCTCCTTGCGGCAGGTGGGCGCACGTGAGCCGAAAGTACAAGGCGACAGGTCCCGAGGTCGAGGCAGGTGGGCGCACGTGAGTAGAAAGTACAAGGCGACAGGTCCCGAGGTCGAGTTCGAGCTTGGCTCGCGCGGCCGCGTCCTTCGTAACCGGCTCGGCATCACGCGCGTGCGCGACATGAACGAAGCCGAGTCGCAGGCCCTGCTGATGGCGTTGCAGGCGGGGCTGCCGCCGCTTGACTTCTCGCCGCTGGCGGGCCGGGGCCGCCGTGCCTACATTGCGGGCATACATGCGGCGGTGGGCCGCGACTACCGCCCGTTGGCGGTGATGTTCGGGCGCGTTATCGCGCGTTCGCGGCGAGGCGCCGCTTCCAGTGTGCGATGAAGGCTTCGGTGCTGGCGGGTAACTCGGTCTTGGCTACTTCTGCGAACGGGGCGCGGATGCCTTCCACGGCTGACGAGGTCTGGGCGGAAAGGCGCAGCGCCGCCGCGCGAGCGGCGGCCGACTTCAGGTGCGGGTTGGACTGCTTGAGCGTCATGCCGGCTATGGTACGGCTTCGTCGTGGGAAATGAAATCTCAATGAACACCTCCACCCTCGTCCAGAAACTCTGGAACTACTGCAACGTCCTGCGCGACGACGGCATGAGCTATGGCGACTACGTCGAGCAGCTCACTTACTTGCTGTTCCTCAAGATGGCGGACGAGCGCAGCCGCCCGCCGTATAGCCAACCCAGCCCCATCCCGGCCGCCTACGCCTGGCCCGCGTTGCTGGCCAAGGACGGCGATGCGCTGTTCGACCACTACCGCCACACGCTGGAAGCGCTGGGCCGCCAGCCGGGGACGCTCGCGCTGATCTTTGGCAAGGCGCAGAACAAGTTCCAGGACCCGGCCAAGCTGCGGCGTGTGATCGTTGACCTGATCGACGCCGAAGACTGGTCGGCCATGGGCGCCGACGTGAAGGGCGACGCCTACGAGGGCCTGCTGGAGCGCAACGCGCAGGACATCAAGTCCGGCGCCGGCCAGTACTTCACGCCGCGCGCGCTGATCCAGGCCATGGTGGACTGCATCGCGCCCCGGCCCGGCGAAGTGATCTGCGATCCGGCCTGCGGCACCGGCGGCTTTCTGTTCACCGCACACCAGTACCTCACACACCACTACCCCAACCTCACCCGCGACGAGAAGCGCCACCTGAAAGACGGCGCCTTTCGCGGCTGGGAGCTGGTGCAGGCCACGGCGCGCGTGTGCGCGATGAACCTGATGCTGCACGGCATTGGCTCGGAGAAGAGCGTGCCGGTGCGCGTGGCCGACGCGCTGGCGGCCGATCCCGGCGAGCGCTTTGACGTGGTGCTGGCCAATCCGCCGTTCGGCAAGAAGAGCAGCACGATGATCGTGGGCGAGGACGGCAAGACCTCGACCGAGAAAGACATCGTCGAGCGCGACGACTTCTGGGCCACGACGAGCAACAAGCAGCTCAACTTCGTGCAGCACATCAAGACGCTGCTCAAGGCCAACGGCCGCGCGGCGGTTGTGGTGCCCGACAACGTGCTGTTCGAAGGCGGCGCCGGCGAGACCATCCGCAGGAAGCTCTTGCACGAGTGCGACGTGCACACGCTGCTGCGCCTGCCCACGGGCCTGTTCTACGCGCAGGGCGTGAAGGCCAACGTGATCTTCTTCGACAAGAAGCCGGCCAGCGAGACCGCGCAGACGCGCCAGCTCTGGATCTACGACCTGCGCACCAACAAGCACTTCACGCTGAAGACCAACCCGCTGAAGCGCGAAGACCTGGCCGAGTTCGTCAGTCTCTACCACCCGGCCAACCGCCACCAGCGTACAGCCACCTGGAACGCCGAGAGCCCCGACGGCCGCTGGCGCGTCTACGGCTATGACGAGCTGATCTCCCGCGACAAGGCCAGCCTCGACGTCTTCTGGCTCAAGGACGAGTCGCTCGCCGATAGCGACAACCTGCCGCCGCCCGAGGTGATCGCGCAGGAGATCGTTGATGACCTGGAAGCGGCGCTGGAGCAGTTCAGGTTGATTGCGGCGGATCTGGGCGGCAATCCCTCCTGAGCCATGTCGTCCCCTTTCTCCTTGCGCATCTTCGTCGCTGACGGCGACCCCGATGGCCTGCGCGTCGTCGAGCGCAGCAACTGGATCGGCAAAGCCTTGATGTTCCCGCGCGCCCTGCTGCCGCGCGTCAAGGGTCGCGAGGAGCTGAGTCAGACCGGTGTGTATCTGCTGCTCGGGCCGCGTGAGGATGGCGAGGGCGAGATGCTTTACGTCGGTGAGGGCGACCCGATCCGCCCACGCCTGGAGTCGCATTATGCAAAGAAGGACTTCTGGACGCGCGCGGTGTGCTTCGTGGCGGGCGCCGGGCAGTTGAACAAGGCGCATGTGCAGCTCCTGGAAGCGCAGCTCATCGCCTTGGCGGCGGCAGCCAAGCGGCTGCCGCTGGACAACGCCAACACGCCCGCCGAGCCGACGCTGAGCGAGGCCGACCGCGCCGACATGCAGGTGTTCCTGCACAACATGCTGGGCATGCTGCCGGTGCTGGGTGTGCATGCCTTCGAGCAGGCCGCGCCGGTGGCAGCCGTTTCGTCGGCACCGCTTCTGCACTGCAAGGGCAAGGGCGTGGCGGCTACCGGCTACGAGGCTAGCCAGGGTTTCGTCGTCAAGACGGGGTCGCAAGCCGTGGCCTCGACAGTGCCGTCGATGCAGCAGCATGTGCGCGGCATGTACGAGCTGCGGCAGGAGCTGATCGGCAATGGCGTGCTGGCGCCTGCGCCGGGCGGCGCGGCCGAGGGCTACTGCTTCACGCAGGACTATGTGTTCAGTTCGCCCTCCACCGCGGCGGCGGTGGTGCTGGGGCGCAGTGCCAACGGGCGCATCGAGTGGAAGGACGCGCAGGGCTACACCCTGAAGGCGCTGCAGGAGAAGGAGGCTGCGGCGTGAACACTGCCGAGCTCGTCGCATTGCTGGACCGCCTTCGCGCCGAGCCGCGCGAGACCGAGTGGCTGGAGTTCAAGGCGAATCGCTACGAGCCGCAAGTGCTGGGCGAATACGTGTCGGCGTTGGCCAATTCGGCGTGCCTGCTGGGCCGGCCGCGCGGCTACCTGGCCTTCGGCATCGAGGACGGCAGTCACGCCGTCGTGGGGACGACGTTCGACCCGCAAGCCGAGAAGGGCAAGGGCGAGCAGTTGCTCCCGCTCTGGCTGTCGCTGGGGCTTCGGCCCAACGTCGGTTTCGAGATCCATGCCTTCACCTACCAGGGCGCACGCGTGGTGCTGTTCGAGGTACACCCAGCCTTCGATCGGCCGGTGGAGTTCTACGGCACGGCCTATGTGCGCGACGGCACCAGCAAGACGGAGCTGTCGAAGTATCCCGAGAAGGCGCGCGCGATCTGGAACCGCCGTGTCGATTGGAGTGCCCAGGTCTGCGAGCGAGCGTCGCTGGATGACCTGGAGCCGGAAGCGATCGCTAAGGCGCGGCGCGAATTCGCCACCAAATTTCCGGCCCAGGCCGCGGCGGTGGCAGGCTGGGACGACTCGACGTTCCTGAACAAGGCGAAGTTGACGATCCGCGGGGGCATGACCCATGCCGCACTGCTGCTGCTCGGCAAGCCGGAGGCCTCGACCCTGATGGCGCCCGCGGTGGCGCGCATCAGTTGGCTGCTGAAGAGCGAGCGCAACGAAGACCTGGACTACGAGCACTTCGGCCCGCCGTTCCTGCTGAACGTGGACAAGCTGCTGGCCCGCATCCGCAACCTCACGGTGCGTGAGTTGCCGGACGGCACGCTCTTTCCAGTGGAACTGACGCAGTACGACCCGTGGGTGATCCGCGAGGCGCTGCACAACTGCATCGCGCATCAGGACTACGGGCTGCGCGGGCGCATTCAGGTCGTGGAGACGCCGGACGCATTGCTATTGACCAACGTGGGCGGCTTCCTGCCCGGTCGCGTGGAAACCGTGATCGAGCAGGATGCGCCGCTGGAGATCTACCGCAACCCGTTTCTGGCGGAAGCGATGGTGAACCTTAATATGATCGACACGCAGGGTGGCGGCATCAAGCGCATGTTCCTGAAGCAGCGCGAGCGCTTCTTTCCGATGCCCGACTACGACCTTTCGCAGCCCGAGCGCGTGATGGTGACGCTGCGCGGGCGCATCGTCGACGAGCGGTACACGCGCTTGCTGATGGCGCGCAGCGGCCTCGATCTGGCGACGATCATGCTGTTGGACAAGGTGCAGAAGGGCATGTGCATTGCGGCCGAGGACGGCAAGCGGCTACGAGCAGCCGGGCTGGCGGAAGGGCGCTACCCCAATCTGATCGTTGCGGGGCCGGCTGCGGCAGCGACGGGTCAGAAGGCCCAGCACATTCGCAACCGCGGCCTCGACAGCCGCTACTACCGCGACATGATCTTGGCGCTGGTTGGCGAGCATCAGCCTGTGTCGCGCGAGGACATCGACCGCTTGCTGCTGGACAAGCTGCCCGAGGTGCTGACACACGCACAGAAGCTGAACCGGATTCACAACCTGCTTCGCCAGCTTGCGGAAGCCGGGCGCATCGTCAACAGCGGCAGCCGGCGATGGCCGCAGTGGATGCTCGGGCAGAAGGAGGGGGCGCAATGACTATCAAAGGGCAATCAAAGCGGAGGGCGACCAAGCGGAAACGGCCGTGCCCTAACCCATTGATCCAGAAGGGCGGCGTATTGATTGCCGCGCGTCCGCAAGAAGGCTTTCATCAATAAGGCGATCAATACCCGTGAACACCTCCTCCCTCGTCCAGAAGGTCTGGAACGACTGCAACCTCCTGCGCGACGACGGGATGAGCTATGGCGACTACGTCGAGCAGCTCACCTACCTGCTGTTCCTCAAGATGGCGGACGAGCGCAGCCGGCCGCCGTATAACCACCCTAGTCCGATACCCGCAGAGTACGCGTGGCCTACGCTCCTCGCGCGAGATGGCGATGAAGCGCCACCTGAAAGACGGCGCCTTCCGCGGCTGGGAGCTGGCGCAGGCCACGGCGCGCGTTTGCGCTATGAACCTGATGCTGCACGGCATTGGCTCGGAGAAGAGCGTGCCGGTGCGCGTGGCCGACGCGCTGGCGGCCGATCCCGGCGAGCGCTTCGACGTGGTGCTGGCCAATCCGCCCTTCGGCAAGAAGAGCAGCACGATGATCGTGGGCGAGGACGGCAAGACCTTCACCGAGAAAGATATCGTCGAGCGCGAAGACCTGACCGAGTTCGTCAGTCTCTACCACCCGGCCAACCGCCACCAGCGCACAGCCACCTGGAGCGCCGAGAACCCCGACGGCCGCTGGCGCGTCTACGGCGCAGACGAACTGCTGGCCCGCGAGAACGAAGTTCCGGCGGAGGCTAACCTCGGCGTAGCCGAGGTTAAGGCGCATAGCGCCGGCCGGAGCCACAAGGCCAGCCTCGACGTCTTCTGGCTCAAGGACGAGTCGCTCGCCGATAGCGACAACCTGCCGCCGCCCGAGGTGATCGCGCAGGAGATCGTTGATGACCTGGAAGCGGCGCTGGAGCAGTTTCGGCTGATTGCGGCCGATGTGGGGGCGGGCGGCGGGGGCGGGTGAGGGTGCCGGGGTTGCGGCACATCGACCGGATGCAATCAAGAAAACTTGAATTGCCTTGCTAATCGTTATCAGGCAAACTAAGTTTATCTTGATATCGTGATCGACTGCGGTGCTTCAGGTCTCCGACCAGGAAATCGATAACCGCCTGCGCGAAGAGAACCCCTGGTGGGTAGCCGGCGCAGGCATCGACCGGGATTACGCCGAGTTTCCCCGCCGTGCGTACCTGCCTCCCTTTGCGCGCCTGGTGCGGGAGGCGGCGCCGCAACGCGCAGTGCTGCTACTGGGGCCCCGGCGCGTGGGCAAGACCATCATGGTCTTTCACGCGATCGACGCCCTGCTGCGCGACGGGGTGCCCGGGCGCGACATCCTCTATGTGTCCCTCGAAACCCCGACCTACTTCGGCCAGGGGCTGGACAGCCTGGTGCGGCGGTTCCAGCGCGCGTTCGAGCGCGCACCGGGCACGCCGTTGTACGTGTTCTTCGACGAGATCCAGTACCTCAAGGGCTGGGAGGTGCATCTCAAGTCGCTGGTGGACACGCAGCGCGGCTGCCGCTTCGTGGCCACCGGCTCTGCCGCTGCGGCGCTCAAGCACAAGAGCGCAGAGAGCGGCGCGGGGCGCTTCACCGAGTTCGTACTGCCGCCGCTGACCTTCTTCGAGTACCTGCGCTTTACTGGCGCCGAGGACAACCTGATCGGCGTCGACGACGATCGTGACGACGCCTCGCGCTTCAAGGCCCTGGACATCGCTGGCCTGAACGAGGCCTTCATCACCTATCTGAACTTCGGCGGCTACCCGGAGGCTGTTTTCTCCGATGCCGTTCGCCGTAACCCGCGCCGCTACATCAAGAACGACATCATCGACAAGGTACTGCTGCGCGACCTGCCGAGCCTGTACGGAATTGCCGATGTGCAGGAACTGAACTCGCTGTTCAACACCGTGGCCTACAACTCTGCCGAGGAGATCAGCCTGGAAGGGCTGGCCAAGTCGAGTGGTGTCAGCAAGCCCACGTTGACGAAGTACCTCGAGTATCTGGAAGCGGCGTTCTTGATTAAGCGCATTCGCCGCGTGGACGAGAACGCCGCGCGCTTCCGCAAGGCGATGACGTTCAAGGTGTACCTGACCAATTCGACCATGCGGGCCGCGCTGTTCGCGCCGCTGACTGCGGAGCACCCCGCCGTCGGGCATCTCGTGGAGACCGCGGTGTTCAGCCAGTGGCTGCACAACGACGCTTACATCGAATCGCTTCACTACGCGCGCTGGAAGAAGGGCGAGGTGGACCTCGTCAGCCTCGACGCACGCCAGAAACCTCGCTTTGCCGTGGAGGTGAAGTGGACCGATAGGCCCTGGGACGACCCGCGCGAGGTCAAAGGCCTCATCGAGTTCGCGCGGCTGCACAAGCTCGGTCGGATTCCACTGGTGACCACGCGGACGGCCAGGGGCGTGAAGACGGTCGATGGCATCGACGTCGAGTTCGCCCCGACGAGCCTGCATTGCTACACCGTGGGCCGTAACACGCTGGAGCGCTCGCGGTGAACACCAGCACCCTCGAACTGGTCGGCCAAGCGCTACACGGCCTCGCTGCGCAACAGCGGGCAGGTGGCCTACGGCGGCCACGTGTATGCGTCACCATCGGCGGCGGGCAAGGCCGTCGTCGGCCGCGCGGTGAACGGTTGGCACTTCTGGCGGTTTCGCCGCGATGGCGAGTGGGTGCGGCTGCGCGAACTGAAGAAGTAACGCTTGATGCCGGGCGCAGCCCTGCGGTGCGGGGTCGGCGGACAACCCCAAATTGGGCATAATTCACCCCAATATGGGTACGAAAGACAAGG
>JBIIUM010000267.1:0-3939 GCA_044339985.1 Burkholderiales bacterium | reverse complement strand
ATCGTATTCGATGCATAAACCGCTGTCAAACCGGCATTGTTCCAGCTTCCCGCAGAAGCGGCCTGGGGCGATAATCGGGCGTTAGCGCTCGACGGCCATCGCGCCGCTATCCATATAACCGTTAAAGCCCCCCGCCATGCGCAGAATCTGGCTCGTTTTCGCCCAAGCCGTAACGGTCTCCCTGGCCGTGATGTTTGTGGTCTCCACTTTGCGGCCCGACTTGTTGAACCTTGCCCGCGGCAGTAACGCAGTGACCGTGCGCGAGCTACCCAGCATGGCGGCGACAGCGTCAACAGCGGGCACGGGCGCCAACTCCTACAGCGCGGCGGCTCGCAAGGCCATGCCCGCCGTGGTGAATGTATTCACCAGCAAGGAAGTCAAGCAACCGCGGCACCCCTTCATGGACGACCCCCTGTTCCGCCGTTTCTTTGGGGACCGGCTAGAACCCGAAACGCAGCGCGCATCCAGCCTGGGTTCTGGGGTGATCGCCAGCGCCGAGGGATTCATCATCACCAATCACCATGTCATCGAAACCGCCGACGAGATAGAGGTGGCGTTGGCGGATGGCCGCAAGCTGGCGGCGAGGGTCGTGGGCGCCGATCCCGACAGCGATCTTGCAGTGCTCAAGGTCGAAGCGAAAGACATCACCGCCATTACCTTCGGCGGTCAGGACTCGCTCGCCGTGGGTGACGTTGTGCTCGCCATCGGTAACCCCTTCGGCGTGGGCCAAACCGTTACTATGGGGATCGTAAGCGCCCTGGGCCGCAGCCATCTGGGCATCAATACCTTCGAGAACTTCATTCAGACGGATGCGGCCATCAACCCTGGCAACTCCGGAGGCGCGCTGGTGGACGCAGCGGGAAACCTGGTGGGTATCAACAGCGCCATTTACTCTCGTACCGGGGTCAACCTCGGGATCGGCTTCGCCATCCCCGTGAGCATCGCACGCCAGGTCATGGACCAGATCATCGCTACCGGTTCCGTCACCCGCGGTTGGATCGGCGTGGAGGTGCAGGATGTCACCGCTGAACTGGCCCAGTCGTTTCAGCTGCCTTCTACCCGGGGCACACTGATCTCGGGCGTGTTGCGCGCCAGTCCGGCGGATCGTGCGGGCATCAAGACCGGCGATGTCCTGATGGAAGTGGAAGGCAAGCCGGTGGGCGATTCCTCCGACATGCTCAATCTCGTTGCGGCACTTCAGCCCGGCAAGCTCGCCACGCTCAAACTGGTGCGCGCCGGCAAGGTCGTGGAGGTAAGGGTGTCGGTGGGAAGACGTCCGCGCACGTCCCGCCCTGCACAACTGCAAGAGTGACCAGACGCCCGACCCGTCACCATTGCTGATCTGCAGAAAGATCAACCGTCCCAGCCCTGCTGGCGCCTCTTCCTGAAAGGGGGCACTCCGCAGCCCTACACTCCAGGGCCTTCCGCGAAAAACGCCACGTCGTTTCTGCTTTCCTGGAATGCCACCTGCCGGCGGGTCTTGAACAGCGCAGCCGAGGATACTCAGGTGGCGTCGGGAGATTGTTGGGCGGACTTGCCGCGCATCATGAGCGCCGCTGCCACGATGCCAGCCTCGTAAAGAACCCACAACGGTATGGCCAGCATGATCTGCGACAGCACGTCTGGCGGCGTCACCACGGCGGCCACCACGAAAGCGCCCACGATCACATAGGGCCGTATCTCGCGAAGTTTAGCCACTGAAACGAAACCCATCTTGACCAGCAGGATAACCGCGATAGGCACTTCAAATGTCACGCCGAAAGCAACGAACATCCCCAGCACGAAGCTGAAGTAGTTGTCGATATCTGGAGCCACATTGATGCTTTTGGGCGCAATGGAGTAAACGAACTTGAACACCACGCCGAACACGAAGAAATAGCAAAAGGCCACGCCAGCAAAGAACAGCACGACGCTTGCCACAAGCATGGGCATGGCGAAACGCTTCTCATGCCGGTACAGACCCGGCGCCACGAAAGCCCAAGCCTGGTAGAGCACGTAGGGGAGCGCGACGCCAAGCGCCACAACCAACGCCACCTTCACGGGAATGATGAAGGGTGCCACCACCCCCGTGGCGATCATCTTCGAGCCCTCGGGCAGCACGCTCATGAGCGGCTTTGCGAGCAGGTCGAACAGGTCAGACGCAAAGGGGAAAAGGCACAGGAACACCACCAACACTGCGATCAGCGCGCGCGTAAGCCGGTCGCGCAGCTCGATCAGGTGGGTCAGGAAGGATTCGTTGTCGCTCATGGACTGCGTCCGCGGCCGGACGGGCGATACCGGGTGGCTGTCGCCCTAGGCCTCTCGCGGCGGGCTCGGGGGTAGGGCAGTTTCCGCAGCCGTGGCGGCATCGGCCGTGCCAAGCCCGAGCTCAAGCTGCGGAGACGCCTCGGGCTCAGCGCCCGCAGGCCCCACAGCTGGTTCGTCCGCACCTCCGACGGCCGCGCCAGCCCCCGTGGCGCCAGAGCCCGCCAACCCAAAGTGCAACAGCGGGTTGGAAAGGCGGTTGAATTCTTCTTCGGTCTTGCGAATCTCCTGCTGGATCTCGGTTGCCTGGGCGGTGACCGTCTGCTGGAAAGACTGCGCGGCGTCATTCATGGTGGACTGCAATTCCTTCAACTCGGAGGCTTCGATCTCCCGATTGATGTCGGCCTTCACGTCCGAGACGTAGCGCTGCAGGCGCCCGAAAAGCGCCCCGCCGGTACGCGCCACCTTGGGAAGTTTCTCCGGCCCGATGACCACCAGCGCCACCACGCCGATGACCATCAACTCACCGAAACTGAAATCGAACACACCCTCTCCCGTGCGGCTTGACTTAGGACCGGGACTTGTCCTTGACCTCGGCGTCGATGGTCTGACCAGCGCCGGCGCTCTCGAGCTTGCCGGCCGCCTTGGCGTCCTCGTCGCCCTTCATGCCTTCCTTGAAGCCCTTCACGGCACCGCCCAGATCCTGGCCGAGGTTGCGCAGCTTCTTGGTGCCGAAGATGAGCACCACCACCACCAGAACGATCAGCCAATGCCAGATGCTGAAGCTACCCATTGCAATTCTCCTTTTGCGAAGCGCGCGCCAATCAGGCACGCGCGATCATGCCCGGCAGCGGCCCGGGCCCTCCGAGCACATGCACGTGCAGGTGAAAAACGTCCTGGCGGCCCACCCGCCCGGTATTGCAAACGATGCGAAAACCGTCAGTGGATCCCTGCTGCGCCGCAAGGCCATGCACCATCACCATCATGCGCCCCATCACCCCCGCGTGGCGCGAGTCGAGGTACGCCATCGAGTCGATATGCTCCTTGGTCACCATCAGAAAATGCACGGGCGCCACTGGATGGATATCGTGAAAAGCCAACAGTTCATCGTCTTCGTAGACCTTGCGGCATGGAATCTCGCCGAGGACGATCTTGCAGAAAATGCAGTTGTCGGTGCTCATCTTCATGGCTGGCTGCGCCAGGGAACCGGGCGCTTCAGGGACTGGTCCGCGACGCCTTCTCGTCGATACCAGACGTGCCCTCGCGGCGCTGCAGTTCCACGAGCACGTCGTCGGGGCCGAGCCCGGCGTGGGCTAGCATGACCAGACAATGGAACCATAGGTCGGCTGTCTCGCGAACAAGCTGGAGTTTATCACCACCCTTGGCGGCCAGAACGGTCTCGGTGGCTTCCTCGCCGATCTTCTTGAGGATGGCGTCGGTGCCGCGCGCATACAGCCCGGCCACGTAGGAGCTGCCCGGGTCGGCGCCTTTTCGCGCCTCGAGAGTCTGCGACAGGCGCTGCAGCACGCTGGAGAGCTCGTTCACGCCACACCCGAGCTCGTCGTCGGTTTGCCGTAGATACGCGCCGGATCCTGCAACACCGCCTCGGTGCTTTCCCAGACCTCGCCGCGCAAGCGGCGGAAGAAGCAGCGCTCCCTACCGGTGTGGCAGGCAATGCCGCCGGCCTGCTCCACC
>JBIIUM010000266.1:0-3957 GCA_044339985.1 Burkholderiales bacterium | reverse complement strand
TGCCGTGGTTGCGCCCTTCTTTCGACATGTGTCGTCAGGCGAGTACATCACGCGCTTGCGTAGTGGTTGGAATGGCTTCATCGACAATCTCTATCTGTCTGCGGTTTGTGGCGCCCCTTGGGGTGAAAGGCGGATGGGAAAGCTCACCACGGCGGGAATGGGCTATTGGATAGATCGCGCACGGATCGGCGCGACCCCCTTTGAGACCGACTGGATACCCGGCGGCTGTGCCCTGTGCCGGCGAGAAGATCTGGTGCTGGAAAGCTACTTTCCGTTTCCTGGCAAGGCCTTCTGCGAAGATCTGATTCACTCGCTCCACTGGCGCCGCCAGGGGGCGCGGTTGTGGGCGATCCCCACCGCCAGTTGCAGCACCGAGGTGGCACCAGCGCCCTTCGCATGGCGCCACATGTTGGCGGACTATCGAGCGCATCTTCACGTGGTGCGCATGATGAATGGCACGGCGTGGCGCCTTCGGCTCTGGTTCGTGATCCAGGTGGTCAAACAAGCCGCGGGACAGCTCCGGCGCCGTATCGGCCGCGCGAGGGCCTGGCGCCCATGATCATCAGCTGGATTCTGGGCGGGTTGGGAAACCAGATGTTTCAGTACGCAGCGGGCCGTGCGCTGTCGCTGGCGACTCGGCAGTCTCACCTGCTGGACCTGCAAGACTTCCAGGGCTACCGCCTGCACCAGGGGCATGAGATCGATCGGGTGTTCCATGCGCCGGTAATGCCAGCGACTCCAGCGGACGTGAAAAAGCTTCTCGGCTGGCGGGCTGGCAGCCTGGCCCGGCGGTTCCTGTGGCGGATGCGTTCGCCCGCTCTGAACGGCAAGACGCTGGCCATGGAGCCGTACGCCAGTTTCTGGCCGGGGCTCAGGGCGGTGCGCTCGTCACGCTATCTCATGGGCTACTGGCAGTCGGAGAAATACTTCAAGGACTTCGAGCCGGAAATCCGTGCAGACTTCCGCTTTCGGGGGGGTCTGGCGGGAGGCAATTGCGAGATCGCCTCGAGAATTGGGCGCTGCCAATCGGTAAGCGTGCACGTGCGGCGTGGCGACTACTTGACGGACGCAAAGACGACGAGGATTTTCACGGTGTGCTCGCTGGAGTACTACCGTCAGGCGATCGCGCACATCGCGGAGAAGCTGTCATCGCCGCATTTCTTCGTGTTCTCGGACGATCTGCAATGGACTGCGGCCAATCTCCGCATCCCTTTCCCTGTCGAGTATGTCCGCGGCAACCACGGCGCGCAAAGCCATGTGGACATGCGGCTGATGAGCATGTGCAAGCACCAGATCATTGCGAACAGCTCCTTCAGCTGGTGGGGGGCGTGGTTGAACGAAGACCCCGAGAAGATCGTCATCGCCCCACGCCAATGGTTCAGCAATGGCATGGACGACAGAGACCTGACGCCACCGCAATGGATCAGGCTCTGAGTGCGTTCGGGACGCCTGGTGCACGCGGCACGGTTCCAGTGAGCGTGATCATCCCGTGCTACCGATGCAGCCAAACCATCGGGGCTGCCGTCAAATCTGTCGTGGATCAAACGGCAAGGCCAGCGGAGATCATCCTTGTCGAGGATTGCAGCGGCGACCACGGACAGACCCTCGCCTCGCTGTACGCCATCCAGCAAAAGCTGCAGGGAGTGATCAAGACAATCGTGTTGCGCCTGCCGCATAACCAGGGCGCTGGAGAGGCCAGGAATGCTGGCTGGGCGATGGCCGGGCAGGAACTCATCGCGTTCCTGGATTCGGACGATACGTGGCAGCCACGAAAGCTTGAGATTCAGAGCGCGTGGATGGCGGCCCACCCGGATTACGTACTGACTTGTCACGATTCCGAGGTGCACGCCGGGACCTGGGCGGCACCAGTCGAGGCAGATAGGGTGCCCACGCGCGCCTTCGGGTGGCGACTGATGTTGTTCAAGAACGTTGTTGCCACGCGTACTGTGATGCTCAGGCGCAGCGTTGCGCAGCGGTTCCCTGCTGGGGTGCGGCGCGCGGAAGACTATCAGCTGTGGTTGAGAATTTTGCTGGACGGCGGCAAGGCCGCGCGCCTGCGCTGGCCACTTGCCTGTTCTTACAAGGACGAGTTCGGTGCCGGTGGCCTGTCGGGAGACCTGCGCGCAATGCATGCCGCGGTTGTTGGGTGTCTTGGCACCTTGCGCCGGGAGCGGCTCATATCCTCCCCGATGCATCTTCTGTCGACAGCACTCGAGGTCATCAAGTACTGGCGGCGCATCGTCCTCGTCACGCTGCGAGGATGGTTGCGCAACTGAGGATGGAATGAGCGATGGTGACATCGACTTGCATGTGGCGCGGGTGATCACGCCTCGGTCTTGACCGGGCGACAAAGTCCGCGCCCCTTTAGCGGTGGACAATGATCGAGGATTTGACCCGCGCCGTTGCCTTGTATCGACATCGTGCCCAGCCGAAGCAACCCCCGCCGTCGCGCGCTCTGCGCGCAGGGGTAGCCCATACAACCCACCATGACAGCATCTTCCCCCAAGCTCATCTTCTTCGTGACAGTGGACTGGTTCTTCTGCTCCCATTTTCTCGGGCGTGCGGTGGCTGCCCGCGAGGCGGGATACGAGGTGTTGGTCCTGACAGATGTGGATCGTCACGGCGAGGTCATCCGGAACGCGGGGCTGCGGTTGTTGCCGCTGCCCCTCAGCCGTCGCAGCCTGAACCCCTTTGCCGCGATGCTGGCACTGGTGCGCGTGGTGGGCGTGTACCGAAGAGAGCGGCCGGACGTGATCCACCACGTGGCGCTCAAGCCCATTTTGCTGGGGGGGCTGGCGGCACGGGTTGCCGGACGCCACCGGGTGGTCAATGCGGTGGTGGGCGGCGGGTATGCGTTCACCTCGCGGCACCCGTTTGCGCGCACGATCCGCCCGCTCCTGACCATGGGGTTGCGGCTGCTGCTCAATCCCCGTGGCAGCCGGGTGGTGTTCGAAAACGGTGACGATCTGAACAGCTTCGCCCAGGCGGGGCTGGTGCGTCGCGAGCAGGCGGTGCTCATTCGTGGCGCCGGTGTGGAGCCCGATTCGTTTCAGCCGGGTGGTCGGGCGGAAGGGACGCCCCTGGTGGTTTTCGCGGCGCGGTTGCTGTGGGACAAGGGACTTGGCGAGTTTGTGGAAGCCGCACGGCTGTTGCGCCAGCGTGGCGTGGCGGCGCGCTTCGTGGTTGTGGGCGGCCATGACCCCGACAACCGGGCGCGCATCGACCCGGCCAGGCTAGAAGGCTGGAGGGAGGAGGGGGCAGTGGAGCTGTGGGGCTACCGCGGCGACCTGCCCAAGGTGCTGGGAGATGCCACCATCGCGTGCCTGCCCTCGTATCGCGAAGGGTTGCCGAAGTTCCTGCTCGAGGCCATGGCGGCCGGTTTGCCGTGCGTCACCACCGACGTGCCCGGTTGTCGCGAAGCCGTGCGGCACGGCGACAACGGCTTGCTGGTGCCCGCCAGAAACGCCGTCGCGCTTGCCGAGGCACTTGAACGCCTGCTGCGGGATCCCGCGTTGGCGATGAAGATGGGTGAGCGCGGCCGCCAGCGGCTGGAGCAGGAGTTCTCCGCGCAGCATGTGAACGCAAGCACCCTGGCCCTGTACCGCGACATGCTGACGAGCTGACGGGGTGCGTACTGGGGGACGTGGCGTCGACATCATCGGGTCTGCGGGTCAGCTCTTGACGCTCAGGATGCTGGGTGCCGTGCTCTGCGTACTCTCTCGATGCGGGCGACTGGTCATCTTGAGCAAGGCTGCTTTGCGGTATCACCAGAACCGGATCTTGGACCTGGAAGGGGTGCGTTGACAGCTAAGCACATGGGTCCTTTCAGACAGATGGAAAAGACGGGCGTGAACACTTAGAGTGCACGGTCGACGGCCCTCGGCCGTCAGCGCATCCATGGGGAAGACATGAATCAATCTCGACTGACGCGCTGGGCCGCTGCGCTCACCTCTCTCA
>JBIIUM010000066.1:0-14257 GCA_044339985.1 Burkholderiales bacterium | reverse complement strand
GCCAGTATCCGTCCGGTTCGCGACCTGTGCGCCGCCCGGAAGCGACACCGGGACACCCATGAACTGGGGCTTGTTCGCGCCCGGCAAGCGCCAGGCCGGCCCGGCCCCGATGACACCCGGCACGATACCCCGTTCATGATCTCGAGACGAAGGGTGCTGACAGCCTGGAAGGCCGTCGCCTGGGCGGGCATGGCACTCCTGGTGTGGCTCTACCTCACGCCCCGCCCCCCGGATCTCGGCGTGGAGCAGGGCGACAAGCTGCAGCATCTTGCCGCCTACGCGGTACTCACCTTCTGGTTCGTGCAGCTCGCCGCCGACCGGGCCGGCCGCTGGCGCAGCGCCGCGGCCCTGGCGGGTTTCGGTGTGGTCATGGAGTTCGTGCAGCTTGCCACTGGCTACCGCACCTTCTCGCTCGGGGACATGGCGGCCAACATGGCCGGAGTGGCTCTGGGCCTGCTTCTGGGGCCGCCCCGGCTGCCCAACGTGCCCGAGACGCTCGCACGATCGCTCGCGCGGCGGCCCTGACGCGCCCCCCCCGCAGGGGCACGACCACGCGGGCATGCGCAGTCCATCCCGCCGCGTACGCCCTGGAACGAAGCGCCGGGACCGACTGTCCCACGCCCGCTCGATGGCCCGGCAGCAGCGCCGCGGCCGGCTCCTGGAGGAATCCCGCATGCAGTCCCTTCGCAAAGTCATCGCCTCGATCGCCCTTGCCCTGTGCGCGGCACTGCCCGCCCGCGCCCAGTACGCGGCCATCGGCCACGTCAACCTGAGCTTCTACGAGGCCACCGCCGCCGTGGTGCAGCTGGTGCTGGAGCGCCAGGGCTTCAACGTGGCCGTCAGCTCGGGAAGCCACGCCACCCTGTTTCCGAAGGTGGCCGCCGGCGACGTGGACCTGTTCGTGGCGGCGTGGTTGCCCTACGCCCACAAGAGCTACTGGGACGAGTACAAGGATGAGCTCGTGCAGATGGGCGTGCTGTTCGAGGATGCGCGGCTGTACTGGGCGGTGCCGGGCTACGTCTCCCCCGAGGTGAAGAGCGTGGCGGACCTGCTGCGCCCCGAGGTGGCCGACCGGATGGTGAAGACCATCCGCGGCACCCTGCCCGATTCGGGCCTCATGATCGGTTCGCGGCGCATCTTCGAGCACTACGGGCTTGGGGCGGCCGGCTATGAGCTGGTGCCCGGCCCGGCGAAGGACTGGCTGGCCAACTTCGATGCCCGCGTAGCGGCGAAGGAATGGTTCGTGATGCCCCTGTGGCGCCCGCAATACCTCAACCTCGCCCAGCGGCTGCGCATCCTCGAGGAGCCGCGCCAGTTCCTGGGCGGCGACAACACCGCCTGGCTGGTGGCCAACAAGGCCTGGGCCGCCAAGCTGCCGCGCAAGACCCGCGAGCTGCTCGGGCGCATCGAGCTCAACGTCAAGGCCGTCACCCAGATGGATTACTGGATCAACGTGGAGCAGATGGACGCCCGCGCCGCGGCGCGGCGCTGGATCGCGAGCAACCCCGAGACGGTGGGCTACTGGCTGCGCGGCCCCGAGGACAACTGAACAAGCGCCACGCCCGCCCGTCAGGCGATCACGCCTGCTGCGGCCAGCGCGTCGATGCGCGCCTCCTCGTAGCCCGCCTCGCGCAGCACCTCGCGGCTGTGCTCGCCGGGCGCCGGCGCGGGCCGTTGCACGGCGAAGTCCAGGTCCGACATGCGCAACGGCGGCGCCATCTGCAGCACCTCTCCGGCCAGGGGATGGGGCGCCGTCACGAACATGCCGCGCGCCACGTGCTGCGGGTCGTGCACCGCCTCTTCCATGCGCAGCACCGGCGAGACGCAGCAGTCGCGGCCTTCGAAGGCATGCACCCACTCCTGCTGGGTGCGCGCGGCAAAAATCTCCCGCAGGGCAAGCACCGCCGGCGCCGGGTTGCGATTGCGCGCCCAGTGATGGGGCTTCAGATCGGGCCGGCCCAGCACCTCGCACACCTCGTCCCAGAACTTCGGCTCCAACGCACCCACGGCCATGTGGCGCCCGTCGCGGGTCCGGTACACCTGGTAGCAGGCCTCGCGGCCGGACAGCAGATCCTCGCCCGCGGGTCGTGCGCGGCCGTCCGAAACCACCGCCGCCAGCGCCTGCAGGTTGTGGGCGAGCACGCCCTCGGTCATGGCCACGTCGATGTAGCGGCCCCGGCCGGTGCGCTGCGCTTCCACCAGGGCGGCGAGAATGCCCATGGCCGGCACCAGCGCCCCGCCCAGGATGTCGGCCACCTGCAAGTTGGGGATCGCGGGCTCGCCGCCCGACACCGCGGTCTGGTCCGTGAAGCCGGCGTAGCCGTTGTAGTTGAGATCGTGGCCGGCCCGTTCGCGGTAGGGGCCGGTCTGGCCATAGCCGGAAATGGCGCAGTACACGATGGCCGGGTTGACGGCCCGCACCGCCTCGTAGCCCACGCCCAGCCTGTCCACCACGCCGGGGCGGAAGCTCTCCACGACCACCTGCGCCCACGCTGCCAGGTCCAGGAACGCTCGCACCCCCTCGGCCTTCTTCAGGTCGAGCCGCATGCCGCGCTTGTTGCGATTGATGGCCAGGAACACCGGCGCCTCGCGGCCCGGGGCCACCCCCAGGGTGCGGGCGTAATCGCCCACGCCAGTGTCCTCCACCTTGATCACATCGGCACCGAGATCGGCCAGATGCAGCGTGCACACCGGCCCGGGCAGCAGCCGAGTCAGGTCGAGCACGCGAATGCCCGCAAGCGGGGCGGGGCGCTGCGTGGTCATCATTCCCCTCCAATGCGTCCAGCGAGATACAGCGACCCGGAGGCGACGTCGCAGTGATGCACCTCCACCTGCGCCGGCAGATAGCAGCCCGCATAGCGCCCCACCAGGCGCTGGGCCAGTTCGAGATCGGTGGCCACGAGCACGCGCCGCTCGCGCCCTTCCCAGAGGCTGAGCCACAACAGCTCGGCGCTGGCGCGATCCTGCCCCGGCGTAGTGCCCGAGCCCGCATCCACAACGCCCGCCCACCGCGCCGTCACGATGGCGCCAATCACCCGGCCGGGCACATGCAGGGCAAACTCGTGCTCGGCGCCGCGGCGCCCCACGGCAAGCCGCGCACGGGCGCTGGAGGCGCCGCAGCTGCGGTCGAAGGCGGCGCGCACCGCGGCTTCAACGCCGGGATCGAGGGGCGGTGGTGTGGCCGAGGCCGCCGCCACCACCAGGGTGAGCCACCGCTTGGCGCGCCTCACGGCACCTGGGGATCGGCCGACCCGGTGTAGAAGGCCGGCCAGCGGCCCCGCACGATGCGCCCGTGGGAGGCGTACATGTGGCAGCTGTCCACGAGGGCAGGCTTGCGGCCGTCGCTGCCCGCCGGGCTGGCACGCTCGCGGGCGGCATAAATGGTTTGGAAGGCCGTGGTGGCCATGGGGCTGAGCAGCTCCAGCAGATGGGTGCAGCCGCGGGTGCCGCCCAGCAACTCGCGGGTGCGCTGGTTGAAGCCCGCCTTGATGCGCTCGCCCTCCAGCACGCGGAAACTGGGCGCGATGGCGCCGCAGCCCTCGTAGGGCCCCCAGTCGGTGACTGCCTCCACCGCGTGGATCACCAGATCCAGGTCCACCGTGAGGCGAATCCACATCTCATGCAACGGCTCGCCCGCGGCAATGCGGCCCGAGGCGCGCTCGACGGTGGGTATGTCGCGGCTCTTGGTGTCCACCAGGTGCCCTTCGATGTCCCAGAGGCCATCGTCGCGGGCGTAACCGCAGCACTCCACGCGGCGGGTGTGGGCCATGGCGCGGGTGACGGGTGCGGAGAGGGGCATGCGGGCAGAGGGTGCGGACCGGGCGGCGCCGGCTGGCATTCAGGACAGAACGACGCTGCGCTCGCCGCGCGTGGCCACGCGATCCAGCACCAGGCGCTTGTCGCGGGCACTCAGGTTCGGCCACGCGGCGATCTCATCGAGGCTGCGCAGGCAACCCTGGCACAGCCCGCTTCCGGGGTCGATGCGGCACACCTGGACGCAGGGCGATGGCACGTCGGCACTATGACTTGGCATGGGAATCGGCATAGAAAAAATCCCGTGAAGGATACCCCATCCGCCCCGCGCGAACGGGCCCGCTCTCGCACGATCGTGCTAAGTTCAAAGTCATGGAAGAACTTGCCACATCGCAGCCTGTCGGCGGCTCTCCCCCAGCCTGGCGCCGGCTGCTGGCCTGGGTGGCCGCCATCGCCGCGACCTGCCTGCCGTGGCCCGGCGCCACGGCCCTGGCCCGGGTGTACCCCGAGCACCGCGACATCGCCGTGGCGACGGCGCAGTGCCTCGTGCGCGGCGTGGGCCCGGCGCTGCGCGAACTGTTCACCACCGCCCGCCAGGACATCCTCCTCACCAACTCGCTCGAAACCCACGACGTGCCGGCGGTGAACAGCCACTGCAATCGCAGTAGCCGGCCGCTGGTGCGCGGCGGGACAGAACTGTTCGAACTACGTGCCGGCGCGCCCATACGCCATTGCACCGGCACCCCGCCGACAAGCTCCAGTTCTCCGGCCTGCACACCAAGGGCGCCGTGGTGGACCTGCGCCACGTGTTCGCAGCCTCAATGAACTTCGATCCGCGCGCCTCGGACTGGAACCTGGAAATGGGCGTGATCGTGGACAGCGAACCGCTGGCGCGCAGCCTTGCCGCCCACATGGAGCGCGACCTGCAGCCCGACCGCAGCTGGCGGGTGGAAGAACTGGCCTCGGGGCAGATCGTCGGGCGCTCCTCGAAGGGCACGCTCACGTGGCAGCCGGCGCGCGGCTTCGGGCAGCGCGTGGAAGACGCGCTGTTCATGCTGGCGCCGAGCACGTTCTACTGACCATGGGGCGTTCCCGGGCCCTGCGGGCAGCCGCGGCCGGCAGCGTGGTGGCGCTCCTGCAGGGCTGCGCCGCGCCGGCGCTGGTGCCCTACTCCACGGAAGGCGTGCCCCTGGCCCTGGTGCCCGCGCCCCTGGCGGGCATCCGCGACGCGCGAGGCGCCTTCCGCAGCCGCTTCTGCCAGGCGGCGGGCGTGGCGGACTCGGCCGCGGATTGCGAGCGGCTGCTGCCCCGGCTTGCGGGCGAAGGCAGCGCCGCGCCCAGCGCCGATCCGGCGGATACGCGCCTGCGGCGCGTGCTGTTCGTGCCGGGTCTGTGGTCGGACTGCGTGCGCACACTCACCGGGACCGAAAGGCTGCTACGGGAGGCCTTCGCCGCGGCCGGCTGGCGCTTCGCAGTGGTGAAGGTGGATGGCACCTCCAGCAGCGAGGGCAATGCCGGGCGGCTGCACGAGGCGGTGCTGGAGGGCACCGGCGCGCCGGGCGACACGGTGCTCATCGGCCACTCGAAGGGGGTGGTGGACATCCTCGTGGCGCTGGACACCCATCCCGAGATGCGTGCGCGGGTGGCCGCGGTGGTGTCCATGGCCGGGGCGGTGGGCGGCTCGCCGCTGGCGCCCAGGGCACCGCGCGCGCTGATCACTGCGGTACGCAACACCCCCGGCCTCACCTGCCAGAAGGGCGACGGCCGCGCCCTGGAAAGCCTCGACCCGCAAATCCGGCGCGACTGGCTCGCGCGCCATGCGCTGCCCGAGGGTATCCGCTTCTATTCGCTGGTGGCCTATCCCGCGCCGGAACGCATCTCCCGCGGGCTGTCCACCAGCCACGGGCTGCTGTCACGCATCGACGCACGCAACGACGGCCTGTTGCTGGCCTTCGATCAGGTGATCCCCGGCAGCACGCTGCTGGGCTACGTGAACGCCGACCACTGGGCCATCGCCACCCAGGTGCCGGGGGCGCTGCACGGCATTCCGCGCCACATCGCCAACCGCAACGACTTCCCGCGCGGCCCGCTGCTGCAGGCAATCCTCGCCCAAGTGGTGGCCGACGCGGACGCCGCCGACGTCTCCGGCGGCCCACGGCAGGCGGCCAGCCCGCAGCCGCACTGATCGATCGAGAGATCCGCCCCCATGCGCCCCCGCCTGTTCATCGCCCTCTCCAGCCTCATCGCAGGCTGCGCCACCGTGGCCGCCCTGTCCCTGGACGATCGCTTCGGCGGGCCGGACCCGGCGCGCTACGACCAGGCTGCCGCGCCCGCACCAGGGGCACCCGCGTACCGCCGCGAGGTGCGGCCGCTGCTGGCGCGCCGCTGCGTGGTCTGCCACGCCTGCTACGACGCCCCCTGCCAGGCCAAGCTTGGCTCCTGGGAGGGCATCGCGCGGGGCGCCAGTCCGCGCAAGGTCTACGATGCCGCGCGGCTGAAGGAAGCCGCGCCTTCACGGCTGTTCGTGGACGCCCTGGGGGCGTCGCAGTGGCGCCAACACGGCTTTCATCCCATCCTCAACGAGCGCGCCCCGGCAGCCGACCTGGAGGGCAGCGTGCTGTACCGCTCGCTGCTGCTCAAGCAGGCCAACCCCCTGCCGGCCGGGCCGGTGCTGGGCCGCGAATTCGATTTCTCACTGGACCGCGCCCAGAGCTGCCCGAGCATCGAGCAGTTCGACAACTACGCGCGCCGCCACCCCCAGGGCGGCATGCCCTATGGCCTGCCCGGCCTGGCCCCTGGGGAGATGAACCTGCTGGTGCGCTGGCTGCAGGCCGGCGCCCCGGACGAGGGCGCGCCCGCGCTGCCGCCCCCGCTGGCCACCGAGGTGGGCCAATGGGAAGCCTTCCTCAATGGCGACTCGCCCAAGCAGCAGCTCATGGCACGCTACCTCTACGAGCACCTGTTCCTGGCGCACCTGATGTTCGAATCGGACCCCGCGCAGCGCTCCTTCAATCTCGTGCGCTCCGCCACCCCACCGGGCCAGCCCGTGCAGCCCATCGCCACACGACGGCCCACCGACCACCCAGGCGTGGCAAGGGTGTACTACCGTATCGAACCCGAGCGCGAAACCGTGGTGGCCAAAACCCACCTGCCCTATGCCCTGTCGCCACAGCGCATGGCGAAGCTGCGGGCATGGTTCCTGGAAACGCCCTACGAGGTGCGCGCCCTGCCCTCCTGGGAGTCCGCGGTCGCCACCAACCCCTTTCGCACCTTCGCCGACATCCCGCCCGATTCGCGCTACCGCTTTCTGCTCGACGAAGCGCAGTTCTTCATCATGAGCTTCATGAAGGGGCCCGTGTGCCGCGGTCAGGTGGCGCTCAACGTGATCCGCGACCGCTTCTGGGTGGTGTTCCTCGACCCCTCGGTGGGCGCCGGCCAGGACACCGCCGAGCTGCTGGCGCGGCAGTCGGGCAACCTCGACCTGCCGGCCGCCTACGGCAGCGACGCGCCCATCCTGCGGCAGTGGCGCACGCTCGCGCGACAGGAGACCCGCTACCTCGAAGCCAAGAGCGGGCTGTACGAACGCACCGCCACGCGCCGCACCGCGGCCGACCTGTCCTTCGTGTGGGACGGCGACGGGCGCAATCCCAATGCCGCGCTTACCATCTTTCGCCACTTTGACAGCGCCTCCGTGGTAACGGGCCTGGCGGGCGAGGCACCGAAAACCGCCTGGGTGATCGGCTACCCGCTGCTCGAGCGCATCTACTACCTGCTGGTGGCCGGCTATGACGTGTACGGCAACGCCGGCCACCAGCTTGCCAGCCGCCTGTACATGGACTTCCTGCGCATGGAAGGCGAGTTCAATTTCCTGGTGCTGCTGCCGAAGGCGGCGCGCGAACCCCTTCGCGACCGCTGGTACCGGGGTGCGCCCGATTCGGTCAAGGAATATGTCTACGGCCGCAAGGCCACCTTCGACCAGGAATCGGCCATCGACTACCGCACCGACGACCCGCAGGCCGAGCTGTACGCCATGCTGCGCGAGCGGCTCGCGCCGGTGCTGGACCAATCCATGGACCCTGGCCGCTTATCGGATCCGGTGCTGCGCCAGGGCCTCGCGCGGCTTGCCGCGCTGCGCGGCGCCGCGCTGTCGTGGCTACCCGAGACGGCGATCCTGCGCATCGACGACGCCCCGCCGGGAGAGCGCCACTTCACCCTGTTGCGCGATACGGGTCACCTGCACGTGTCCACCCTGTTCCGCGAAGAACGGGCCCTGGCGCCAGCGGAAAACGCCCTCACCGTGCTGCGCGGCTTCGTGGGCGCTCATCCGAACACCCTCTATCGCCTGCGCCGACACGACCTGCCCGAACTGGCATCCGCCATCGGCGCGCTGGCCTCCGAGGCGGACTACCGCCGCCTGGCCGACCGCTTCGCCCTGCGCCGCACCGACCCGGAGTTCTGGAGCGCGAGCGATGCCCTGCAGGACGCCCACGCCGCGTGGGCAGGGCGTGCCGGCGGGTTGCTGGATTACAGCCGGTGGGAGAACCGGTAGCAGGGAGCGCCGGCGGTGGACGGCGGGTCTTGTTTTGGTTTGCCCATCCGATGCGCCGGGCCCCTCCCGGCCGCGACGTCACCGTCACGACGGCGAGCGAACCGTTCCAGGCCTTCCGGCCGGCACCACTGCCGCCGGAGCCGCCGCGCCCGCTTCCGTGCCGCTACTGCCTGGCGTAGGTGATCTTCCGGGCGCCGGTATCGCAACTGCCCACGACCTTCTTGTCACCCGCCTGATCGTTTGGCATGACCTCCAGAACGTAACCCTTCACCCCCTTGGCATCGAGCTTGGCCGCAATCTCGGCCTTGAGTTCATCGCAGGGCTTCGCAGCGTGGGCGGCACCGTGCGCGAGGGCGAACATGGCGAAAACGAGCAGGTTCTTCATGGGGGCTCTTCGATGATTTGGATACACGATGAATCGGAAACGAAAGGGATGCTGCTGACGGCAACGGCCAGCGTAGCACGCGCCCTGCCGGGTGGATCTCACGCCCCTACTCGTTCAGGTATGCGAGCTACTCGGCACGAGGATCGTCATCCATCTCGACCCCCCTGTTTCCCCATACAGGCGATGGCGCTGGTCCCTGCGAGGACCGGAAACTCAGTGATGATCGCCGGTCTGGACATCGAAGCAGTTTGCCTTGAAGCCCGCCCCCTTGAGGCGTCGAAACCGCCGCCCGCGGTCATGAAGCGTCTTTCCCCTTCGCGCCGCGCTCCCGGGCCGCTGGGGGGCACCCC
Source organism: Burkholderiales bacterium (assembly GCA_044339985.1). Taxonomy (GTDB): domain Bacteria; phylum Pseudomonadota; class Gammaproteobacteria; order Burkholderiales. The sequence continues at coordinate 5,220 of JBIIUM010000066.1, read as the reverse complement.
TCAGGCTGCCGCCCGCGCCCGCCTCGCCGCAATGGCCCGCCCCGCGCGCGAAGCATTGGCGCGGCCGATGGCCTCGCAGATGAACACGCCCGCGTCCACCACGGCGTTGAAATCAACGCCGGTGCTCACGCCCAGTCCGTGCAGCAGGTAGAGCACGTCCTCGGTGGCCACGTTGCCCGTGGCGCCCTTGGCGTAGGGGCATCCGCCCAGGCCGGCCACGGAGCTGTCGAAGGTGGCCACGCCCAGGTCCATGGCGGCGAGGATGTTGGCGAGCGCCTGGCCGTAGGTATCGTGGAAGTGGCCGGCCAGGCGTTCCACCGGCACGTGCCGGGCGGCGGCCTCCACCATGCGCTGGGTCTTGCCTGCCGTGCCGGTGCCGATGGTGTCGCCAAGCGAAACCTCGTAGCAGCCCATCTGCCACAGCCGTGCGGACACCCGCGCCACCGCCTCGGGGGCCACGTCGCCTTCGTAGGGGCAGCCCAGCACGCACGAGACGTAGCCGCGTACCTTCACGCCTGCCGCAAGGGCCCGCTCGCACACCGGCTCGAAGCGCGCCAGCGATTCGTCGATGCTGCAGTTGATGTTGCGCCGGGAGAAGGATTCGGAGGCGGCGGCGAACACGGCCACCTCCTGGGCGCAGGCCGCCAGGGCGCCCTCCAGCCCCTTGAGGTTGGGCACCAGCACCGGGTAGCTGGTGCCGGGGCGACGGTTGATCGCGGCCATCACCTGGGCGGCGTCGGCCATCTGCGGCACCCATTTTGGCGAGACGAAGCTGGTGGCCTCCACGGCGGGCAGGCCGGCGGCGGCGAGGCGCTCGATCAGTGCCACCTTCACGGCGGTGGGCACGTTGCCGGGTTCGTTCTGCAGGCCGTCGCGCGGCCCCACGTCGACGATGCGCACGCGGTCGGGATGCTTCATGACAATCCTCCTTCGCCGGCTGCGCGGCCCGCAGCGGCAGCCTGGGCCGCTCTCACCCTGGCGCCCCTTCAGGGCGCCGGCTCGAATTCGATCAGGTTTGCGCTCTCGGCCACCTGGTCGCCCTTGGCGTAGAACACCGCCTTGACGGTGCCAGCGGCAGGGGCGCGAATGGTGTGCTCCATTTTCATGGCTTCGAGAATCAGCAGCGCGGCGCCCTTTTCCACGACGGTGCCAGGCGGCACCAGCACCTCCACCACGGTGCCCGGCATTGGCGCGGCCAGGCTGCCGCCGCCATCGTCGTCGTCCACGCTGCGGGCGGCCTCCAGCCCCAGCGAATGGGCGCGCCCGAAGGCAAACACCGTGAGCGAATCGGTGCGCCACACCACGTGCGCGTGGCAGCGCGCGCCGTCCAGGTCCACCACCAGCCCGCCATCCGGCCCCTCGGTGGCGCTGGCGTGCACCGGCCCGCCGGGCAGGTCGAGCACGTAGCCCGCCTCGCGGTAGTGGGCCGTCACCGCCACCATGCGCTCGCCGTCGAGAAAACGGAACACGTGGAAGTTGTCTTCGTTGAGCCGCCAGCCGTCGGTGGCGTTCCAGGGCGAATGGCGATCGCTCCCGCGGGCCGCACGCTCGAGCGCCTGATGTTGCGCGTGGCGCAGCCGCGCCAGCACGGCAACGGCCAGCACCGCGCCGGGCACCGGCTCGCGCGCCGGGAACAGCTCCGCGCCATAGCGCTCGATCAGTCCGGTGTCCAGCAGCCCGGGCTCCTGGTGGGCAAGGGCGAAGGCGCGGTGGGCGGTGAGCGCGGCGAGAAATTCGAGGTTGCTGGCAAGGCCGGCCACGCGGTAGCCAGCCAGGGCCTGACGCAACTGCCGCAGGGCCGCGCCGCGGTCGGTATCCCAGCAGACGAGCTTGGCGATCATGGGGTCGTAGTGCACGCCGATCTCGTCGCCTTCGCGCACGCCGGTGTCCACGCGCACGTGGGCCGAGGCGGTGGGCTCGCGCAGGTGCAGCAGCCGGCCGATGGAGGGCACAAAGCCGCGCGCCGGGTCCTCGGCGTAGATGCGCGCCTCGATGGCATGGCCGTTGATGCTCACCTGCTCCTGGCCAAGGGGCAGCGGCTCGCCGGCCGCAACGCGCAACTGCCACTCCACCAGGTCGAGGCCGGTGATCATTTCCGTGACCGGATGCTCCACCTGCAGGCGGGTGTTCATTTCCATGAAGAAGAACTCGCCGCTGCCCTCGGCGATGAACTCCACGGTGCCCGCGCCTTCGTAGCCGACGGCGCGGGCGGCGGCCACCGCGGCCGAGCCCATCTGGCGGCGGCGCTGGGCTGTCATGCCCGGCGCGGGCGCCTCCTCCAGCACTTTCTGGTGGCGGCGCTGCACCGAGCAGTCGCGCTCGAACAAGTGGATGCAGTTGCCGTGGCGGTCGGCGAACACCTGCAGTTCGATGTGCCGCGGCCGGTCGAGATAGCGCTCCACCAGCACCCGGTCATCGCCGAAGGAGGACAGCGCCTCGCGCCGCGCGGAGGCCAGCGCCTCGGCAAAGTCGGCGGCCTCGCGCACGATGCGCATGCCCTTGCCGCCGCCACCGGCGGAGGCCTTGATGAGCACCGGGTAGCCGATGCGCCCGGCCTCGCGGGCAAGCAGCGCCGGGTCCTGGTCTTCGCCGTGGTAGCCGGGCACCAGCGGCACGCCGGCCTGTTCCATGAGGGCTTTGGCGGCGCTCTTGGATCCCATGGCGCGGATGGCGCCGGGTGGCGGACCCACGAACACCACACCCGCGGCCGCGCAGGCCTCGGCGAAATCGTCGTTTTCGGACAGGAAGCCGTAGCCGGGGTGGATGGCTTGGGCGCCGCTGCGGCGCGCCACCTCGAGGATGCGATCGCCGCGCAGGTAGCTGTCGCGCGCGGGCGCCGGGCCGATGAGGTGTGCTTCGTCACACAGCGACACGTGCAGCGCCCGGGCATCGGCCTCGGAATACACCGCCACGGTGCGCACGCCCAGGCGCCGCGCGGTGCGCGCCACGCGGCAGGCGATCTCGCCGCGGTTGGCGATGAGCAGCACCTCGAACATCAGCCGATCCAGCCCGGCGCGCGCTTCTCCAGGAAGGCGGCCACCCCCTCCTGGCCTTCGACGCCGGCGCGCTGGGCGGCGATGCGCCGCGCGGTGTCCTCGATCACCGCATCGTCGAGCGGGCGGTCGGACACCGCGGCGATCAGGTCCTTGGCGCTGGCCAGGGCCACGGGACCGCCCTTGAGCAGGTGGTCCGCCAGGGCGGCCACGGCGGCGTCGAGGCCCTCGGCATCGGTGACCTGGTGCACCAGACCCAGGCGGTGGGCCTCGTCAGCGCCGAAGCGCTCGGCGGTGAGGAAGTAGCGGCGCGCGGCCCGGGCGCCCATGGCGCGCACCACGTAGGGGCTGATGACGGCGGGGATCAGGCCCAGCCGCACCTCGGACAGACAGAACACCGCATCCCGGGCCGCCACCGCCATGTCGCAACAGGCCACCAGCCCGACGCCGCCGCCGAAGGCGGCGCCCTGCACACGGGCGATGACGGGCTTGGCGAGGCGGTCGATGACGCGCATCAGGCCGGCCAGGGCGCGGGCATCGGCCACGTTCTCCTCGCCGGAGTAGGCCGCCATGCGCTTCATCCAGTTGAGATCGGCGCCGGCGGAGAAACTGCGGCCGCTGGCCGCCAGCACCACCACCCGCACCGCCGCGTCGGCCTCCAGCCGCTGAAAGGCCTCGGTGAGGCCGCCGATGAGTTGCGGATCGAAGGCGTTGTGCACATCGGCCCGGTCCATGAGCACCGTGGCCACGGCGCCCTGGACGTGGATGCGCAGGCGCTGCTCAGCGGGGCTGCTCATCGGCGCGGGCGCGGGCGCGCAGGTCGTCCTTCAGCTTGCCCGGCAGCCGGTTCCAGTGCAGGTCCATGAGCGCGCCCTGCAGGGCATAGAGCATCACGGGCGTGACGTTGTAGCCGTGGCTGCGCATCAGCCGGAAGGCGTTCACGGCGCCCACGTCCTCGAGGTCTTTCTTGGTGCGAATGCCCACCGCTGCAAGCCATTTGGCCGACTGCGGCCCGATGTTCTTCAGCGTGACCACGTCCACCTCGATGGAAGGACGTCCCTTCGACTCCGGTTTCTTGTCAACCATCGCGTTACTTCACCCCCGCCCGAAAAAACCCTGTCCCGGCCTTACATCCGGAACACGCCAAACCGCGTGTCTTCCACCGGCGCGTTGAGCGCCGCCGATATTCCCAGCCCCAGCACCCGCCGGGTGTCGGCGGGGTCGATCACACCGTCGTCCCACAGCCGCGCGCTGGCGTAGTACGGGTGGCCCTGCGTTTCGTACTGGGCGCGGATGGGTGCCTTGAAGGCCTCCTCGTCACCCGCGCTCCAGCCACCGCCCCTGGCCTCGATGCCGTCGCGCTTGACCGTGGCAAGCACGCTGGCCGCCTGCTCGCCACCCATCACCGAGATGCGCGCATTCGGCCACATCCACAGCAACCGCGGGCTATAGGCGCGGCCGCACATGCCGTAGTTGCCGGCGCCGAAACTGCCGCCGATGATGACCGTGAACTTCGGCACCCTGGCACAGGCCACCGCGGTCACCATCTTCGCGCCGTCGCTGGCGATGCCGCCGGATTCGTATTTGCGGCCCACCATGAAGCCGGTGATGTTCTGCAGAAACACCAGGGGTATGCCGCGCTGGGCGCACAGCTCGATGAAATGGGCGCCCTTGAGGGCCGATTCGGAGAACAGGATGCCATTGTTGGCGACCAGACCCACAGGATACCCGAAGATGCGCGCAAAGCCGCACACCAGCGTGGCGCCGTAGTTCTGCTTGAATTCGTCCAGCACCGAGCCGTCCACAATGCGGGCGATGACCTCGCGCACGTCGAAGGGCTTGCGCGGGTCGGCGGGGATGACGCCGCGCAACTCGGCCGCCTCGTACAGCGGCGCCACGGGCTCGGCCACGTCCACGTGCACGCGCTTGACGTGGTTGAGATGGCCGACGATGCGCCGGGCAATCTCCAGCGCGTGCCGGTCGTCCAGGGCGTAGTGGTCGGCCACGCCTGACACACGGGTATGCACGTCGGCGCCGCCCAGGTCCTCGGCGCTGACCACCTCGCCGGTGGCGGCCTTCACCAGCGGCGGGCCGCCCAGAAAGATGGTGCCCTGGTTGCGCACGATCACCGACTCGTCGCTCATGGCGGGCACGTAGGCGCCGCCGGCGGTGCAGGAGCCCATCACCACCGCCACCTGCGGGATGCCCGCGGCGGACATGTTGGCCT
>JBIIUM010000006.1:0-40502 GCA_044339985.1 Burkholderiales bacterium | reverse complement strand
TTGGCTGCGTGGTGTGGTGGACCGGCTTCAACCCCTCCACCTCCGCCTTCATGGAGGACCGTCTCGAAGTGCTTCAGGCCCGCGATCCGGGCGCGGAACTCAAGCACCGCTGGGTACCCTACGAAAACATCTCTGTGCACCTGAAGCGCGCCGTGGTGGCCGCAGAGGACGCGAAATTCGTGGAGCACGAGGGTTTCGACTGGGAAGCGCTGCAAAAGGCCTATGAGAAAAATCTCAAGAAGGGCAAGGTGGTGGCCGGCGGCTCCACCATCAGCCAGCAACTCGCCAAGAACCTGTTCCTGTCTTCCAGGCGCACCCCGTGGCGCAAGGCCCAGGAAGCGGTGATCACCCTCATGCTCGAAGCGGTGATGAGCAAGCGGCGCATCCTGGAGATCTATCTCAACGTGATCGAGTGGGGCGAGGGTGTTTTCGGCGCCGAGGCCGCGGCGCGCCACTACTTCGGGCAAAGTGCCCAGGCCCTGGGGCCAGTCCAGGCCGCCCGGCTGGCCGCCATGGTGCCCAATCCGCGTTTCTATGACCGGCATCGGGCCACGTCCTGGCTCGAGCACAAGACCAGCATCATCCTGCAGCGCATGCCCGCGGCGCAGTTGCCCTGAGCGCACGGCGGCGGTGTCGCCAGGACTGCCTATAATTCGTCGGCTCTTCCGGGCACATGTCCTGCCGCATGTACATCCATCCCCAATTCGACCCCGTCGCCCTGAAGCTCGGCCCTCTGGCCGTGCGCTGGTACGGCCTGATGTACTTGCTGGGTTTCGTGGCCGGCCTGATCCTGGGCCGTTATCGGGCCCGCCGCCGGCCCGATCTGGGGTGGACTTACAGCGACATCGATGACCTGCTGTTCTACTGCGTGATCGGCGTGGTGCTGGGAGGCCGGCTGGGCTACGTGCTGTTCTACAAGCTCGCCGACTACGCCGCCAGTCCGCTGTCGGTTTTCGCTGTGTGGGAGGGTGGCATGTCCTTCCACGGCGGCTTCCTCGGCGTGCTTGTGGCCATGGTGGTTTTCGCCCTGCGTCGTGGCAAGCGCTGGCTGGTGGTGACGGATTTCATCGCCCCGCTGGTGCCGCCCGGGCTAGGGTTCGGGCGCTTTGGCAATTTCATCAACGCCGAGCTCTGGGGGCGACCCACCGACCTGCCCTGGGCGGTGGTATTCCCCAATGCCGACGCCTTGTCCCGCCACCCCTCGCAACTCTACGAGTGCGCTCTGGAAGGCGTGGTGCTGTTCGTGCTGTTGTGGTGGTTTTCCGCCCGCCCGCGGCCCGTGGGCGCAGTGTCGGGGTTGTTCCTGACGGGCTACGGGAGCATGCGCTTCCTGGTGGAGTTCACCCGCGAGCCCGACACTTTCCTGGGCCTGCTGGCGGGTGGCCTGAGCATGGGCCAGTGGTTGTCGCTTCCCATGGTGTTGGCAGGTCTCGCCATGCTCTACTGGGCCCACCGACGCAAGCCCGCTGCGGCCTGACGGGGGCGGCGAAGGGGCTGCATTGCCCCAGGTGTGCCAGTCAGCGTAGAATCCGCGCCCGCCGTGGGGACGTAGCTCAGCTGGGAGAGCGTCGCGTTCGCAATGCGAAGGTCGGGAGTTCGATCCTCCTCGTCTCCACCACCAATTGACGCCCAACCGTTCTCGGTTGGGCGTTTTCACTTCCAGATCCCACACGGTACGCGGGGTTCACGCGCATTCTGCGTGTGCCAGGGGGTGGTCCGAACCGGTGCCCGTTGTGGCTGGTTCGACCCTTTTCTGCCCTCTGTTCTCTGGACATCTCCGCCAACTTTTTCGCCGTAGCACACGCACATCGCGTTGCGTGACAACGACTTCTGCTTGTGTCGGCTTTTTGAGTTCGCCGACCGGCTTGGATGGGCAAACCGTCAGGCCGAAACGAAATCCGGGGCTGCGCACGGCATCCAGTACACACCTTGGCGCCGGTTGGACTTCACGAGTGCTCGGTAGGCATGCAGCGGACCCTCGTACGCCGGCTTCCCCTTGTCCGCGGTCTTCACCTTGAACAGGTCGATCGGCTTGTCGCTGTCCTGGCCAGCGCGCGCCATGATCCGCTCGCCATCTACCTCGGCGCCCTTGGACGACCACAGGGCGCAGAAGACTGCCGCCTGACCGTCCGTGCACCGGATCGGTCCATGGGTCCAGTCATCCAACGTCACCCATCCGAAGTCGGCCGAGAACGGCCCGTGCACGGGCCTCCAGGGATCGGCAGCGGCCTCTGGTTCCGGAGTCGCGCCCGGCCGGATGCGGGCGATGCCGCCCCCGTAGAAGGTGAAGCGCGCTTCGTTGCTCAAATTCCAGGATGTCGGCGTCGCGGTAGCGCACCTGTCGGAACAGCTTGTGCCACTCAGGCCCTTCACCATCGAGTCGCCAGCGTCGCAGTGTCTTGAGGCTGACCTGCCAGCGGTCGGCGGGGTGCTTTTCGGTCATCACGGGGTAGTGCATCTTTTTCTCTTGAACAGATGACCCCATGACAACGCTATTCACCGTAGAAGCCAAGCGCAAACTCAGGACAAGCCCGCGTCGTCAAGCTCGGGCGGCAGCGGCTGGTCGAGATCGACCTCGATCCCTGCGGTCAGAAGGCGGATGCGGTCAACCAGTCCCGCATCGATTGGCACGCAAAGTAATTCGTAGTCCTGTGCCTGCGATACCAGTGCGTTGAGTCGATCCCCGGCAGGTGTGCCCAGGTCAGGATCAGCATCCACCAGCGCGGAGATTTCCTTGAGGGTGGCGCGGTACTCTGCCTCCGTGCGAATTCTGTGGATGGTCAGCGCTCTCAAGCCTTGACGGAGTTCAAGCGCAGCATCAGCGTCATCGGATGCTGCGGTGACTCCTGGACGCCGTAGTGCTCGTAGAACTGCTTGGCGCGGTCGTGGAGGGCGTGTACCAACAGCGCCCGCACACCAGCGTTCCGCGAAACGCTCACCGCGCGACCGACGGCGTCCAGCAGCAAAGAGGCTCCAAGCTGGATGCCTTGGGCCCGATGGTCGACGGCCAGCCTGGCCAGAACCATCACCGGCACCGGGTCGGGCATGTTGCGTCGCACGCTGCTGGTTGCCGCTTGGTGTGAAACCGCGCCCGCCGCCATCGCGTAGTAACCATGGACCCGACCGTCCTGATCAGCGACGACGAAGGTGCGGCTTGCCCCGTTCAATTGGTTGGTCAGTGCCCGGCGCTTGAGCCATTCATCGAGGATGGCTTCACCGCAAGCGAAATCGTCCAGGATGTGGGTGGCGGCGAGCGGAATCGGCGCGCGCAGTTGCAAGCTCATGCTGCGCCGGTGCTCCAAGGTGCCTTGACGGCCATAAGGCGTTCAAGCCCGGGGTTGGGGCCGGGAGGTGCGTCGAGCATCGCGGTGAACTGCTTGAACTTGTCGGCGTCCAGGCTGAAAAAGACCTGATCGAGCACCACAGACCGCGCGCGGTCGCAGGCCGCTTCGAGCATGAAATCCGATCGGTTCTTTCCGAGCAGACTGGCGGCGTGATCGATTAGATCGCGCTGTTCGGGCAGGGCCCGCAGATTGATGGCGGCATCACGCATTGGCTCCTCCTATTCACGCATACACAACAGATACACGCACCGTGGCGCAGCGTGTAGCCGTTGTCAATACGCGGTGAGCCACATGCCGCAGGTGCGGGTGCCGACTGGTAGCCAGTAAATCGCTTCAAAACCTGATCTCCGGGGCTGTTCCAGTTCGGACGAATGTCCACGGAAACGGCCAAATGACCCAAATCCGGGACTGGAGACTTGCGGACGGACTACTACTCAGATGACGGACGCGGGTTCGGTTCCGTGTTCCACCACCACCGCGCCCAAGCCCGGACCTGCTCCGGGGTTTTTTCGCCCCGCGCCCCTGCGTCGCGGGGCCTTCGGCAGCGCGGCCGCCGGCGGCCTTCGAAACACGCCGCGAGCCCCCGGAGCTCGGTAAAGCCCCTGTTCTTCAACGCGCAGCATCCTTGCACCTGTGTGCGTGCACGGACTGGTCGCGGGTGCTCGTCTGCCGGCGGTGGCCATGTCCTCATGGTTTCGGGGGCATGGCGCCTTGCCCAAGGAGATAAGGGACTGAAGAGATGGTTCGGGTTGCCGATAAAAACCGGCGTATGCCGACGCCGGACCGTTCACAGGGGTGCACGGGCGGACGTGCGGATTCTCGTCCGGGGCTTGGCGGCGGAAGTACGTTGGCCTGTTTCCCGGAGGTTTTGCGCTTGCCCCCCCACATGAACGAGGCAGGAACGCCATGAACGCCCGGGAAAGCAGACTCGATCTCACCACCTATCTGGTTGCGGCCATCCACGACATGAAGAACTCGGTGGGTGTGATGACGTCCGAACTGGAGCGGGCCATGGGGCACACCCCGGAGGGCAGTGGTTTGGTACGCGCCGGCCTCTCCAGCACATTGTGGCAGCTGCAGCGGCTCAGAAACCAGTTGGTCCAGGCCATGGCCTTGTACCGCATCCACCAGAACTTCTATCCCTTCGACCCGAGCGCGCAGGCCATGACGGACTTTGGCGACGAGGCCCTGGCCTGGGTCGAGGGTCTTGCCTTGACCCGTGGCATGGAAGTGCGGGCGGAAGTGACGCCAGGGCTGACCGGGTTCTTCGACCGTGATCTGGTGAGCAGCGCCGTGGTGCAGGCCCTGCACAACGGCATGCGCTTCGCCCGCCGAAGGGTGAACCTGACCATCGCGCGGCCCAACGACTGGCTGGAGTTGCGAGTCGAGGACGATGGCGAAGGCTTCCCCGAAGCGATTCTGGGACAGCCCTCGGGTCCTGTCGGCCGGTTGGACTACGCCGCAGGCAGCGCCGGTCTGGGGCTCTACTTCTCGCAGGTCGTTGCCGAGCTGCACCGGCACCACGAGCGCACTGGGCGCATTCGCCTGGAAAACGGCGGCAAGCTCGGCGGCGCGTGCTTTGTCCTGCAACTACCCTGAGGACCGGCATCGTGGGGACACCCGATGATGACTTTGCATCCCGGCGCTACCTCGTGGTGGAAGACTACGATCCCATGTGCGGCGTGTTGCGAGAGCTGCTGCGCCGCTGCGGCGCCCGGAAGGTTAGCGTGGCTGCCAACGGCACCCAGGCCATGCAAGCGCTCTCCATGGCCAAGTTCGACGTGGTGCTCTGCGACCACAACCTCGGGCCTGGCCGCAATGGCCAGCAGGTTCTGGAGGAGTCTCGTCACCGCTGTTTCATCGGGCCGGCCACGGTGTTCGTCATCGTCACGGGCGAAAAGACGCCCGACATGGTGATGGGTATCGTGGAGCATGAACCCGACGACTATCTCATCAAGCCCTTCACCGAGGCGGTGTTGCACCAGCGGCTGACCCGTTTGCTGAAGAGAAAACGGGATTTGGGAAACATCCAGAGAGCGCTGCGCGAGGGTGCGTTCGGGCAAGCCATCGAGGAATGCGATCGCCTCATGGCAAAAGACCCCTCGGCGGCGGCGCAGTTGCGCCGCCTCAAGGCCGACACCCAGCTGCGTCTGGGCCGGCTTGCCGACGCGCGCGCCACCTACGAGGGCCAGATGGCCGACCGCGAGGTGGCCTGGGCACGCACGGGGCTCGCCAAGGCGGCGTTTCAAGACGGGCGTCTGGATGAGGCGGTGTACCTTCTCAGGCAGACGGTCGAGATCAATGGCGCATACCTGGAAGCGTACGAATGGCTGTCGCGGGTGCTCGATCGCCAGGGTAATGTAGGCGAAGCCCGGGCCGTTCTGCAGCGTTCGCTGGAGGTCTCGTCACGCTCGGCCTACCGCCAGTTGCGCCTGGGCGAATTGTCCCTGCGCAGCGGCGAGCTGGACACCGCGACGGAGGCTTTCCAGCGTTCCATCGCGTTGGACACCCATTCCGCCCTGCGCACCCCGGCCGCTCACCTCGGGTTGGCGCGCACTTTGAGTGAAGCAGGCCAGACCGACGAGGCGCTGAAGGTGCTGGCCACCATCCGGCGCGATTTCGAGGGCGCGGAAGCGCGGTTGCTGGCCCTGGCCGTGGAGGTGGAAGTGCACCGCCGCAAGGGCGACGCAGAGCTCGCGCGCGCGCTTATCGACGACCTAGCCAGGCAGGTGGCGTCCAATGAACACTCGCTCGGTCCGCTCGGCACTTTGCACCTCGGGGAGGTGCTGCTGGCCGGCGGCCAGCGGCAATTGGGCACCGACATGCTGGGGTTCGTTGCCCGCAACTACCATGAAGACAGTGACATCCTGGCGCGCGCCCAGGAGGTGTTCTCCGATGCCGGCTTGGCTGAAGAGGGACAGCGGGTACTGGAGTCGTCGTGCCGCGACGCCGTGGAAAGCATGGATCGCAGTGCCCGCCTGGCTGCCGAAGGACATCTGGACGAGGCCCTGGTGGCCATGCAGGCGGCCCGCGCCAAGCTCCCCAACAACCCGCGGATGCTATATAACCACGCCAGCCTGCTGGTGCGGTTGCTGGAGCAGCGCGGCTGGCACCACGGCCATTACAGTGAGGCCCTGCGCTGCATCACGCACGCGAGTCGCTTTGCCGCGGATACCCGGCGGGCAGGAGAACTCATGGGCCGGCTGGAAGAGCTGCAAAGGCGCAAGGCGGAGCGCGCCTAGGGCTTGGGGGCGTGGGGGTTCAAGCCCCTGGCTCGGGGCTCCTGCAGGCGCCCTAGACGCAGTGGCGCCCAAGGACCGTTTCGGGAGCGGCCTGTTGTACACTCGCGCCCCCCAGTATCCCCCTCCACCTGCGTCCGCAGCATGTCCGAAGACGATTTTCCCGACTCTCCCGACGAAGACAGCGAAGCCGGTTGTCGCCAGTTGTTGCAAGTGAACGGCGAGCCCGCCGACCTGCGCGAGTTCCGCCGCGCCCTTGAAGAATCGGAGCGCTGGGGCAGCGAGGTGGACTGGTTCCTGAAGTTCGGTGAGTTCGACCCCGTACCGGATCCTCTGTTCAGGGATTCCGCGCGGACCATGGGACGCTTGTGCGCCTACCTCCGCGAGCGCTGGGGTGACTACGCCGATTCCAGCCACCCCGTCTATCTCGTTTCCACGGAAGACGGTTCGGTCACCTACGAGTTCTACACCAGCCGGACGCCGCTGCTGGGTTTGGCGCGCATGCTGTCCGAGGAGTATCCGAAACTGCGCTTCACTCTGGAGTACATCTACCCCGACGGCACCGGCTACGACGGCCGCGTGACCTATGAGCGCGGCGAAATGTCCGACGGGCTTGAGGAGACCTACGAGTACATGTCTCACTCGGACTTCGAGGAATTCGCCGGTTTCAAGGTGCGCGACCGGTTGTCCGTCACCTGCCATGCGCGCGGCGGCACGGGCGCGTTGGTGGCCGATCTCAAGGCCGGCAAGTGGGATCTTTCCTTCGCCGTGGAGACCGCGCTCAAGTGGGGGCAGGCGGCCATCAGCTTTTTCGTTTTTCACCACGAGGCCTACACCTGCGAGACCGAGTCCTACAAGGGCATGGACTCGTTCGTGGTGAGCGTGGGGTTCGAGCGCGCGGAGCTGGGAGAGCCTGCGCGTCCGGTGGTGGTGTCCTTGCTGCCGGAAGGCGTGGAGGCCCCCGACTTTGGCCGTGTCATCCAGGGCAGCGAGCACCAGTCACGGCGCATTGCGCTGTCCGACGGGGGTTTTGTGATGGAGTTGGCGCGCTGCGACCGCCTGGCCGATCCCTACTGGCACATCGACCAGCTGCGCCTGCGCTGCTACCGCGACGCCTCGCGCAAGGTGGTGGCCATCGTGTTCGACTCCGCGGCCGACGCCGCTGGCCGTGGTGCGCAGCCAACGCCGCCGCGCACCAAGGGCGGCAAGGTGTACATGTTCCCCGAGTCCAAGACGCGGCACTGAACGAAGGCTGCGGCTAGATCTCGATCTGGGTGCCCAGCTCCACCACGCGGTTGGTGGGGATGCGGAAGAACTCCGTGGCACTGCCGGAGTTGCGTGACAGCGCTGCAAACAGTTTTTCGCGCCACAGCGCCATCCCCGGCGCCCTGGTGGGAACGATGGTCTGGCGCGACAGGAAGAACGACGTCTCCATCATCTCGAATTCAAGCCCCAGGGCGTTGGGCAGCGTCAGGGCGCGGGGCAGGTCGGGATCGTCCTTGAAGCCGTAGCGCACGCTCATGCGGTAGAAACCCGCGCCCAGTTCCGACACTTCAACCCGCTGGGCGTCCTCCACGTAGGGCACGTTTTCCGTCAGCACCGTGAGCAGCACCACGCGCTCATGCAGCACCTTGTTGTGGCTGAGGTTGTGCAGCATGGCGTGGGGAACGCCCTCGCGCCCGGCAGTGAGGAATACCGCCGTGCCGGGCACGCGCTGGGGCGGGTGGGCGGCGATGGAGGCGAGGAGGGGTTCCACCGGAATGGCGCCGGGACGCAGGCGGTCGAACAGCAGCTCGCGCCCGCGCCGCCAGGTGGATATCACCAGGAACACCGCCGCCGCGATGGCGAGCGGAAACCAGCCACCCTGCAACACCTTCACCGAATTGGCGCACAGGAAGGCCAGATCGATGGCCAGCAGCACGCCACACAGCACCATGGCCGTGTACCGGCCCCATCGCCATACCCGTGCAACGACGAAGTACAGCAGGATGGTGTCGATGGCCATGGTGCCGGTCACGGCGATGCCATAGGCGGAAGCCAGGGCACTCGAGGAGCCAAAGCCCAGCACCAGCGCCAGCACCGCCACCAGCAGCGCCCAGTTGATCCAGGGCATGTACACCTGCCCCATCTGCTTCTCGGAGGTGTGCTGCACGGTCAGGCGGGGGCAGTAGCCGAGCTGGATCGCCTGGCGGGTGAGGGAGTAGGCACCCGAGATCACCGCCTGGGAGGCGATCACCGTGGCCACGGTGGCAAGCGCCACCAGCGGGTACAGGGCCCAGCTTGGCGCCATGCGAAAGAAAGGATGGGCCGCGGCCGTGGGGTCCGACAGCAGCAGCGCACCCTGACCGAAGTAGTTCAGCACCAGCGCCGGAAAAACCGCCGCGAACCAGGCCAGCCGGATGGGCGCGCGGCCAAAGTGCCCCATGTCGGCATACAGCGCTTCGGCGCCGGTCACCGCCAGCACCACCGCCCCCAGGGCAAGAAACCCCGCCAGGCGGTTGTCGATGAAAAATCCTGCCGCCCAGGCAGGATTGAGGGCCAGCAGCACGTGCGGGTTGCGAAGGATCTGCGTCACGCCCAGAACGGCCAGCACCAGGAACCATACCAGGGTGATGGGCCCGAACAACGCGCCCACCGTGCCGGTGCCCTTGAACTGCACCACGAACAGCACCACGATCACCGCCAGGGTGATGGGCACGATGTAGGGGTCGAGGACGGGCGTGGCCACCGACAGGCCCTCCACCGCCGAGAGCACCGAGATGGCCGGCGTGATCATGCTGTCGCCGTAGAACAACGCCGCCCCGAACATCCCCAGGCTCATGAGCCACCAGCGTCCGCGCGAGCCGCGTGCAGCCGTGTCCACCACCAGCGACATGAGCGCCATGATGCCGCCCTCGCCGCGGTTGTCGGCACGCATCACCAGCGTCACGTACTTGAAGGTGACGAAACTCATGAGCGACCAGAACACCAGCGACAGCACGCCGAGCACGTTGTCGTGGGTGAGCGCCAGGCCATGGGCGGGACCGAACGCTTCCTTCATGGTGTACAGCGGGCTGGTGCCGATGTCTCCGAACACCACGCCCACGGCGCCCAGCGCGAGCGCCGCCAGGCTGCTGCGGCGCTGTTGCGCGGGCGGCTCCGGTGCGGCTCCGTCGGCGGGGGCCGCCGCGGCGCTGGAGGCGTGCGAAGCGTGGTTCATGGCGGGTGCGGAACGCATGCTAGCACCGCTCATGCTGCGCCGCGGCAGAAGGGTGGGGCTGCGATGGCCCGTGCGTGCCGGCGCCCCGGGGCAGGGCTGCTGCCACGGCGCTGCCGGAGAGGAGGGCCGTGTGGCAAAGTCCGGGGCATGAAACTGCTGGTGCTCCATGCGCATCCGCGCAGCGGGGCCTCCGTGGTGCAGCGGGCCATGGTCCGCGCCATCAGCGGTCTTGATGGGGTCACCATCGCCGATCTGCACGCCGAATATCCAGACTTCGACATCCACGTGGCGCGCGAGCAGCAGCGCTTGCCGGCCCGCGATGTGATCGTCCTGCAACACCCGTTCCACTGGTATTCCTCGCCCGCCCACCTCAAGGAATGGCTGGACCTGGTGCTGGAGAACGGCTGGGCCCCCTGATCGGCGATCTTCCCCGGTGGGCCCAGGCGCTGGCGGTTCTGGCGGCAGTGGGCGCCATCATCCTGGCGGGCCGGTTCCTCATGCGTCTGTTGTTCCGCCTGGTGGCCGCAACCGGCAGCCGGGAGGTGTTCGTGGGCCTGGCGCTGGTCATGGTGGTGGATATCGCGCTGCTGACGCAGCTGGTAGGGCTATCGGCGGCGCTCGGCACCTTCCTCGCGGGGGTGTGGTGCTGGCCGGCAGCCGGTTAAGCCGCGCCGCGCCTGGCGCCACGGCCGCCGGTGCCGTGGCGCGCGGGCGTCATGCATTGAGAACGGTGGGCCGGCTCGCATACCATGACACCACCAACCCCTTTGAGGTATTCATGCGCCAGCCCATCCAAAGCCCCGACGCACCTGCCGCCATCGGCATTTACTCCCAGGCCATGCGCAGCCAGGGTTTCCTGTACCTGTCTGGACAGACGCCGCTCGATCCTGCCACCGGGGCGCTGGTGCCCGGAGGCATCGAGGCCCAGATCCACCAGGTTTTTCGCAATCTGCAGGCGGTGGCGGTGGCCGCCGGCCGCAGCCTGGACGATGCGGTGAAGGTGCAGGTGTACCTCACGGACATGGCGGATTTTCCGAAGCTCAACGAGATCATGGCCGGCTACTTCCGCCAGCCCTGGCCGGCGCGCACGACGGTCCAGGTGGCCGGCCTGCCGCGCGGCGCCGCGGTCGAGGTGGACGCCATCCTTGCCGACGGCTGAAGGCTCGGCGCGCGGCGCGCCGGCGGGCGAATTCCACGGCCTCGCGCCAGCGCTCGCCGAGCGGTTGCGCAAGCTCGGGCTGCGCGGTCTGGACGATCTGGTGTTGCACCTGCCGCTGCGCTACGAGGACGAGACGCGCGTGTTCGCCATCGCCGAGGCGCCGCACGGCGAGTTCACCCAGGTGGAGGGCACCGTGGTGGACGCCGACGTCAAGTATCGCCCGCGCCGGCAACTGGTGGCGCGGGTGCGCGATGCCAGCGGCGAGCTGGTGGTGCGGCTCATCCACTTCTACCCGAACCAGCAGCGGCAACTGCTGCCGGGCGCGCGGGTGCGGCTGGCAGGCGAGATCCGGGCCGGGTTCTTCGGCGCCGAGATGGTCCATCCGCGCATCCGCGCGGTGCGCGGCGGCGAGGCTTTGCCCGAACAGCTCACGCCGGTTTATCCCACCACGGCGGGTTTGTCCCAGGCGGCGCTGCGCCAGGCGGTGGCCAAGGCGCTCGCCACCTGCGATCTGTCCGACCCTCTGCCCCCGGCGCTGGTGAAGCGCCTCGGGCTGCCCTCCTGCGAGGTGGCCGTGCGGTTGCTGCACGACCCTCCGCCGGACGTGGCGCTCGACGCCCTGGAGCAGCGCACGCACCCGGCGTGGCGGCGGGTCAAGTTCGACGAGTTACTCGCCCAGCAGCTGTCCATGCGCATGCACCGCCGCTCGCGCGATGCGGCCCGCGCCGAGCCGCTGGGCGACGGCGGCGCGCTGGCGCAGCGGCTGGTGGCGTCGTTGCCCTTCCGGCTCACCGAGGCCCAGCAGCGGGTGCTTGCCGAGATCCGCACAGACCTCGCCCGCGCCCACCCGATGCAACGGCTGCTGCAGGGCGACGTGGGCAGCGGCAAGACCATCGTGGCCGCCCTGGCGGCGGCCTGCGCAGTGCAGGACGGCCGGCAGGCGGCCGTGATGGCGCCCACCGAGATCCTGGCTGAGCAGCACTACGCCCGCTTCCGCGGCTGGTTCGAGCCGCTCGGGATCGAGGTGGCGTGGTTGTCGGGCAGCCTGGGCGCCAAGGCGCGCCGCGAGGCGCTGGCGGCGGTGGAGCAGGGTCGGGCGGCCCTTGCCGTGGGCACCCACGCGCTGTTCCAGGAGGCGGTCGGTTTCTCCAGGCTGGCGCTCGCCATCGTGGACGAGCAGCATCGCTTCGGCGTGCACCAGCGGCTGGCGCTGAGGCTGAAGGGCGCCGGCGGCGATGCGCTGCCGCACCAGCTCATGATGAGCGCCACGCCCATCCCGCGCACGCTGGCCATGAGCTTCTACGCCGACCTGGACGTGTCGGTCATCGACACCGTGCCACCGGGGCGCAAGCCGGTGGTGACCAAGGTGGTGTCGGACGAGCGCCGCGAGGCGGTGCTGGCGCGGCTGCGCGAGGCCTGCGAGGCCGGAGGCCAGGCCTACTGGGTGTGTCCGCTCATCGAGGAGTCGGAGCAGCTGCAGCTCAAGACCGCCCTGGACACCCACGCCGTGCTGGCCGAGGCGTTGCCGGGGCTCGAGGTGGGCCTGGTGCACGGCCGCCTGTCTCCCGCCGAGAAGGCGGCCGTGATGGCGGAGTTCCAGGCCGGCCGTGTCCAGGTGCTGGTGGCCACCACGGTGATCGAGGTGGGCGTGGACGTGCCCAACGCCGCGCTGATGGTGATCGAGCACGCCGAGCGCATGGGGCTTTCGCAGATGCACCAACTGCGCGGGCGGGTGGGGCGCGGCTCGGCGGAGTCCGCCTGCGTGCTGCTCTACCAGAAGCCGCTCGGCGCCACGGCACGCGAGCGGCTGCGGATCATCCACGAGAACAGCGACGGCTTCGAGATCGCCCGGGAAGACCTGCGCCTGCGCGGTCCTGGCGAGCTGCTGGGCGCGCGCCAGAGCGGCGTGCCCATGCTGCGTTTCGCCGATCTGGTGGCCGACGCGGCGCTGCTGGAAACGGCGCGCGATGCCGCCGCCTGGCTTCTCGAACACCACGAGCCGGCCGCCCGTGCGCACGTGGAGCGCTGGCTAGGCGGGCGCGACGCGCTGCTTCGCGTGTGACGCGCCGGCTGCGCGCGGCGCGGCGCAAGCAAGGGGGCGGGCGCGTCGGCGGCTGCGATATGATCGATCGCATCGTGACGCGTCCCCGCGCATGAGCGCCGCAACCCTCTCGCCGCTCGCCGTCATCCTTGGCGTGGTGGCCTACTGGATCGTCCTCGGCATGGTCGGCCTGTGGCTTGGCCGCGAGCGTGACGCCGTGCGCGCGCTCTATCCGGCCGGAGCCGTGGGCGCGTTGCTGCTGGCGTGGTGCGGCTGGCTTTGCCTGGGCGCCCCGCCCCAGACGCTGGTATTGCCGCTGGGCATGCCCGATCTGCCCTTTCACCTGCGCGCCGATGCGCTGTCCGGGTTCTTCCTGCTGCTGCTCGGGCTGGCCGCCGCCGGCGTGCTGGCCTATTCCACTGGCTATTTCCGCGGCGGCGCCGATCTTCAGCCAGGCCTCACCTGCCTGCAGCTGCACCTGTTCCTGGCCGCCATGGCGCTGGTGCTGGTGGCAGACGACGCCTACCTGTTCATGGTGGCGTGGGAGTCCATGGCGCTCGCCTCCTACTTCCTGGTGGTGACCGACCACAAGGTGGCAGAGATCCGCAGCGCCGGCTTCCTCTACCTGCTGCTGGCCCACGTGGGCGCAGTGGCGATCCTGCTCGCCTTCGGCGTGCTGCAGGCCGGGGCGGGCCAGTACACCTTCGAGGCCATGCGCGGTGCAGTGCGCAGCGAGCAATGGGCGGGGCTGGCCTTCGTGCTGGCGTTGCTGGGCTTCGGCGCCAAGGCGGGCTTCCTGCCGCTGCACGCGTGGCTGCCCGAGGCCCATCCTGCGGCACCCTCGCCGGTGTCGGCGCTCATGAGCGGCGTGATGCTCAAGACTGCCGTGTACGGACTGCTGCGGTTGGGTTTCGACCTCGCCGGCGAGCCGGCGGCCTGGTGGGGCGCCACGGCGCTTGCAGTGGGCCTGCTGAGCGCCCTCTATGGCGTGATGTTCGCCGCCGTGCAGACCGACATGAAGCGGCTGCTCGCCTGGTCGTCCATCGAGAACATGGGCATGGTGCTGGCCGCCCTGGGATTGGCGCTGGTGTTCCGCCACCACGGCATGACGGCACTGGCGGCCCTGGCGCTGGCCGCTGCGCTCTATCACTGCCTCAATCACGCGCTCATCAAGAGCCTGCTGTTCTGCGCCACCGGTTCGGTGATGCACGCCACCGCGCAGCGCAGCCTGGGCCATCTCGGCGGCCTCGCTCGGCGCATGCCCTGGGTGGCGGCCACCGCGCTGGTGGGAGCGCTGGCCATCGCCGGGCTGCCGCCGCTCAACGGTTTCGCCTCGGAATGGCTGCTGCTGCAGGCCTTCCTCGCCTCGCCCGGCATACCCGGTTCCTACCTGCGCATGCTCGTGCCGCTGGCCACCGCGGCGCTGGTGCTGGCGGCGGCGTTCTCGGCCTACGTGATGGTCAAGTTCTACGGCGTTGTGTTCCTCGGCCGCCCGCGAGAGCCCAGCCTTGCGCAGGCGCGCGATGCCGGACCCTGGGAGCGCGGGTCCCTGGCGGCGCTGGCTGCGGCGTGTGTCGTGCTGGGACTGCTTCCGGTGCCGGTGCTGCGCGCCCTCGACCCCGTGGCCGCGCTGCTGGTGGGCAAGGGCATCGGTGCGCCCCTGGAGGGTGGCTGGCTGTTCCTCGCGCCGGTATCGGCGCAGCGGGCGAGCTACTCCCCGCTGCTGTTCCTGGCGGTGATCGCCGCCACCATCGCCGGCGCCTGGCTGCTGGTGCGCCACGCGTGGCGCGGGCGCACCCGTCTTGCCGATCCGTGGGACTGCGGCTTCCCGGCCCAGACCGCGCGCATGCAGGACAGCGCCGAGGGCTTCGGCCAGCCCGTCAAGCAGATCTTCGAGCCATTTTTCCGCATCGAGCGGGAGGTGCCCGACCCCTTCGACGAGGCGCCGCGCTATGCGGCCCGCACCAGCGACCGGCTGTGGCACTGGCTGTACCTGCCGGTGGCCGCGGCCGTTGCCCGGCTGTCCTCCCTGCTCGCGCCGCTGCAGCACGGGCGCATGCACCTGTACCTGGTCTACAGCTTCGCCACGCTGCTGTTCCTGCTGCTGGTGATCCGTGCCTGAGACCGGTGTCGCGGCGTCGCAACTGCTCGAGACGCTGCTGCCGGTGGCGGCCGCGCCGCTGCTGGCGGGCTGGGTGGCCCAGTGCCGCGCCTGGCTCGGCAACCGCAGCGGGCCCGGGCTGCTGCAGCCCTGGCGGGTGCTCCTCAAGCTCTTCGCGAAGGAGTCGGTGGTGGCGCGCGATGCGTCGTTTCTGCTGCGCTTCGCGCCCTACTGCGTGTCCGGCTGCATGGTGCTGGCGGCGAGCATCGTTCCCATGGTGGCAACGGGGCTGCCGTTCGCGCCCGCCGCCGACGTGATCGCCCTGGTGGGCCTGCTGGCCACCGCCCGGGTTTTCATGGCGCTGGCGGCCATGGACGCGGGCACGGCCTTCGGCTCCATGGGCGCGCGCCGGGAGATGCTGGTGGCCGGCCTGGCCGAGCCCGCGCTGCTCATGGTGTTCTTCATGCCCTCGCTGATCGTGGGCTCCACCTCGCTCACCACCATCGTCGAGACGCTCGCTTACCAGCCCTTCGCCCTCCACCCCAGCCTTGCCTTCGCCGCGGTGGCCTTCGTCATGGTGCTGCTGGCTGAGAACGCGCGCATTCCCGTCGACAACCCCGCCACCCACCTGGAACTCACCATGATCCACGAGGCCATGTTGCTCGAGTACTCCGGGCGCCACCTGGCCTTGATGGAATGGGCCCACGCCCTCAAGCTGATGGTCTACGCCGGCATCGGCATTGCGCTGTTCGCGCCCTGGGGCGTGTCGCCCGCGGGCCGCTGGGACCTGGTGCCCGCGGCGCTGGCCGCGCTGGCCGCCAAACTGTTCATCGGCGGCCTTGCCCTGGCCGTTCTCGAAACCGTGTCGGCCAAGATGCGCATCTTCCGGGCGCCCGAGTTCCTGGGCATGGCCTTCCTGCTGGCGGTGCTGGGCATGCTCATCCTGCTGCTGCAGGGGCCGCCGCGGTGAGCCTCGCCGCCCAGCTGATCGACCTGCTCGCGGCGTTGCTGTTGCTGATGGCCTTCGCGATGCTCGCCCAGCGCCGGCTCATGGCGCTGATCGGCCTGTTCGCGTTCCAGGGCGCGCTGCTGGCCGCCAGCACGGCGGTGGTCGCGTGGAGCACGGGTCAGACCCACCTCTGGTGGTCGGCGGGGCTGACGGCGCTGCTCAAGGCCGTGGTGCTGCCACTGGTGCTGCGCAGGCTCGCCGTGCGCCTGGCGGTGGCGCGAGACGTGGAGCCCCTGGTCAACGTGCCCACCACCCTGCTGGTGGGCATCGTGCTGGTGGTGGTGGCCTTCGATCTCGCCCTGCCCATTGCGGAACTCGCCGGCACCGTCACCCGAGGCACGCTGGGCATCGCCATGGCCTGCGTGCTGCTTTCGCTGCTCATGATGATCACGCGCCGGCGGGCCATCGCCCAGGTGATCGGTTTCCTCTCGCTGGAGAACGCGCTGTTCTTCGCCGCCACCGGCGCCACCTACGGCATGCCCATGGTGGTGGAGCTGGGCATCGCCCTGGACGTGCTGGTGGGGGTGCTGGTGTTCGGCGTCTTCTTCTTCCGTATCCGCGAGACCTTCGACAGCCTGGACGTGGAGCACCTGGAAAAGCTCGGAGACCGCGGATGAGCCTGCTGCTGCTCCTACTGGTGCTGCCCCTCGCCGGCGCCGCGCTGCTGGCGCTGCGGGGCGAGCGCCCCGAGGCCGCCGCGGTGAACGCGATCTTCGCCGGCGCCGGCCTGGCGTGCGCCGCCGGTCTTGCCCTGAAAGTAGTGGCCGGCGGCCCGCGGGTGGCCTTCGGAGAGCAGTTCCACCTGGACGCCTTCAACGTCTTCCTCGTGGTGCTGACGGCCTTCGTGGGTTTCACCACTGCGCTGTTCAGCCGGCCCTACATGCGTACCGAGGCCGACCGAGGGCGCATCGGCACCCGCGGCCTGCGCCTCTACCACGCCATGTACCAGCTGTTCCTCTTCACCATGCAGCTCGCGCTCACCACCAACAACCTGGGCATCCTGTGGGTGGCCATGGAGGGCGCCACGCTGGCCACGGTGCTGCTGGTGTCGCTGTACCGCACGCCCGCCAGCCTCGAGGCGGCCTGGAAGTACTTCCTGCTGTGCGGCGTGGGCATCGCCCAGGCGCTGTTCGGCACCATCCTGCTCTACCTGGCGGCCGAGAAGGTGCTGGGCGCCGGGGGCACGGCGCTGCTGTGGACCCACCTGGCGGCGGTGAAGTCGGGCCTCGAGCCCGGCGTGCTGGCCATCGCCTTCGTGTTCCTGCTCACGGGCTACGGCACCAAGGCCGGGCTGGTGCCGTTGCACAACTGGCTCCCCGATGCCCACGCCGAGGGGCCCACGCCCATCTCCGCGGTGCTCTCCGGACTGCTGCTCAACGTGGCCCTCTACGCCGTGGTGCGCGGCAAGGTGCTGGTGGACGGTGCCCTGGGAACACCGCTGGCGGGACGCCTGATGATGGGTTTCGGCCTGCTCACGGTGGTGGTGGCCGCGCTGTTCCTGGTGCGGCAGAAGGACGTGAAGCGGCTGTTCGCCTGGTCGTCCATCGAGCACATGGGGTTGATCACCTTCGCCTTCGGCATGGGCGGGGCGGTGGCGAGCTTCGCCGCGCTGCTGCACATGACCGTGCACTCGCTCACCAAGTCGGCGATCTTCTTCGCCGCGGGGCACGCCACGCAGAAAGCGGGCACCCAGGCCATGGACGGCATCCACGGCCTGGTCTCGCGCAGCCCGGCGGTGGGATGGGGCCTGATGCTGGGCACCCTTGCGATCCTCGGCGTGCCGCCCTTCGGCGTGTTCACCGCCGAGTTCATGATCCTCACCACCGCCATGGGGCGCCAGCCGTGGGCCGCGCCCCTTCTGCTGCTCGCCCTGGGCGTGGCCTTCGCGGCCGTGTTCGGGCGCGTGCAGGCCATGGTGTTCGGCGAGCCCACCGGCGAGCCGCTGAAGCACCGGCCGCTTGCCGCGCCCGTATTCGTGCACTTGGCCATCGTGCTGCTGCTGGGCCTGTGGATTCCGCCCTGGATCGCCGCCTGGTATCGCCAGGCGGCGTCCATGCTCGGATGAACGTGCTGCCCGGGGCCATGCCGGCTCGGCTCGCGGAGGTGGACGCCGCGGCCTGGCGCGCCACGGCCGCGGCGGTGCGCGCCCGCGGCGGCCGGTTGCTGTCCCTTTGGGCTGCCGACAGGCGCGACCTGGGCGAGGGACACGTGGCGTTCGCGGCATTCGCCGAGGCGGAAGGGCTGCTGCTCGTGCGCCTGCCTCTGGCGGATCGGGATGCCCCCTCGGTGCCCGATCTCTCTGACCTCTTCCAGCCCGCCGTGCGGCTGCAGCGTGCCTGCACGGATCTGTCGGGCGTGGCGTTCGAGGGTGCGCGCGATCCCCGGCCGTGGCTGCGCCACGATGCCTGGCCCGCCGGCGTGCATCCGTTGCGCCGCGACTTCGTGGCTCGCCAGAGCTTTGCGCCCGTGCCCGGGGAGTATTCGTTCGTGAGCGTGGCCGGAGAGGGCGTTCACGAAATCCCCGTGGGCCCTGTGCACGCCGGCATCATCGAGCCAGGCCACTTCCGCTTCTCGGTGCTGGGTGAGCGGGTGCTTCGCCTGGAGGAGCGGCTGGGCTACAAGCACAAGGGCATCGAGAAACGCTTCGAGAGCCTGGCGGCGGCCGAAGCGCACCGCCTGGCGGGTCGGGTGAGCGGCGATTCCACGGTGGCCTTTGCCTGGGCTTACGCCATGGCCCTCGAGGCCGCCTGGGAAGTGCAGGTGCCGGCGCGGGCAGCTTGGCTGCGCGCGCTGCTGCTGGAGCGCGAGCGGATCGCCAACCACCTGGGCGACCTGGGCATGCTGGGCAACGACGCGGGGCTTGCCTTCGCACTGGCGCAGTTCGGCCGGCTGAAGGAATCGTGGCTGCGTGACAACGCCCGCCTGTGGAGCCATCGCTACCTGATGGACCTCGTGGTGCCGGGCGGCGTGGCCGCGGACCTGCCCACCGAGGAGCACGCCGGGCTGCACGAGGTCATGGCGGAACTGGAGACCGAAGTGGCGGAGCTGCGTGGCATCTTCGACGAGCATGCCGGCCTGCAGGACCGCTTCCAGGGTTGCGGGCAGGTGAGCCCGGACCTGGCGCTGCGCCTCGGGCTCACAGGCATGGCGGCGCGCGCCAGCGGCCAGGCGCGTGACCTGCGTGCCGACTTTCCCGTGCCGCCCTGGGATGCGCTGGGCGCGCGCGCCTGCACGCAGACGGGCGGCGACGTGGCCGCGCGGGTGGCGCTGCGCTTCGACGAGATCGCCGAGTCGCTGCGGCTGCTGCGCACCGTGCTGGACGAACTCCCCGAAGGCGATTGCCGCGTGCCGCTGCCCGCGCCTCGGGCGGGCCTGGGTGTCGGCTGTGTGGAGGGATGGCGCGGCGAGGTGCTGGTGGCGCTGGAGACCGGCGCGGACGGGCGGGTGCGCCGCTGCCATCCCCACGATCCGTCGTGGCTTAACTGGCCGGCCCTGGAACACGCCGTGATCGGCAACATCGTTCCCGATTTCCCGCTCATCAACAAGTCGTTCAACCTGAGCTACGCTGGCGTGGATCTCTGAGAGCCCTTCCGTGTATCGACTCCTGCGCCAGATCGCCCGCACCGGCATCGTCACCGAGCCGCCGCCCGAGCCCGACGAGGCCTTGCGCGAGGTGCGGCAACGGCTGACGGCGGCGGTGCTGCGCGGCTTCCGCGGGGCGTTGGTGATCCGCCACGTGGACGCCGGCTCGTGCAACGGTTGCGAGCTGGAGATCCACGCCGCCAACAACCCGGTGCACAACCTCGAGCAGCTCGGCATCCGCATGGCGGCGAGCCCGCGTCACGCCGACCTGCTGCTGGTGACCGGGCCGGTGTCGCGCCACATGGAGACGGCGCTCAGGCGCACCTACGACGCCGTGCCCGATCCCAAGCTGGTGGTGGCGCTGGGCGACTGCGGCTGCACCGGCGGGATCTTCGGCGAGGGCTACGCGAGCTGCGGCAGGGTCTCCAACGTGATCCCGGTGGACGTGGCCGTGCCCGGGTGTCCGCCCACGCCGGTGGCGATCCTGCAGGGGATCCTCACCGCCATTTCGGCGCGCTGAGGCGGCCCCGCCCGTGCATCCCTGCGCGCCTGCCGGAGGTCTGCGCGTGCGCCTCGCGCTCTACGGGCGGCTCGTGCGCCTGGACAAGCCGATCGGCATCCTGCTCCTGCTCTGGCCCACGCTGTGGGCACTGTGGCTGGCGGGCCACGGGCGGCCCGACGCGATGGTGGTTGCCATCTTCGTGGCAGGCACGGTGCTGATGCGCTCGGCCGGCTGCGCCATCAACGACTACGCGGACCGCGATTTCGATCCGCACGTGGAGCGCACCCGCTCGCGGCCGCTCGCTGCCCGCCAGGTGAGCCCGCGCGAGGCGCTGGCGGTGGCGGCGGTGCTGGCGCTGGTGGCCTTCCTCCTGATCCTGCCCCTCGACCCGCTGGTGCTGAAGCTGTCCGTGGTAGCCGCCTTCCTGGCCGGCTCCTATCCCTTCACCAAGCGCTTCTTCGCCATTCCGCAGGCCTACCTGGGCATTGCCTTCGGCTTCGGCATCCCCATGGCCTATGCCGCACTGCAGGGCCGGGTGCCGCTGGAAGCCTGGCTCATGCTCTCCGCCAACGTGCTGTGGACCATCGCCTACGACACCGAGTACGCCATGGTGGACCGCGAAGACGACCTCAGGCTGGGCCTGCGCACCAGCGCCATCCTGTTCGGGCGCCTGGACGTGGCGTCGGTGATGCTCTGCCACGCGGGTTTCCTGGCGCTGATGGCGCTGACGGGCCACCTCCATGGGGCGGGCTGGCCCTACCATGCGGGCCTGGCGGCGGCGGGGCTGCTGTGCACGCGCCAGTACGGCATGATCCGCCACCGAACCCGGGAAGGCTGCTTCCACGCCTTCCTTCACAACAACTTGGTGGGCGGCGTCGTTTTCCTCGGTGTGCTGGCCGACGCGCTGGTGTAGTGCGGGCCGGCGCCGTACGCCGCCCCGGAAAGGACTCTTGCGTGGATCTTGAACTCGAAGACAAGGCAGTGGTGATTACCGGCGGCAGCAAGGGCATCGGCTTCGCCTGTGCCGCGGCCTTCCTAGCGGAAGGCGCGCGTGTGGCGCTGGTGTCGCGCAGCGCCGAGCACCTCAAGGTTGCCGCCGCGCGGTTGCACTCGGCCGGCGACTACCCGCCGGCCACCATCGTGGCCGACCTCTCGAGGCCGGAGGATGCTGCCCGCATGGCCGAAGAGGTGGCTGCCGCGCTGGGCAAGCCCCACGTGCTGGTGAATTCCGCCGGCGCGGCGCGGCGCACGCCGCCCGACCAGCTCACCGCCGCGGCCTGGCACGCCGCCATGGATGCCAAGTACTTCACGTACGTGCACGCCATGGATGCGCTGCTGCCGGCGCTCGCGGCCGACGGTGGCGGCGCGGTGGTGAACGTGATCGGCATGGGCGGGCGCATGGCCACCCCCATCCACCTGCCTGGCGGCGCGGCCAATGCGGCGCTCATGCTGGCCAGCGTGGGGCTGGCGGGGGTGTACGGGCCCAGGGGCGTGCGCATCAACGCCATCAACCCGGGCCCGGTGATGGGCGAGCGGCTGGAGGAGGCGCTGGCGCTGGAGACGCAGCGCAGCGGGCTCAGCCGCGAGCAGGTGCTCGCAGCGGGCCAGGCCAAGGTGCCGCTCGGGCGCTACGCCACCAACGAGGACATCGCGCAGGTGGCGCTGTTCCTCGCCTCGGCGCGCGCGGCCTATCTCACCGGCGCCATCGTCCCCATGGACGGCGGCCTCTGTCAGGTAGTGTGACCCCATGCGCTATCGCGACCTGCGCGACTTCCTCGCGCAACTGGAATCCCTCGGGGAGCTCAGGCGCATCCGCGTGCCGGTGTCGCCGCGCCTGGAGATGACCGAGATCTGCGACCGGGTGCTGCGCGCCGGCGGGCCGGCATTGCTGTTCGAGAATCCCACGGGCTTCTCCATGCCCGTGCTGGGCAATCTGTTCGGCACGCCGAAGCGCGTGGCCATGGGCATGGGCGAGGATTCGGTGGCGGCGCTGCGCGAGGTGGGCAAGCTGCTTGCCTACCTCAAGGAGCCCGAGCCGCCCAGGGGGCTGAAGGACGCCTGGGACAAGCTGCCCATCCTCAAGCAGGTGCTCCACATGGCGCCCAAGGTGCTGTCCAGCGCGCCCTGCCAGGAGGTGGTGTGGGAGGGCGCCGACGTGGACCTGGGACGACTGCCAGTGCAGACCTGCTGGCCGGGGGACGCCGGCCCGCTGATCACCTGGGGCCTCACGGTCACGCGCGGTCCGCGCCGCGCGCGGCAGAATCTGGGCATCTACCGCCAGCAGGTGATCGGCCGCGACCGGCTGATCATGCGCTGGCTGGCCCACCGGGGCGGGGCGCTGGATTTCCGCGACCATGGCCTCGAGAAGCCGGATGAGCCCTTTCCGGTGGCGGTGGCCCTGGGCGCCGACCCCGCCACCATCCTGGGCGCCGTCACTCCCGTGCCTGACTCGCTTTCCGAGTACCAGTTCGCCGGCCTGCTGCGCGGCGCCAAAACCGAGCTGGTGAAGTGCCTCGGCAGCGACCTGCAGGTGCCGGCCAGCGCCGAGATCGTGCTGGAGGGCGTGATCGCGCCCGGCGATACGGCGCTCGAAGGCCCCTTCGGCGATCACACCGGCTACTACAACGAGCAGGACCGCTTTCCCGTGCTCACCGTGCAGCGCATCACCCTGCGCCGCGACCCCATCTACCACTCCACCTACACGGGCAAGCCGCCCGACGAGCCGGCCATCCTGGGTGTGGCGCTCAACGAGGTGTTCGTGCCGCTGCTGGTGAAGCAGTTCCCCGAGATCACCGATTTCTACCTGCCCCCCGAGGGCTGCTCCTACCGGCTGGCGGTGGTTTCCATGCGCAAGCAGTACCCGGGGCATGCCAAGCGCGTCATGTTCGGCGTCTGGTCCTTCCTGCGCCAGTTCATGTACACCAAGTTCATCGTGGTGGTGGATGACGACGTGGACGTGCGCGACTGGAAGGAGGTGATCTGGGCGCTCACCACCCGGGTGGATCCGTCGCGGGACACGCTGCTGGTGGACAACACCCCCATCGACTACCTGGATTTCGCCAGCCCAGTGTCGGGCCTGGGCTCGAAGATGGGCATTGATGCCACCAACAAGTGGCCGGGGGAGACCAGCCGCGAATGGGGCAAGCCCATCGCCATGGACGAGGCCGTCTGCCGGAAGGTGGATGCCCTGTGGGCCGAATTGGGCCTGTAAGCCGGTGTCCGGCCAAAGATATCGTGTGGCTGCCAGTCAACCCCTGCGCAAGGCGTGGCGTTCCTGGCTGTGCATCAACATGGGGTTTTGCCGGATCCAGGAGCAGCCAGGGCGCAGTCGCCCATGGGCGGGCAGTTCCCCCGGCTCCGGAAAGCCCCTAGAATTGAAGGGTAGTTCGTAACGTCCGATTTTTTTAGGAGAGTTCCGCAATGAAGCCGTCTCTTTTGTCCGTCGCCTTCGCAGCCGCCGGGTTGTTGGCCTCTGCGGCAGCCCACGCCGATGCCGCCAAGGCCCAGGCTGTCATGAAGGGCAGCGATTGCATGGCCTGCCACGCCGAGGCCACCAAGCTGGTGGGTCCCGCCTACAAGGAAGTGGCCAAGAAGTATGCGGGTGACGCCAAGGCCCCGGCCATGCTGGTGGAAAAGATCAAGAAGGGCGGCTCCGGGAACTGGGGTGCCGTACCCATGACTCCCCACCCCAACCTGAAGGATGAGGACATCAAGGTGGTGGTGGACTGGATCCTGTCGCTCAAGTAATTAATGGGCGTTGAGCATTACCTCCAGCCTTTGCGAGATTGCTTTCCGGTTGTCGAAGTCCGCGATCGCGAAGGCTGGAGTTGATTTCTCGAAAGTGTAGCCCCCTGGCCATCAGGCTGCGGGATCGCCAGCTATCATAGCGATAATCTGCACGGCCCTTGACCGGGACAGCACCGTTTCAAGGCATGTTTCGGTAATCGGGTGACCCAGCCGGTTTTTGGGGTCCGGCAGAAGGTTTTTCCGGTTGCGTGTTTAGCCTGTGTGTGCCGTGTCGGCATCCGCTGGCGGTGCCAGGGAAGCCTGCCAACCGGTTGCTCGGCCCGGTGCGTTTGAAACCCGGGCGCGTCCGCCGTCGGTCGCACAGCGTCCGCGCCGGCCTGATCACACCGCCAGGCTTTCCAGCGAACCTCCGCCGGAGAGATGTTCCTCGACCCACTTGGGTTTCCTGCCTCTACCGGTCCAAGTGTTGTCGCCCGACCGGTATTTGATTGCCACGCTTCTGCGCTCGTCGTCTCGAGCCGATGACGAAACCAATCCCAAGTCCTTGGCTGTCAGACCATATTGCTTGATTTTGAGTTTGATTTCCTCAATCACGGTGGATTTTTTCTTTTGCTGGAGTTCCCTGGCTTTTGTTTGCAGCTCGGCAATCTGAGATAAGACCTTTTCCAATTCGTCCACGTACGATGTCCTTTAAGAAGCGCAGTTCACGCATAAAGAAAAAAAAGGGTTTCAACTTGGTTTCGTGAGTATCAGGAAACTGCTTTCTGTTTTCTTCGATAAATTACGAGTTTCATGGCTTCTTTTCAACATTTTTTTGAATCGACCATTGGCATGAGTATCAGATGGCATCCGGAATAGCCAAACATGCCGCGTTGGAAATGCGCTGATTTGATGCATTGCCCGATTGCTACGGAAGTTCGCTGGGGCCGTTGTTTTCCAAGCCTCGATCCCGGATTTTCCAGGCAGGTGTTCGTCGGGCGCTGCGACGGAACAGCCTGGACGCTGTTGCGGGCTACCGGGGCGTTACTGCGCGGCACCGAATTGACCGCTTTGGGGTGAAAGGGAATAATCGCCAGCAGTTTAGATACTGCCAGCCGTCTTTCGAGGATTTCTCCATGGCTCGTTTTTCCAACAGTCTGCACCCCATCGCCGCAGCCTCTGCCATCGTGGCGTTGTTTCTCGCGGCCTGCGGTCAGCAGGAGCAAACGCCGCCACCGGCAGCCGCGCCTGCCGCCGCGCCTGCCGCCATCACGGTCAAACTGGGGCATGCCGCCCCCCTCACCGGGGGCATCGCCCACCTGGGCAAGGACAATGAATCGGGCGTGAGCCTGGCCGTGGATGAGGCCAATTCCAAGGGCATCACCATTGGCGGCAAGCCGGTGAAATTCGAACTCATGTCCGAGGACGACGAAGGCAACCCCAACAAGGGGCCACTGATTGCCCAGAAATTCGCCGATGCCAAAGTCGCCGGGGTCATCGGGCACCTGAACTCGGGCGTGGCCATTCCGGCTTCGTCCGTCTACAACACCGCCGGCATCCCGGTCATCACCGGTTCGGCCACCAACCCCAAGCTCACTGAGCAGGGTTTCGCCGTCACCTTCCGCACCGTGGGCCGTGACGACCAGCAAGGCCCCGCCATCGCCAGCTATCTGCTCTCCGAGACCAAGCCCAAGCTGGTGGCCATCATCGACGATGCCACAGCCTACGGCGCAGGCTTGGCCAACGAGGTGGAAAACAGTCTCAAGGCGGCGGGCGTGAAGGTGCTGCCGCGGGAAAAGGGCACCGACAAGACCATCGACTGGAAGGGCGTCCTCACCAAGATCAAGGGCAAGTCGCCTGACGCGGTGTTCTATGGCGGCATGGACTCCGGCGCGGGCCCGCTCATGAAGCAGGCGCGCGAACTGGGCATCAAGGCACGGTTTGCCTTCGGAGACGGCGCGTGCTCAGACAAGATGCAGGAACTTGCCGGCGCCGCCGCCGAGGGGTTGCTCTGTTCCCAGGCGGGCATTCCCGTGCAGGCCTCCGGCGCGGCCTTTCTGGACGCCTACCGCAAGAAATTCAATGCCGACCCCGTCATCTACGCCCCCTTCACCTACGATGCGGCCAACATGATCATCGCCGCCATGAAGAAGGCGGACTCGACTGATCCCGCCGTGTTCCTGCCGGCGCTGAAAGCCTTGCAGTACGACGGTGCCAGCGGGCATATCGAATTCGACGAGAAGGGCGATCGAAAGGACGCGGAGATGACCATCTTCACCATGAAGGCCGGCAAGATCGAGCCCGTGGCGGTGATCAAGGGTGGCAAGACCATTCCCATCGCTGAATTCGCCGCGGCCGCGAAGCCCGCCGAGGCACCCGCCGCGGCCGCGGCGCCCGCTGCCGAAGCCCCCAAGGCCGAAGAAAAGAAGTAGCCCGCCCGCGCAGCGGTCCGGTACGAAAACGGCACCCTCGGGTGCTGTTTTCGTTTCCGAGCGCCGCCGCCTGCCGCACACTCTCCGCCCCATGGACATCTTCCTGCAGCAACTCATCAACGGGCTCACGCTGGGCAGCGTGTATGCCGTGGTCGCGCTCGGCTACACCATGGTGTACGGCATCATCCAGCTCATCAACTTCGCCCACGGCGAGGTGGTGATGATCGGCGGCATGGTGGCGCTGTGGACCATCGGCGCGCTGGCCGGCTCGGCCGGTCTGCCGCCCACGGTGGTGGTGCTGGCGGGCGTGGCTTCGGCCGTGCCGGTGTGCATGCTGCTGGGCTGGAGCATCGAGCGCGCGGCCTACCGGCCGCTGCGCGGCGCGCCGCGGCTCGCGCCGCTCATCACCGCCATCGGCATCTCCATCATCCTGCAGAACGTGGCCCTGATGATCTTTAGCCGCAATCCCTTGCCCTTTCCGCAGATTCTCCCCAACCCGGTGTTCGAGGTGGCGGGCGCCAGCATCAGTCTGGTGCAGATCATCATCATCGCCACCTGCCTACTGATGATGGGCGGCCTCACGCTGCTGGTGTATCGCACCCGGCTGGGAATGGCCATGCGCGCCACCTCCGAAAACCCTGCCGTGGCTGGCCTGATGGGCATTCCCATCGACCGGGTGATTTCCACCACCTTCGTGATCGGCGCGGGGCTCGGCGCCGTGGCGGGGGTGCTCAATGGGCTCTACTACGGCATCGCCCATTACACCTTCGGCGCCATGCTGGGGCTCAAGGCGTTCTGCGCCGCCGTGCTGGGCGGCATCGGCAACATGGCCGGTGCCATGCTGGGCGGCATCCTGCTGGGCGTGGTGGAGGCGCTGGGCACGGGCTACATCGGCGAGTTGACGGACCTGTGCCACGTGGACTTCCTGTCCAGCGCCTTGGCCGAGCGCTGCGCCCAGGATGGGCACGTGGTGCTGTTCGGCAGCAACTACCAGGACGTGTTCGCCTTCGTGGTGCTGATCGTGGTGCTGGTGTTCCGGCCCTCGGGGTTGCTGGGCGAACGCGTCTCGGACCGCGCCTGAGGCGGCCATGGCCGATGCCCTGAGCGCCCTGTTCCGCCGCCGCGGCACCAAGCCGTGGGTGGGCCTCGCGCTGCTGGCTGGTGTGCTGCTGATCCTGCCCTTCATGCTGGCCCAGGCGGGCACCACCTGGGTGCGGGTGACCAACCTCGCCATCCTGTTCGCGCTGCTTGCCCTAGGGCTGAACATCGTGGTGGGCTTCGCCGGGCTGCTCGACCTGGGCTACATCGCCTTCTACGCGGTGGGGGCATATGCCTACGCGCTGCTGGCCTCGCCGCACTTCGGCCTGCACCTGCCTTTCTGGGTGATCCTGCCCATGGGCGCATTGCTGGCGTGCGTGGCGGGCGTGTTGCTGGGTGCGCCCACCCTCAAGCTGCGTGGCGACTACCTGGCCATCGTCACGCTGGGCTTCGGCGAGATCGTGCGTATTTTCATGAACAACCTGTCGCAGCCCTTCAACGTCACCAACGGGCCCCAGGGCGTGACGCTGATCGATCCGTTTCGCCTTGGCGATTTCAGTTTCTCCAAGCCCGAGATCTTCCTTGGACTGGCCTTCAGCGGACCCATCAAGTACTACTACCTGCTGCTGTTGGTGATGGTGGCGGTGATCGTGGTGAGCCTGCGGCTGGAGGACTCGCGCATCGGCCGCGCCTGGATGGCGATTCGCGAAGACGAACTGGCCGCCAAGGCGGTGGGCATCGACACCCGCAACGTCAAGCTGCTGGCCTTCGCCATGGGCGCGAGCTTCGGCGGGATCGCCGGCGGCATGTTCGCCGCCATGCAGGGGTTCGTCAGCCCCGAGAGCTTCGGGCTGGTGGAGTCCATCATGGTGCTGGCCATGGTGGTGCTGGGCGGCATGGGCAACGTCTGGGGTGTGGTGCTCGGCGCCGTGCTGCTCACCTTCGTGCCCGAGCTGCTGCGCCACACGGTGGAGCCGCTGCAGAAGGGCGTGCTGGGCCGGGTTGTGATCGAACCCGAGGTGATCCGCATGCTGCTGTTCGGCGCGGCGCTGGTGCTGATGATGCGCTTTCGCCCCGCCGGGCTGTTCCCGTCCCGCGCGCGCAAGCGCGAGTTTGCCGCGGGCCGCGGGCCCGAGGTGCCATGAGCGCACCGCTGCTGCACGTGCGCGGCGTGGTGAAGCGCTTCGGCGGCCTCACGGCGCTGTCGGAGGTCTCCCTCACCATCGGCCGGGGCGAGATCTACGGGCTCATCGGCCCCAACGGCGCCGGCAAGACCACCCTGTTCAACGTGCTCACCGGCCTGTACGTGCCCGACGCGGGCGAGGTGCGCCTGGACGGCGCGCCCCTGCCGCTGAAGCAGCCCCATCGGGTGGTGCGCGCGGGCGTGGCGCGCACCTTCCAGAACATCCGCCTGTTCGCCAACATGACGGCGCTCGAGAACGTGATGGTGGGGCGCCACCTGCGCACCCGCGCCGGCGTGTTAGGCGCCATGCTGCGCACGGCCGCCACGCGCGCCGAGGAAAAGGCCATCGCGGAGCGCGCCCACGCGCTGCTGCACTACGTGGGCGTGGAGCGCCACTCCAACGTGATCGCCCGCAATCTCTCCTATGGCGACCAGCGCCGCCTGGAAATCGCCCGGGCCCTGGCCACCGAGCCCAGGCTGCTGGCCCTGGACGAGCCGGCCGCGGGCATGAACCCCACCGAGCGCCTCGCCCTGGGCCAGCTCGTGGGCCGCATCCGCGCCGACGGCACCACGGTGCTGCTGATCGAGCACGACGTGAAGCTGGTGATGGGGCTGTGCGACCGTGTGGCCGTGCTCGACTACGGCAAGCGCATCGCCGAGGGCGCGCCCCGCGAAGTGCAGCGCGACCCCGCGGTGATCGCCGCCTACCTGGGAGTGGAGGCGGCCCATGCGGCCTGAGGCATTGCCGTGAGCCTGCTGGAAGTGAAGGGGCTGGAGGTGTCTTATGGCGGCATCGTGGCAGTGCGCGGCATCGACCTCGCGGTGGAGCAGGGCGAACTGGTGGCGCTGATCGGCGCCAACGGCGCCGGCAAGACCACCACGCTCAAGGCGCTGGCCGGCATGCTGCGGCCTTCGGGCGGCAGTGTGCATTTCGATGGCCACGCCATCACCCGCGAGCCCTCGCACCGCCTGCTGCTCAGGGGCATCGCGCTGGTGCCCGAGGGTCGCGGCGTGTTCGCCAGGCTCACGGTGCGCGAAAACCTGGAGATGGGCGCCTACATCCGCCATGACCGCGCGGCCGTGAAGGCCGACATGGCGCGGGTGCTCGACCTGTTCCCGCGGCTGCACGAGCGTCGCGCCCAGGTGGCGGGCACGCTCTCGGGCGGGGAGCAGCAGATGCTGGCCATCGGCCGCGCCCTCATGGGCCGCCCGCGCCTGCTGCTGCTGGACGAGCCCAGCATGGGCCTCGCGCCCATGATGGTGCAAAAAATCTTCGAGGTGATCCGCATGATCTCGGCCGAGGGCGTGACCGTGCTGCTGGTGGAGCAGAACGCCAGCCTGGCCCTGCAGGCGGCGAGCCGGGGCTACGTGATGGAATCCGGCGCCATCACCCTCACCGACAGTGCTGCCGCGTTGCTGGCGAGCGCGCAGGTGCGGCAGGCGTATCTGGGGGAATAGCCGCGCGCCGCGCGGGCCTGGGACGCCGGCGGCGAACCGCGGGCTTCAGGCTTCCGGTGGCAGCGCTATCCAGTCTCGCCCGGTGAGGAAGCGCTCGTAGAGCGCCGCCTCGGGGCTGCCCGCGGCCGGGTGCCAGTCGTAGCGCCATTTCACGATGGGCGGGAGCGACATGAGGATGGACTCGGTGCGCCCGCCCGACTGCAGCCCGAACAGCGTGCCGCGGTCGAACACCAGGTTGAATTCCACGTAGCGGCCGCGGCGATAGGCCTGGAAGTCGCGCTCGCGCTCGCCCCAGGCGCAGTCGCGGCGGCGCGCCACGATGGGGAGATAGGCTTCGAGGAAGTGGCCGCCCACGCTGCGGGTGAGGGCGAAGGCGGTGTCGAAGCCGCCCTCGGCCATGTCGTCGTAGAAGATGCCGCCGATGCCGCGCGGCTCATTGCGGTGCTTGAGGAAGAAGTAGCGGTCGCACCAGCGCTTGAAGCGCGGGTAGAAGGCTTCGCCGAAGGGATCCAGCGCCGCCTTGCAGGTGGCGTGAAAGTGCACGGCGTCTTCCTCGAACCCGTAATAGGGCGTGAGGTCCATGCCGCCGCCGAACCAGAACACCGGCGCCTCCCCCGCCTTCGAGGCGGTGAACAGGCGCACGTTCATGTGGACCGTGGGCACGTAGGGGTTGCGCGG
Source organism: Burkholderiales bacterium (assembly GCA_044339985.1). Lineage (GTDB taxonomy): Bacteria > Pseudomonadota > Gammaproteobacteria > Burkholderiales. The sequence goes on along the minus strand of JBIIUM010000006.1, from coordinate 9,811 downwards.
GTGCAGAACCAGCGACACCCCCATGGCCTCGAAACCGCGGCCGGCCAGCTCCGGGCGGCCGGCGCTGGCAGACGGGGGCAGCTTGTCGCCCATCACGTGGGAGAAGGCCACGCCGGCGCGCTCGAACAACCGGCCTTCCTCCAGCAGGCAGGAGGCGCCGCCGCCGCCCTCGGGGCGCTCCCAGGCATCGCGGCGGAAGTGCAGTCCGTCCATCTCGGAAAGTCCGGCCACGATGGAATCCTGCAGGCCCGTGAAGAAGGCCTTGGCGGCCACGAGGTCCACTGTCGCACTCATGGTGATGGCGCGTGCCCGTTCACAGCTGGCTCCTTCGCGCCTCGATGGCACGGTGGCCGATGTCGCGGCGCATCTGGCTGCCCGCGAAGCGGATCTGGTCGGCGATCTCGTAGGCGCGTCGCTGGGCCACGCGCACCGTGTCACCCAGGGCGGTGACGCACAGCACGCGCCCGCCGCTGGTGACCACCTGCCCGTCGGCTGCGGCGGTGCCGGCGTGGAATACGTGGAAATCGTCGCCGTCGCGCGGCAGGCCGGTGATGGGGTCGCCCTTGCGCGGTGCTACGGGATAGCCGTGGGCGGCCATCACCACGCCCAGCGCCACGCGACGGTCCCACTGGGCTTCGGCCCGGTCCAGGGTGCCGTTGACGGCGTGCTCCACCAGCGTGTGCAGGTCGGACTTGAGACGCATGAGGATGGGCTGGGTTTCGGGGTCGCCCATGCGGCAGTTGAATTCCAGCACCTTCAGGTCGCCCGCGGGCGTGATCATGAGGCCCGCGTAGAGGAAGCCGGTGTAGCTCTCGCCCTCGGCCTCCATGCCGCTAACCACGGGTTGGATCACCTCGCGCATGACGCGGGCGTGAAGGGCGGGCGTGAGCACCGGCGCCGGTGAATAGGCGCCCATGCCGCCGGTGTTGGGCCCACGGTCGCCATCCAGCAGGCGCTTGTGATCCTGGCTGGAGGCGAGCGGCAGCACATGCCGGCCATCCACCATGACGATGAAGCTGGCTTCCTCGCCTTCGATGCACTCCTCGATCACCACGCGCGCGCCGGCTGCCCCCAGGGCGCCGCCGTCGAGCATGGCGTCGATGGCCTCGTGGGCCTCCTGTGCCGTGGCAGCCACCACTACCCCCTTGCCCGCGGCCAGCCCATCGGCCTTCACCACGATGGGCGCGCCCTGGGCGTCCACATGGGCGTGGGCGGCGGCGGCGTCGGTGAAGGATTCGTAGCGCGCGGTGGGAATGCCGTGGCGGACCATGAAGCGCTTGGCGAAGTCCTTGGAGGCTTCCAGCTGGGCCGCGCGGCGGGTGGGGCCGAAGATCCGCAGCCCGGCGGCCCGGAAGGCGTCCACCACGCCCTCGGACAGAGGCGCCTCTGGGCCCACCACGGTGAGCGCCACGCCCTCGCGCCGGGCGAAGTCCACCAGCGCCGGGATGCTCGACAGGGGCACGTTGAACAGCCCGTCCTCGCGGGCCGTGCCGGCGTTGCCTGGCGCCACGTACACCCGCGCCACGCGCGGCGACTGGGCCAGCCGCCAGGCAAGCGCATGCTCTCTCCCGCCCCCGCCGATCACCATCAGGTTCATGGGTGGCTCAATGCCGGAAGTGGCGCACGCCGGTGAGCACCATGGCGATGCCGCGCTCATCGGCAGCGGCGATCACCTCTTCATCCCGCACGCTGCCTCCAGGCTGTATCACCGCCACGGCGCCGGCATCGGCCACCACGTCCAGGCCGTCGCGGAACGGGAAGAAGGCGTCCGAGGCCACCACCGAATCCGCCAGGGAAAGCCTGGCCTGGTCCGCCTTGATCGAGGCGATGCGCGCCGAGTCGATGCGGCTCATCTGGCCGGCACCCACGCCCAGGGTACGGCCGCCGCCACAGAACACGATGGCGTTGGACTTGACGAACTTCGCCACCCGCCAGGCGAACAGAAGGTCGGCCAGTTGCGCGTCGGTGGGTGCGCGCCTGGTCACCACACGCAGGTCCGAGGCCGCCACGTTGCGCGCGTCGGGATCCTGCACCAGAAGCCCTCCACCCACGCGCTTCAAATCGAACTCGTTGAAGCTCTCGCCGGGAGGCACCTCCAGCACCCGCACACCAGCCTTGGACGCCAGCACTTCCAGCGCGGCGGCATCGAAACCCGGTGCGATCAGCACCTCCACGAACTGGCCGATGACAGCCTCCGCCGCAACGCGGCCTACGGCGCGATTGAAAGCGATGATGCCGCCAAAGGCCGATGTGGGGTCTGTTTCGAAGGCGTTGCGGTAGGCCTGCGCGGGCGAGTGCGCCACGGCCACGCCGCAGGGGTTGGCGTGCTTGACGATCACGCACGCCGGCGCGTCGAAGCTGCGCACGCACTCCCAGGCGGCATCGGCGTCGGCGATGTTGTTGTAGGAGAGCTCTTTGCCCTGATGCTGCCGGTAGTGCGACAGGGTGCCGGGCGCGGGTTCCGCGTCACGGTAGAAGGCCGCCTGCTGGTGCGGGTTCTCGCCATAGCGCAGTTGCTGCACCAGTTCGAAGGCGAGGTTCAGGCGCCGGGGAAAAGCTGTCCGGGTGCCCCCGGCGCCCACGGCCGTGAGGTAATTGGCGATGGCGCCGTCGTAGCTGGCGGTGTGGCTGAAGGCCTTGCAGGCCAGCGCGAAACGCGTCGCCGCGCTGACGTTACCATCCGAGGCCTGCATCTCGGCCACCACGGCGGCGTAGTCGGCGGGGTCGGTGAGCACCGCCACATGGGCGTGGTTCTTGGCTGCAGCGCGCACCATGGCCGGCCCGCCGATATCGATGTTCTCGATGGCCTCTTCGAGACTGCAGTCGGCCCGGGCCACCGTCTGGCGGAAGGGATACAGATTCACCGCCACCACGTCGATGGCGCCGATGCCCGCCCCCGCCAGCGCGTCCATGTGCGCCGGCAGGTCGCGGCGCGCCAGGATGCCGCCGTGGATGCCGGGGTGGAGCGTCTTCACGCGCCCGTCGAGCATTTCCGGGAAGCCGGTGACGTCGGCCACTTCCGTCACCGGGATGCCCGCCTCCGCCAGCAGCCGCGCGGTGCCGCCGGTGGACAGGATGCGATAACCGAAGGTCGCGAGTGCCCGGGCGAAGTCCACCGCACCGGTCTTGTCGGAGACGCTGATCAGCGCCTGTCGGGGATGGGCCATGGTGCGATGATTTCTACAGCAGGCCGTGGGCCTTGAGCTTTTTTCTCAGTGTGTTGCGGTTCATGCCCAGCGCTTCGGCGGCGATGGTCTGGTTGCCGCCTGAGTAGGCGAGGATCATCTCGATCAGCGGCCGCTCCACGGCCTGGACCACCATGTCGTAGATGGGGCCGGGACGCTCGCCGTCGAGATCGCGGATGTAGTTGTCCACCGCCCGGCGCACGCAGCGCGCCAGCTCGGTTTCGTCGATGGGGGGAGGGGCCTTGGCTCTCATGCGGCGAGCGCCTCGGGCAGCGCGGCGAAGCGCTCCGGATCGAGGAAGAAATCGTCCAGCGCGCGCAGTTGGGCTTCGGCGTCGGTCAGCACATTGAAGGCCTGGCGCAAGCCTTCTGCGCTGTCGAGCGCACGTGCCGTCCAGCCCACGTGCTTGCGCGCCACGCGCACCCCCGCCGGCTCGCCGTAGAAGGCGTGCAGCGCCTGCACGTGGCTGCGCAGGATGCCGTGAATCTCGGCGCGTGTCGGCGGCGGCGGCAGGGTTCCTTCGCGCAGGAACTGGTCGATTTCGCGGAAGATCCACGGACGGCCCTGGGCGGCCCGGCCAATCATCACGCCGTCGGCGCCGGTGCGGGCCAGCACCTCGAGGGCCTTGCGCGGGGAATCCACGTCGCCGTTGGCGAGCACCGGGATGCGCACCGCCGCTTTCACCGCCGCGATGGTGTCGTACTCGGCGCTGCCCTCGTAGAGATCGGCGCGGGTGCGGCCGTGCACGGCCAACAGGCGGACGCCGGCGGCTTCGGCGATGCGCGCCACGCGCACCGCGTTGCGGCTGGCACGATCCCAGCCGGTGCGGATCTTGAGCGTGACGGGCACCCCCACCGCCGCCACCACGGACTCCACGATGCGCGCCACCAGCGCCTCATCGCGCAGCAGTGCGGAGCCGGCCGCCACGTTGCAGACCTTCTTGGCCGGGCAGCCCATGTTGATGTCGATGATCTGGGCGCCCTCGTCCACATTGAAGCGCGCCGCTTCGGCCATGGCCATCGGGTCCGCGCCGGCAATCTGCACCGCGATGGGCGCCACTTCGCCCTCGTGGTTGCGGCGGCGGCGGCTCTTTGGGGTATGACGCAAGCGGACGTCGGAGGCCACCATCTCGGACACTGCGTAGCCGGCGCCGAGAGACTTGCACAGTTGCCGGAACGGCCGGTCGGTGACCCCGGCCATGGGCGCCAAGGCCAGCCTGTTGCGCAAGGGGTATGGACCTACCTGCATGGCGTTGCACCGGCTGCCCAGGGCGAAAGGGCGCGTATTGTAATCACAAAGGCTCGCCGCTCGCCCTGCTCGCACCGCGGTTGTGCGCGCCCGGCGGATGCGCTCAGGAAATGCCCAGGGAGACCGTGCGAGCGAAGCCTGCGCGCAGCGGCGCCGCGAGGTCCAGGGCGGTGAGCCCCGCGCCGCGCAGGGTGGGCAGCAGCGGGGCATCAGCGGTGAACAGGCGCACCAGGCCATCCGTGAAGGCGATGGTGGCGGTGCGGTCTGTGCGTCGTAGCGTCTCGAAGCGCCCGAGCGCCCCTGGGCCCTCGGCCAGCAGCAGTTCCACCGCCGCGTGCGCGTCGCGCAACCCCAGGTTCAGGCCCTGGCCGGCCACGGGGTGAAGGGTCTGGGCGGCGTTGCCCAGCAGCAGCACGGGGCCGCGGGCGCGCGGGTGCGCGGTGCGCAGTGCAAGCGGCCAGGCGGCGCGGTCCGAAGCCGCAGTGAAGCGCCCCGCCCGCCAGCCGAAGGCTTCCTGCAGGGCCGCCAGGAATGCCGGCTCCGGCAATGCGGCAAGGGCTTCGGCCCGGGCAGGGACGTCCACCCAGACCAGGGCGTAGCCGCGGCCCCTTGGCAGCAACGCGAGCGGCCCCGCCGGGGTGAAGCGCTCCCACGCCCTGCCCGAGGGCGGGAGGTCCGTCTCCACGCGCCCCACCAGAGCGCTGGCGCCGTAGTCGCGGGTGCGGATCTCGAAGCCGAGCTTCCCGGGCAGCGCTGCTCCGCCGTCGGCGATGAGGAGCGCGTCGCAACTGACGTTGCCGGCGCCGGTGGAAACGGCCCAGTGGTCCGACTCGAAGGCAGCGCCCGTGACGGGCGCATCCCAGGTGATCTTCACACCGGCTGCGGGCAAGGCGGGTTCCAGGGCGCCCAGCAGGTCACGGTAGCCCACCACGTGGCCCAGGGCTGGCAGACCGGCATCGGTGGCGTCCATCACGGTGCGGCCGAAGCAACCGCGCTGCGACACGTGAATGGACACGATGGGCGTGGCGATGGCTTCCACCGCAGGGCCCAGCCCGGCGGCGTCCATGAGCAACCGGCTGTTGCGTGAGAGTGCAAGCGTGCGGTCGCCGGCCTCGCCGCCTCTCGGCCTGGCCTCGAACTGCGCCACCGACAGCCCCGCCCGCGCCGCCGCCAGCGCGGTGAAGCGTCCCACCGGGCCGCCGCCAGCCACCACCACCTGGAAATGCTCCACCGCCGCGGCCGCCTCAGCCGCGACCGACAATGGCTTCCACGTCGGCCACGGACTTCGGCGTGGCGGCGGTGAGGATTTCGCACCCGTCCGCGGTGACCAGGGCGTCGTCCTCGATGCGCACGCCGATGTTCCAGAAGGTTTCCGGAACGCCGTCGGCAGGCCGGATGTAGCAGCCCGGCTCCACGGTGAGCACCATGCCCGGCTCCAGCGGCCGCCACGCGCCATCGCGCTTGTAGTCGCCGGCGTCGTGCACGTCCAGCCCAAGCCAGTGGCCGGTGCGGTGCATGTAGAAGCGGCGGTAGTCGCCCGACTCGATCACCGATTCGGGCGAACCCCGGCACAGGCCGAGGTCGACGAAGCCCCGCGCCAGCACCGCCAGCGCCGCCTCGTGGGGTTGCTCCCAGTGGTTGCCGGGCTTCACGGCATCGATGGCTGCCGCTTGCGCCGCGAGCACCAGCTCGTAGACGTCGCGCTGGGCACCGCTGAACCTGCCGTTCACGGGAAAGGTGCGGGTGATGTCGGAGGCGTAACCCTCCAGCTCGCAGCCGGCATCGATGAGCAGCAGGTCGCCGTCCTCCAGCCGACGGCGGTTCTCCACGTAGTGCAGCACGCAGGCGTTCGGGCCGGAGGCCACGATGCTGGGGTAGGCGGGCGAGGGGGACCCGCCGGACAGGAACTCGTGCAGCAGCTCGGCTTCCACCTGGTACTCGAACAGCCCGGGGCGGGTTGTACGCATGGCACGCTCGTGGGCGCGCGCCGAGATGGCCGCGGCGCGGCGCATGGCGTCGAGCTCGGCGGTGTCCTTCAACAGCCGCATCTCGTCGAGGATTCGGCGCACGTCGCGGATCTCGCCGGGCGCGGTCACACCGCTGCGGGCCAGGGCGCGCACGCGGTTGATCCAGTCGATGAGCCGGCCGTCCCAGGCCGCGTCGCTGCCCACGTCCGCGTAGAGGGCCGGCTGGTCGGAGAGCAGGCGGGTCATGGCCTCGTCGAGCTCGCCGATGGGTCTGGCCTCGTGCACGCCGAAGGCCTCGCGGGCCGCCTCGGGGCCGAAGCGATAGCCGTCCCAGATCTCGCGCTCCATGTCCTTGGGACGGCAGAACAGGATGCTGCGCGGTTGCTCCCCGGCAACCAGCACGAGGACCGACTCGGGTTCGGTAAAGCCCGTCAGGTAATAAAAGTAGCTGTCGAATCGGAAGGGGTGCTGCACGTCGCGATTGCGAGTGCGCTCCGGTGCGGTGCCGATGACGGCGACCCCCTGTCCCATGGCGGCGGCGAGGCGCCGGCGGCGGTCGGCGAAGGGGGCTGGCGAGGCGGGGGTTTGGAGGGGAGCGTTCATGAATGAATTATAGGAGCGCCCCGGGCCGTTCCCGCAGGCGGGCGTCGAGCGCCGCCAGCCGCTCGGGCGTGCCCACGTCGAGCCAGTAACCCGGGAAGTGCTCGGCCGAGACCCGGCCGCGCGCCAGCGCCGCCCGCAGCAAGGGGGCCAGGGCGGCACGGCTGCCGGGGGCGATGTCCCGGAAGAGCGCCGGCCGGTACACCCCCAGGCCGCTGAACGTGAGGCGCTCGCCGTCTTCCACCAGGCGGCCGTGGCGAAGCGCGAAGTCGCCGCCGGGATTGTGGGCGGGGTTGTCCACCAGGACGAGGTGGGCGTCCACGCCGGGATGCGCCGCCAACTGCCGAACCGCCGCCGCCAGCCCCGCGAAATCGTATTCGCAGTAGACATCCCCATTCACCACCGCAACGGGGGCATCCCCCAGCAGCGGCAGGGCGGCGGCGATGCCGCCGGCGGTGTCCAGGGCGACGGCCTCCGGCGAATAGCGGATGCTTGCCCCCAGCCGGCCACCGTCGCCGAGGGCGGCCTCGATCTGGGCGCCCAGGTGGGCGTGGTTGATGGCGAGCTCGGTGAACCCGGCGCGCACCAGCCGTGCGATCTGCCACTCGATGAGCGTGCGACCGCCGGCGGGCAGCAGCGGCTTGGGCACGCGATCGGTGAGCGGGCGCATGCGCTCGCCGCGCCCCGCGGCCAGGATCATGGCGCGCACGCCAGGTGCGCCTAGAAGGTGTAGCCGCCGGCGGGCGCCGCGGCACCCTCCGCGCGGTCGAGCAGCCCGAGCAGGGGCGCCAGCGCGCCATAGCGGCGGGCCGTGGCGCGCACGTAGCCGACGAAGCGCGGCGTGTCCTCCAGGTAGCCGCACTTGCCGTCGCGGTAGTGCAGCCGTGCGAAGATGCCCAGCACCTTGAGATGGCGCTGCAGCCCCATCCATTCCACGTCGCGCCAGAATTCGCCGAAGTCCCGGCTCACGGGCAGTCCCGCGCGACGCGCCTTTTCCCAGTAGCGGATGGTGCCATCCAGGACCACCTCCTCGTCCCAACTCAGGAACGCATCGCGGTACAGCGAGGCCACGTCGTAGGTGATGGGGCCGTATACCGCGTCCTGGAAGTCGAGGATGCCGTGGTTGGGTTCGCACACCATCAGGTTGCGCGGCATGTAGTCGCGGTGCACGTACACCCGGGGCTGGGCGAGGACACAATCCAGCACCCGCGTAAACACCCGGTCTAGGGATTCCCGCTCCGCGGGCGACAACGCGAGCCCCGCGTGGCGGCCAAGATACCAATCTGGGAACAACTCCAGTTCGCGCCGCAGCAGCATCTCGTCGTAGGGAGGCAGTACTCCATCGCTCGTGGCTGACTGCCATTGAACCAGGGCGTCGGTGGCGTATTCGAACAACGGGCGCTGCAACTCGGGATCTGCGCGCAAGGCGGCAAGAAACGTGGTGTTCCCGAGGTCGGTGAGCAGCAGGAATCCGCCCTCAAGATCCTGGGCGAGCACCTGCGGTGCATTCAGGCCTGCCTCGCGCATGAGTCCAGCCACCCGGACAAACGGCCGGCAGTCCTCGTGCGCAGGCGGGGCGTCCATCACGATCCAGCTGCGGGCGCCGTCGCGGATCCGGAAGTAGCGCCTGAAGCTCGCATCGGCGGACGCCGGCTCCGGCGTGCAGTCAACGCCTGGTAGCGCGCGCAGTACGAAAGCGTGAAGTTCCTCGAGGCGGTCCATGATTCGTGGAAAAGGGCGGGCGGCTGGATTGCCGAGACTGGGCTATCGTGCGATTTTACGGCGTCTGTTGCGTGACCCTCTCATGATCTTTCCCCTGCGCTTGCTCGCCGCCGTGGTCCTCGCCGGGCCGCTGCTGGCTCTGGCGCAGCAGCCTGGCCTCAAGCTCAAGCCCCAAACCTTCCTGTTGAGTTCGCCGGAAGAAGACGTGGGCACCGATCCCATCCTGTTCCTGGAAGCCGACACGCTCGCCGGCCGGACGGACGAGCGGATGGATGCCCGGGGGCGCGTGAAGCTGCGCAGCCGCGGACGGGTGCTGTCGGCGGACGCCCTGAGTTACGACGTGCGCGGTGAGCAGTTGGAGGCCGCGGGAAACGTGCGGCTTGAACGGCGGGGAGACATACTGAATACGAACCGCTTGGTCTTCGATCTGCGCGACGACAGCGGCTCGGCTGATTCGGCGGAGTATTTTTTCCGCGATCTGAAGGCGCGCGGTAAAGCTGACAAGTTATGGCTCGACAGCCGCACCCGCTACCGCGCCGAGGGCGCCACCTATAGCACCTGCCAGGTGCCCGAGAAGCAGTGGTACCTTGCGCTGCGCAAGCTCAACATCGACCGGGACAAGGAAAAAGGCACCGCCCATGGAGCCACCGTGCGGGTGCGTGAAGTGCCCGTTCTCTACCTCCCCTGGCTTGAATTCCCCTTGTCGAGTTCCCGCAAGACCGGGCTGCTGAGTCCCTTCTGGGGCTCGTCTGGCCGCAGCGGATTCGAGTTCACGCAACCCGTCTATCTCAACCTGGCGCCCAATTACGATGCCACCATCTCGCCGCGGCTGCTCGCCAAGCGCGGCTTGATGCTGAACAGCGAGGTGCGCTACATGACGCACGACTTTAACGGCATCTTCCTGGGCCAGTACCTGGACCGCGACCGGGAGCGCCAGGGGGAAACCCGTTACGGTTTGTCCCTGCGGCACAACCAGATGCTCTCGCCGCGGGTCAGTTTTTACACCAACTTGCAGAAGGTCTCGGACGACAATTTCTTCGTTGACCTTTCCAACCGGCTGACGGTCACGGCCCAGACCAACCTGCCGCG
>JBIIUM010000265.1:0-3974 GCA_044339985.1 Burkholderiales bacterium | reverse complement strand
GGGGGGCGAGCGGTTTCGCAGCCTTCGCGGGCGGCAAGCACGCGCTGCGTGCGCTGGCGCAGAGCATGGCGCGCGAACTCGGCCCCAAGGGCATTCACGTGGCCCACGTGGTGATCGACGGCCCCATTGAGAGCGACGCCACGCGCCGGCTGTTTCCCGACGTGTTCGCGGCGCGCGGGCCCGATGGCATCCTCCAGCCCGACGACATCGCCGAGATCTACTGGCAACTGCATTCCCAGCCGCGGTCGGCGTGGTCCTTCGAGACCGACGTGCGCACCTCGGTGGAACCCTGGTAACCGCCCCTCGACGGAGACGCGACCATGACCAAGTCGGTGACCTTTTTCTACGACTACGTGAGCTCCGCCAGCTACCTGGCGTGGACCCAGCTGCCCGCCATCTGCGTGCGCCACGGCGCAGTGCTGGAGCGCAGGCCGATCCTGCTGGGCGGACTGTTCAAGGCCGTGGGCAATGCGTCTCCGCTGCACGTTCCGGCGAAGTTCGCCTGGATGATCGCCGACCAGGAGCGCTTCGCGCGGCGCTACGGCGTGCCGTTCGTGAAGAGCGAGCGCTTCCCCTTCAACACCGTGGCGGCCATGCGCGGCGCCCTTTGGGCGCGACGGCTCGGACGCCTGCCGGCCTGGGACGAGGCGTTCTTCAAGGCCGGCTGGGGCGAGGGCCGGGACATTGGCGACCTGGAAACCGTGAAGTCCATCGCCGCCGTGGCGGGCTTCGATGCCGAGGCCTTCGCCGCCGCCATCCAGACCGACGAGATCAAGCAGGCGCTCATGGATGCCACCGCCGAGGCGGCGGCCGCCGGTGCCTTCGGCGCGCCCACCTTCGTGGTGGACGGGGTGCTGCACTGGGGCCAGGACCGGCTCGACTGGGTGGAGCAGGCGCTGGCGGCGGGTTGAGGCTCAGGCTGCGCCGTCGAAGACCGGCCCGAGGGGGCGCAGGCGCGTGCCGGCGGCGAGCCGGCGCCAGGGAAAGTCCGCCGGATCGGCCAGCATGGGGCCGGGGGCCTTGCACACCAGGATGCGCTCGGCGATGGGCGTGAAGTCCGCGCGGAAGTGCACCGAACTCTTGTTCACCAGGATCGCCTCGCGGGTGGGCTCCACGCCGATGAAGCGGTACATCTCCTGGTCGGCGAGCTGGGGCTTTTCGCACGACACCACCACCCGCACGCCGCCGATGCGCAGGCAGGCGGAGGGGCCGATGTTCATGCGCGCCCCGCGGTAGAAGGGGCCGGTGCAGGTGAACCGGCCCTCCGACAGGCGTTCCACCACGAAGGGCGCGCGAAACGGCGCGTCGCCGGGGATGCGCGACTTGCCCCCGAGGGCGATCTCGAGGGTGGCGCCCTCTCCGGCCGCGTGCGCGGCGCGCGCCGCCTCGGGATCGGCCATCAGGCCCAGGGCGGCGCGCTCGGCGCGCGCCTCCACCAGGGCGCGCAGCATGCCCGTGGTGTCGGAGTCGCCGCCCGCGCCGGGGTTGTCCTGGGTGTCGGCGATCACCACCGGCCGCGTGGCGCCGCGGGCGATCTCCTGCGCCAGACGCACGCCCTCGGCGGGGGTGAAGATCTCCTGCGCGAACGCCGCCTCCTGCTGTGCCACCGCGTCGTGCAGCGCCGCCACGGCCTGTTCCACCGCCTCCGCCCGCTCGCCGTAGCCGAACACCACCGGCCCGCATTCGTCGAAGTCCGCCGCCGGGAAACCGGGCGTGAAGGACAGCGCCGAGATGCCTGCGCCTTCCAGCTGTTCCAGACGGCGGTACAGGCCGCCGGTGGGCTCCAGCAGCGTGCACTGCGAGCCCAGCGGGATGAGGAAGGGCAGGCGCCGCTTCGCCAGGTGCAGGCGCGGGCCCCCGTCGAGCAGGCGCTGCAGCACCCGCGCCACGCGCGCCCCGGTGTCGGCCATGTCCACGTGGGGATAGGTGCGGTAGGCCGCCAGTGCATCGGCGGCGGCAGTCATGCGGTGCGTGACGTTGGCGTGCAGGTCGAGGCTGGCAACCACCGGCACCCGTGGGCCCACCAGCGCGCGCACCCGCGACAGGAGCTCGCCCTCGCCATCGTCCACGTGCTCGGTGACCATGGCGCCGTGCAGGTCGAGGTACACGGCGTCCACGGGCAGCGCGGCGCGCAGGTCCTCGAGGATCATGCCGGCGATGCGCTCGAAGGCGTCTTCGGTGACGTGGGCGCTGGGGCTGGCGGCGGCCCAGGCGAGCGGCACCAGGGTGTGGCGGGCCTTCATGGCGTCCACGAAGCCGGTGATGGGCAGGTTGATGCCCGCCGTGCCGTCGAACAGGTCGGCGCCGCGCACCAGGGGCGGCCAGCCGCCGCCGCGGGCGAAGGTGTCGAAGCCGGCCTTGCTGGGTGCGAAGGTGTTGGTTTCGTGCTGGAAGCCGGCGACGGCGATCTTCATGAGTGCAACTCCGGGGTGGATTGGGTGGCGAGCAGCGCACGAACGGCCTCGGGGCGCGGGATCGGCGCCACGGCGCCAAAGCCCGTGCAGGTGAGGGCGGCGGCCGCGTTGGCATAGCGCAGCGCGTCGTGGAAGTCGTCTCCGGCGGCCATGCGGGCCATGAAGCTGCCGGCGAAGCAGTCGCCCGCGCCAGTGGCGTCGCGGCACTCGACGGGGTGACCCGCCAGGCGCAGGGTGCGATGCCCGTCCGAGGCAAGCACGCCCTGGCCGCCCAGCTTGAGGGCCACGTGCCGCGCGCCCAGCGCCAGCGCCCAGTCCAGGTTGGCTTGGGGGTCGTGGGTGCCCGACAGGGCACGGGCATCTTCGAGGCTGGGCAGGAAGAAATCGCTCATGCCGGCCGTGGCGGCAATCACGGCGCGGGCGCGCGCCAGCGGCCACAGCCGGGTGCGCAGGTTGCAGTCGTAGACCACCCCCGCGCCGGCGGTGCGTGCCGCGGCAATGGCCGCCAGTGCCGCATCGCAGGCGCTGTCGCTGATGGCCTGGGTGATGCCAGAGGTGTGCAGCAGCGCCGTGGAGCGCACTGGCTCCAGGGGCAGGTTGGATGGCGACAGCCGGCTCGCGGCCGAACCAGCCCGCCGGTAGCTGAAGGCGTGGCCCTGCTCCCCGTGGGTGACGAAGTACACGGCGGTGGGCGCCTCGGGATCGGTGGCCACGAAGGCATCGTCTACACCCTCGGTCTGCCACAGCGCCCGCAGCCACTGGCCGAATTCGTCGTCGCCCAGGCGTGTGACGTAGGCGGTACGCGCCCCCTGCCGGGCCGCGGCGATCACCGCGTTCATGGTGTCGCCGCCGAAGCCCTGCAGGTAGCGGCGCGGCTCGCCGGGCACCTGGTTGAACTCCACCATGGGCTCGCCCACGCTGACCACGTGGTAGCGCGGATTCATGCCTGCTGGCGGCCGAGGAAGCGCGCCGCGTGGGCGATCACCCGCGCCAGGTCGCCGGCCTCCAGCGCCGCGAGGTCGAGGATGTGGTTGCCCACCCCCACCACTGCAGCGCCCGCGCGGCGCCAGTCCTCCACGTTGTCGAGGTTCACGCCGCCCGTGGGGCAGAGCGGTATGTGCGGAAACACCGCATGCAGGGCGGCGAGGTGCGCCGGCCCGCCCGTGGATGCGGGAAACACCTTGACCACGTCGGCACCCGAGCGCCAGGCAGCCAGCACCTCGCCGGGGGTGAAGGCACCCGCCAGGCAGGCGGCCCCCGCGGCGTGGGCGAGCTCGCCCATGCCGGGCACCACGCAGGGCGAAACCAGATACTGGGCCCCGGCATCCAGGCAGGCGCGGGCGCTGTCGAGATCGAGCACGGTGCCGGCACCCACCAGCAGGCCGGACGGGGCGGTGGTGCGCTGCGCGCGGATGAGCGCCAGCGCGTCAGGCGTGGTGAGGGTGATTTCCACCGAACCGAAGCCGGCCTCGGCGAGGGCTGCGATGCCGCGCTCGGCCAGAGCGCGCGACTTCAGGCGCAGCACGGGAATGATGCGCTGCTCGATGAGGGCCGAAGCAA
>JBIIUM010000264.1:0-3977 GCA_044339985.1 Burkholderiales bacterium | reverse complement strand
AGCAATCTCACCCTCCAGGCCGCCAGCCTCGACAGCTCTGGCACCCTGGCCGCCGGGCTCAATGCCGACGGCACCCTCAAGGCCTTCGCCTCCAATGGCGCGGCGCTGCAGGTCACTACCACCGGCGACCTGAAGGCCACCGGCAGCAACCTCGCCGCAGGCGCCATGACCCTGAGCGGCGCCACCATCGGCATTGCTGGTAGCCAGAGCAGCGCATACGACGCCAGCCTCACCGCCACGGCTACGCTGAGCACTCGCAACGCCAGTCTTGTGACCCAGGGCAATCTAACCCTCACCGCTGTCGGCACGCTGGACAACACCGGCGGCACCTTGGCCTCGAAAGCTTCCGGCATGAGCGTCACAGCCAATGAGGTCAACAACACCGACGGGCTGCTGGCGGCCGCCGCCAGCCTCACCGTGGACGCTCGACAAGCCGATCTCACCAACACCCGTGGACGCATCCTGGCCCAAGGGGAGATAAATCTCTCCACCAGCGCTGCCATAGGCAATATCAATGGACTGATTCAATCCAATGCCGGGGTCGGCTTGAGCGCCGCCACCATCGATAACAGCCAGACCAGCGCCAGCACCCAGGGAATTGTCGGCACAGACTTATCGCTGCGCGCTGGCACGGTGAACAACACCGACGGGCAAGTCCTGGCCGAACGCGACCTCACAATTATCGCTACCACCGCCATCACCAATACCCGCGGCATTCTCAGCGCCAAACGCACCCTCGCCCTTCAAGACACCAACCCCACGCCAAACCAACGCGCGCTGACTATCGGCAACAGCAGCGGCGTCATTGTGGCCAACAACGACTCGAATGCCGCCAACAGCGCCCTGCGCGTCACCGCCAAGAGCCTGGGCACCGGCGGCACCATGCATACCGGTGGCGATATGACCCTCGACCTGGTGGGTGACCTCAGCACCGCCAGCGAACAGAAGATCCGTGCCGGGGGCGGCCTGAGCGTCCAACTCCACGGCGGCACATTCCACAACGCCGGGCAGTGGCAGGCAGGGCAGGATTTCTCTGTGCGCGCCAACCACATCCAAAACGAGGCCAGCGGCGAGTTGCTAAGCGGCGGCACCACGTTGCTGGACACTACGCAAAACAGCAGCGGCAGCATCACCAATCGCGGTCTCGTGGATGGCGTCAACACCGTGATCACCAGCCAAACCGTGGACAACGTTGGCACCGGGCGCATCTACGGCGACTATGTCGCCATCGCCGCACAGAGCCTCACCAACCGGGAGGAAAACACAAGCGGCCAAACCAGTGCGGCCACCATCGCCGCGCGCGAACGGCTCGACGTGGGCGCCCAGAGCATCGTCAACCGCGAAGGCGCACTCATGTTCAGCGCGGGGGACATGGCCCTGGGCGGTGCGCTGGATGCCAACCGCCGGGCGGTCATCAACGGCAGTGCCAATTCACAGAGCCTGAACAACAACAGCGCCACCGTCGAAAGCCTGGGAAACATGACCCTGGCTACGGGCATGCTGCGCAATACGAATGAGCACTTGAGCTGGACTCTGGTGCCGCAAACGCAGACCCAGAAGACGGATTACTACACCTCTCAGGGGTACATCAGCAGCCAGGCGGTGGGTTGGTACATTGATGGGGCGCGACGACTCCTCCTTGCGTCCAGCCAATATGGAGACCCGCAGTTCAAGGCCTATTACCTGGGCCGCCAGCCAGTCGAAGCCAGTCGGTATGAACAAGTCAGGTGTGGCAGTTGCATAGGGAGCGGCTGGGAATGGGCGTGGGTCCCAGGCCCCTTCTACAACTATTCCATCAACGACCCCATATGGACCGTGTTTGGCGTTGCTCCTGGAAACTGGACGGAATTGAACAGCCGCTGGGCGGACATGAAGCAAACCGTTGACCAGCAGGCATTGAGCTACGAGGTTTACCGCCAGTACACGGAAACTGTACAAAACGTTCAGGTGACGCAAAGCCGCCCCGGCATCATCAGCGTTGGAGGCGACCTGCGACTCACGCTGAGCGGATCGGGCCTGAACAAAGACAGCCACATCATCGTGGGAGGCAGCATTTCTAGCCAGGCGAACGCCTTGACGAACCAATCCTCAATGGTTCAAGCGCCGACTCAGCACAGTGGAACGGTGTATGACTGGGGCACCGTAGGGACTGACTGTAGCTTCCTCGGCACCAAGTGCAGCCCGGAATACGGTTGGCGCTCCAACCCCTACCAGGAAACCATCGCCCGCGAACTCCCCCTGCCCCTGTTGCGGTACGAGCAAAACACCACACCCGCGGGTAGCGGGTTGGTAATCGGGGCGCTGCCTCCCAATGGCGCCCTGCGCGGCGCCAGTAGCGGTAATGCCCAGACCCCAACCGCAGCCCTCAACAGCCAGAGCCTTGGCGCGCCCGCCCAAGGCCCTGGCCAGGCCACGTCCGGCACTGGCGCCTTAAACACAGCCGCCCAAGGCGCCACCCAAACCTCCTTGAGTACCACTGCTTCCACCAGCACCGCGGCCGTGGATCAAGGCGCAAGCCCGATTTCCCCCGGCACCTCAACCACCGCTTCCACCCGGGCCCAGCTAAACGGCACCCCAAGCACCACTACACAGCGCCCCGGTCAGGGCAGTTCCGGCTCCGGCGCCGCGAGCATCCCTACCCTACCCCCCCAACCCGCCCCCGCCCTCGTCCTCCCCAACAGCAGCCTGTTCAGCATCAACCCCGGCAGCAACGCCCGCTATGTGGTGGAGACCGATCCACGCTTCACCAGCTACCGCCAGTGGCTTTCCAGCGACTACATGCTCTCGGCGCTGGGAGCCGACCCGGCCCTGACTCAAAAGCGCCTCGGCGATGGCTTCTACGAGCAACGCCTGATCCGCGAGCAGGTGGCCGCGCTCACCGGCTACCGTTTCCTGGGCGACTATCGCAGCGACGAGCAACAGTACCGCGCCCTCATGAACGCGGGCGCCACCCTTGCCAAGGCCCAGCAGTTGCGCCCCGGCATCGCCCTGTCCGCCAAGCAAGTGGCGCAACTCACCAGCGACGTGGTGTGGCTGGTAAGCCGCACGGTACAACTGCCCGACGGCACCACCATCACCGCCCTCGTCCCCCAGGTGTATCTGGCCCCCCGGCCTGGGGATCTGGATGCCAGCGGCGCACTGTTCGGCGATGCACAAGCCACCGGCGCCCTGATGAGCGCCAACGAGATCTCCCTCGCGCTGGAGGGCGCCCTGGCCAACAGCGGCACCATCGCCGGTCGGCGCCTGCTGGACATCGGCGCGGGGGATATCCGCAACAGCGGCCTGCTGCAGGGCGATGTGACGATGCTCAATGCACGGCAAGACATCTCCATCGGTGGCGGGCGTGTGGCCGCCGTCACCGGCATGGTGGTGCGCGCCGACGGGGCGCTGTCCATCACCAGCACCACCGCCCAGGGGGCTGGAGCCGCGAGCAACGGCGTGTTCGCCTCGCAGCAGCTCGATCGAGTGGCCGGGCTGTACGTGAGCGGCCCGGCGGGCTCGCTGCTGGCCTCCGCCGGTGGCACCCTCACCCTCACCGCGGCGCAGATCCGCAATGCCGGCACGGGCATTACCCAACTGCAAACGGATGGCAACCTCAACCTTGACGCCGTGCGCCTGGGCAGCAGCCTCGATATCACCCACGACAGCCGCAACTACGCCCGGGTGAACACGGGCCAGGACGCTGGCAGCAAAATCAGCGCCGCCGGCTCGCTCACCTTGCTCTCAGGGGGGGATATGGTGTTGCGCGCCGCTCAGCTCGACGCTGGCGATACCCTGAGCCTAGGCACCACCCAGGGCAGCATCTCCATCGAGGCCGGCCAGAGCAGCTTCGATATGCAGACCGCCAGCCACACCCGCTCGCGCGGCGGTTTCCTGAGCCTGGGGTCCAGCGCCACCACCCAACGCAACAGCACCTCGCTCACCACCGCCGTGGCCACCGAGCTGGGCGGGGCGCGTGTCACCATCGGCGCGGGCCA
>JBIIUM010000263.1:0-4004 GCA_044339985.1 Burkholderiales bacterium | reverse complement strand
CTGATCGCCCGCTTGGGCATCCAGAACTACACCCAGAGTGCCGTGGGCGATCTCACGCCCTGAACCCGCGCCAGCGCGCCTCGCGGCTTCGCCGCCCGGCGAAGCGCGCGGGGCCCTGCGGCGTTACTGTCGGGCCACCATGCGCATCGCCTGCCTCCTGCCACTTTTCTTGTTCGCCGCCTGCACGGTGCCGCCCAAGGCGCCCGTGCAGGTGCAGCCGCTACCGGTGCAGGTTCCCGAGTCGCCGCCGCCCGAACCCATAGTCATCGCGCCGCCGCGTATCGGTCTGGCGCTGGGAGGTGGTGCAGCGCGGGGCTTTGCTCACGTGGGCGTGATAAAGGCCCTGGAATCCCAGGGCTTCAAGCCCGAGTTCGTGGCGGGTACCAGTGCCGGCAGCTTGGTGGCCGCCCTGTATGCGGCGGGAAACTCCGGCTTCGACCTGCAACGCATCGCCCTCGATCTCGACGAAAAGGCCGTGAGCGACTGGACCCTGCCCAACCGCGGCTTCATCAAGGGCGAGTCGCTGCAAAACTACGTCAACGCCAAGCTCGCCAACCGCCCCATCGAGAAGTTGCCGCTGCCCCTGGCCATCGTGGCCACCGATCTTGCCAGTGGCGAGTCGGTGGTGTTTCGCCGCGGCAATGCCGGTATGGCCGTACGGGCTTCGAGCGCTGTGCCGGGCGTGTTCCAACCAGTGGCCATCGGCGGACGGGAGTTCGTGGATGGCGGTGTCACCAGTCCCGTGCCTGTGCGGGCGGCCCGGGAGTTGGGGGCTGATTTCGTCATCGCCGTGGACATTGGCAAGCGCGGCACGGATGTGACTTTGAAGGACACCGTTGACGTGCTGTTACAGAGCATCACCGTGATGGGTCGCGTGATCGCCGCGCAAGAGGGACAGGCCGCCGACGTGGTGATCTCTCCGGACACCAGCCGTATCGCCACCACCAGCTTCGAGAGCCGCAATCTGGCCATTCTCGAAGGCGAGCAGGCCGCCATGGCGGCGTTGCCACGCCTGCGCCAGAAACTGGCCGAGCGCGAGGCGCGGTTGCGCAAGGCCGCCGAGGCCGCGGCGGGACGCTGACAGGCGTTGACCGTCCGCCGCGGCGGGGCCTTCAAGGCTTGGCGAGGCTCTTGCGGCGTTTGTCGAGCCACCAGCCCGTCTGCACCGGCCACGCAGTGTATTCAGGATCGGCGTCCAGGGCTTCGCGTGCGTGTAGTGCCCAGTTGGGGTCGTTGAGGGCCTCGCGCCCCACGGCGATGAGATCGGCTTCACCGGCCGCCAACACCGTCTCGGCCTGGCGGCCGTCTAGGATCAGCCCCACGGCCATGGCCGCGATGGCTGCTTCGCGTCGTACCTGTGCCGCGTAGGGCACCTGGAAGCCGGGGAAGCGCTTTACACGCGCCGCCGTGGCAGAGCCCAGCAGACCGCCCGACGAGCAGTCCATCACGTCCACGCCCAGCGACTTGAGGCGCCGCGCAAGCACCACTGTGTCCTCGATGGTCCAGCCGCCTTCCACGCCGTCCACCGAGGAGACACGGAAGAACAGGGGTTTGTCCGCCGGCCACGCCGCGCGCAGATCGGCCGCAAGTTCCAGCGCCAGACGGATCCGGTTGTCGAAGCTGCCGCCGTAGGCATCGCTGCGGGTATTGGATAGCGGCGAGAGAAACTCGTGCAACAGGTAGCCGTGGGCGCCGTGCAGTTCGATGACCTCGAAGCCGGCCTCCAGGGCGCGCCTAGCGGCCTCGCGAAAGCTGTGCCGCAGCGCGTCGATGTCTTCGAGGCGCATCTCCCGCGGCACCAGCCAGCCCTCGTCCATGGCGATGGCACTGGGCGCCAGGACAGTCCACGGGCGCTCGCCGCGGTCGTGGTCAGCGCTGTCCAGAGGCCCGTTGCCGTGCCACGGGCGTTGCATCGATGCTTTGCGTCCGGCGTGGCCCAACTGCATGGCGGGGACGCTTCCCTGAGACTTGAGGAAAGCGGCGATGCGCCGCAGGGGCTCCACGTGGGCATCGCTCCAGATGCCCAGGTCGCCGTGGGTAATGCGCCCCTCGCGCTGTACGGCCGTGGCCTCGGTGAACACCATCCCGGCGCCGCCCAGGGCGAAGCGCGCCAAGTGGGCGAAGTGCCAGTCGTTGGCCATGCCATCGGTGGCCGAGTATTGACACATGGGCGAGATCACCACCCGATTGGGCAGTTCGACGCCACGCAGGCGCAGGGGCTGAAACAGCAGTGGGGTGGTCATGGGGTCCTCAGGTGTGGGGATGTACGTGCACGTGGCCGGCCAGGTGATAGCGCCGGTCCACGTCCACGGGAACGAGGTTGATGCGGCCGTGACGCACGCCGGGTTCGGCGATGAGCGCATCGGCGAAAGTACGCACGCCGTCCACGGGGCCTTTGAGCATCAGCGTTTCGAGGCAGGCCTCGTGGTCCAGGTGCACGTGCATGGCGGACACCACCATGTCGTGATGCTCGTGCTGAAGAGCCGTCAGGCGCTCCGCCAGATCGCGGGCGTGGTGGTCGTACACATAGGACAGATTGGCAACGCACCACTGGCCGGGGTGTCCCTGGTCGAGGCGCTCCTGATCCAGAGCGGCGCGCACCAGGTCGCGCACGGCTTCGGAGCGGTTGCCATACTGGTGCCGTTGCATCCAGCCGTCGAAATCCTGGGCCAGTTCGTCGCTTAGCGAAATGGTGAGGCGCTGCATGACCACTCCTCGGGTAGTACGCAGTCTGGCGCGGGGTGCCGGCTGCGCAAACTGCGCGATGGTAAAGGATCGCATCGGAGCACCGCGCAGGCGGCCATTGACGCTTGCCCGGGAAATCCCTATATTAATTTTCAAAAAAAAGTATTAAAACGGATTGGCGCCATTTCCTGGAGGCCGCATGCAGCGGATTGGCATTGTTGTTCGAGCCTTGACATGGTGCGCGCTGTGTATGGTTGATGCCGCAAGTGCCCTGGCCCACGAGATCAGTGCCCCGGCGGTAAGGGTGAAGGGCCACTACGAGGAAGGGGTGGGCACTTCCGACGCCGCCTCCAGCGGCGCGGTCAATGCGCGGCGCATCGAGACCCGGCCCGTGCTGCGGGCCGGCGAAATCCTCGAGTTCGTGCCTGGTGTCATCGTCACCCAGCACAGTGGCGACGGCAAGGCGAACCAGTACTTCCTGCGAGGCTTCAATCTCGACCACGGCACCGACCTCGCCATCAGCGTGGCGGGCATGCCAGTGAACATGCCCACCCACGGCCATGGACAGGGCTACGCGGACCTGTCGTTCATCATCCCCGAACTGGTTTCCCGCATCGCCTATCGCAAGGGCCCGTATTTTGCCGAGCAGGGTGACTTCGCGTCTGCGGGGGCCATCGCGCTGCGCTACGCTGAATCGCTGCCCGCCAACACCGCCACCGTTACACTGGGCAGCGGCAACTACCGGCGCGCGCTGCTCACCGGCAGCCCCGATGCGGGCAGCGGCCACCTGGTCTATGGCCTAGAAGTGCTGGGTAATGACGGACCATGGCAACACCCCTCCGACTACCGGAAACTGAATGGCGTGCTGCGCCTCACCCAGGGCACGCTGGCCAATGGCTGGGACGTGAATCTCATGGCCTACGACGGCAAATGGGACGCCACCGACCAAATCCCGCGGCGCGCGGTGGAGGCGGGGACCATCGACCGTTTTGGTCTGGTGGACCCCACCGACGGCGGCAAATCCTCGCGCTACTCGCTGTCTGGGTCGCGCTATGCGGATTTCGGTTGGGGCCGGTTCGAGCTGGACGCCTACGCCATTCGCTACAACCTGAACCTGTTTTCGAATTTCACCTATTTCCTCGACAACCCGGTGCAAGGTGACCAATTCGAGCAGGCGGACAAACGCGCCATACTCGGCATCCACCCGCGTTTGTCCTTCGTGGGAACGCTGGCGGGTTTCGAGACCCTTACCCGGGTGGGCTTGCAAGGGCGCTTCGACCACATCGACCACGTGGGCCTGTACTCCACGGCGGAGCGCA
>JBIIUM010000262.1:0-4011 GCA_044339985.1 Burkholderiales bacterium | reverse complement strand
TCAAGCACGACGACGCCACGCGCAAGAACATTCCCACCGCCGAGTACCAGTCGGTGATGCAGAAGGCCGAGCAGGCGCCGGTGCAGGTGGCTTATGCGCGCGCTGCCGGCGGGCTCGAAGACGAAAAGCAGACCCGAAACCGCGACCTCGACCCGCAACTGGTGTGGCGCGGCAAGGACGAGCAGGACTGGTCTGATCTCGTGGTCCATGCGCCGCCGCTGTACATCCAGGAGAAGGTCCACCCCAAGGCGCTGATCGACGACCTGCTGCGCCAGACGCGCGAACGCGCCCACGACGCCGGGCAGATCACCGCAGACCTGTTCGCCGATTTCAACGGGATCCCCAAGGACGCCGACAAGACCGAGTTCTAACGGCACGACCAGAACTGGTCGAACCGGATGATCCTGGGCGATTCATTGCAGGTGATGGCGTCACTGGCCGAGCGCGAGGGCCTGCGCGGGCGCGTGCAGTGCATCTACTTCGATCCGCCCTATGGCATCAAATTCAACAGCAACTTCCAGTGGAGCACCACCAGCCGCGACGTGAAGGACGGCAACGCGGCGCACATCACGCGCGAGCCGGAGCAGGTCAAGGCGTTCCGCGACACGTGGCGCGACGGCATCCACAGCTACCTGACTTACCTGCGGGATCGGCTCACCGTCGCGCGCGATCTGCTCAGCGATTCTGGCTCCATCTTTGTGCAGATCGGCGATGAGAATGTCCATCGGGTCCGGGCTTTGCTCGATGAGATTTTCGGCGAAGCAAACTGCATCACGACAATCACGATTCTTAAGACGACCAGCAACACAACCCAGTTTCTTGCTGGTGTTTCCGACAGCATCCTGTGGTACGCGAAGTCCCTTCCGTCTCTGAAGTATCGTGGACTATTTCGACGAAAGGTCTTCGGTGAAGATGGGGCTGCTGAATACACACAAATCTTGCAACCCAACGGCGTAAAGCGGGCGCTCACAATGCCCGAGAAACGGGGAGAAGTTCCAATCGAGGAAGGTAGCAAAATATTTCGCCTCGATAACCTAACTTCTCAAAGCCGCAGTGAGACGACGTTCTTTGAATACACATGGGAGGGCAAGACCTTGCGGCCTGGTGCTGGTGGGTGGAAAACTAACATCACCGGAATGCATCGGCTTGCTAAAGGTGGCCGACTCAGAACTCGCCAAGTCGGCAACACCATAACTTACATCCGCTTCATCGAGGATTTTCCGGCGATCCCATATTCAAATCTTTGGACTGACGTTTCGTCCGGATTTAACGCCTATCAGCCCAAGACCTATGTTGTTCAAACAAACGAGCGAATCGTTGAACGCTGCATCCTGATGGCAACCGATCCCGGCGACCTCGTGATCGACCCCACTTGCGGTTCTGGCACCACAGCGGACATGGCAGAGCAATGGGGCCGCCGCTGGATCACCATCGACACCTCGCGCGTCGCGCTGGCGCTGGCCCGAGCCCGCATCATGGGCGCACGCTATCCGTACTACCTGCTGGCCGACTCCCGCGAAGGCCAGCTCAAGGAAGCCGAAGTCACCCGCAGCGTGCCGTCGTCGCAATCCGTCCATGGCAACATCCGTCACGGCTTTGTCTATGAACGCGTGCCGCACATCACGCTCAAGTCCATCGCCAACAACGCCGAGATCGACGTGCTCTGGGACCAATGGCAGGCGACCCTTGAACCCTTGCGCCAGCAGTTGAACGCGGCGCTCAAGCAGCAATGGCAGGAGTGGGAGATCCCGCGCGAGGCGGAGGCCAAGTGGCCCGAGTCCGCGAAGAAACTGCACGCCGACTGGTGGCAGGCGCGCATCGCGCGGCAGAAGGCCATCGACGCCTCGATTGCCGCCAAGGCGGAGTTCGAATACCTGTACGACAAGCCCTACGACGACAAGAAAAAGGTCCGCGTGGCCGGGCCGTTTACCGTGGAAAGCCTGTCGCCGCACCGTGTGCTGGGCGTGGACGAGAACGATGAACTGATCGACCCCAGCCAGACCAAAGCGGGCGAGCCTGGCTCGGGGTATGGCGAAAAACAGTCGTTCCCGCAGATGATCCTGGAGAACCTGAAGGCCGCCGGCGTGCAGCAGGCGCACAAGGAAGACCGGATCACCTTCACGTCACTGAAGCCCTGGCCCGGTGCGCTGATCTGCGCGGAGGGCCGCTACACCGAGGGGGCTGCTGCGGGCAGCGCGGAAGGCGGCGCCGAGCGGCGTGCGGCCATCTTCATCGGCCCGGAGTTCGGCACGGTGACACGGCCCGACCTGGTGGCCGCGGCGCGCGAGGCCGGCGACGCCGACTTCGATGTGCTGATTGCCTGCGCCTTCAATTTCGAGGCGCACGCCACTGAGTTCAGCAAGCTCGGCCGCATTCCGGTGCTCAAGGCGCGTATGAACGCCGATCTGCACATGGCCGACGACCTGAAGGCCACCGGCAAGGGCAACCTGTTCGTGATCTTCGGCGAACCCGATATCGAGGTGCTGCCCGCCGAAGACGGCAAGATGCGGGTCAAGGTCAACGGCGTGGACGTATTCCATCCGCAGACCGGCGAGGTGCGCAGCGACGGCCCCGAGGGCATTGCCTGCTGGTTCATCGACACCGACTACAACGAGGAGAGCTTCTTCGTCCGCCACGCCTACTTCCTGGGCGCCAACGATCCCTACGGCGCGTTGAAGACCACGCTGAAAGCAGAGATCAACGAAGAGGCCTGGGCCACACTCAACAGCGATACGTCACGCCCGTTCCCAAAGCCCAAGTCGGGCCGCATTGCGGTGAAGGTGATCAATCATCTGGGCGATGAGGTGATGAAGGTGTTCCGGCTCTAGATCACTGGCTTGGCGCCGCTTGCCATCGGGAGCGGTAAGCCAGAGGACCCCGGTGCGCCCACCTCGGCGGGGCGCGTGCAGCTCTATTGCTTGGCAGCCGGGGGGTCGGTCTGAATCTCCACGTCGGCGGGCGGCTGGAACAACACCTTGTCCACCGCGAGGCCCCGCTCGTAGCGCAGAAAACGCACCGCCACGGCGCGCTCCGACGACTCCACCACCACCTGGTAGGGCAGGCCGTCGGACTTGCGCGCAAACAGCGTCACCTTCTTGCCGTCCGCCTCCACCGTCTGCAGGCGGCAGTCCACATCCTGCACGGTGCGCTCGCCGGCATCCTCCGCCTTGCGCTCGGTGAACCACCTCTGCTCGAAACCCAGTTCCATCTTGGCAATGTCCTCGCCGAACTGGGGCGAGAAGGCGGGAAACTTCACCTTGCCGGCGGCATCCGGATCCTTGCGATAGGTGCCACGGCGGGCGGCGGCATCGATGAACCACGCATCGGGCATGGAAACCACCACCAACAGCTGCGTGCCGGTGGCGGGGTTGAGCGGCTCCTCGTAGCGCAACTGGGCATCGCCCACCCGCCAAAGCCTGCGGGTGGCGCCCTCGAAGCCGTTGGGGTCGATACCGAAGGCCACCAGGCGGTACTCCAGGCGGATCATGGGTGCCGCGTCGGCAGCCATGGCGGCTGGCAGCGCCAGACACCACAGCGTCAAGGTCAACAGGGTGGCGAGAAAGCGGTGCATGGCGGTGAGAAGCGGGCGGTGTTGATGAAGCATCAAGGGTAATCCAGGCGGCGGCGCCTGTGCCGACCGGGCCAGGGCCCCTGGCGCCGCGCTCAGCGCCGCCCGCGCCAAGGCGCCCGCCGCAGCGCCAGGTCGGCGAGCCACAGCAGCAGGCCCAGGGCGGCAAGCCAGGGCCACAGGGGCCGGTTCAACCGCACCGTGTCTCCCATGGGATCGAACACCTCGGCGGGCTTGGGTGCGTAGCGCCCGCCGGTGTGGTCGGCTATGGCTTGCAGCAGCGCGCGATCCGGCGGCATGAGGCGATCCTCGGCATCCACGGGCGGCTGCAGGTCGCGCACGCCCGCCGCCCGCACCAGCCCGGCATCCACGCCGCCGCCGGGCAATAGCTCCACTCGCGCAGCACCCGCCGCGGCCGGGTCATCGGCCAGGCGGAGCTGGTA
>JBIIUM010000261.1:0-4079 GCA_044339985.1 Burkholderiales bacterium | reverse complement strand
CATCCAGCGATTCGGCTCGGCGGCGAATCTCAACATCCACCTGCACTGCCTGGTGGTCGACGGGGTATATCGGCGCACCGAGGGCGAGCCCGTCTTCGATGCGGCGCGCGCCCCCGCCGGCGATGCGCTCAAGGGCCTGCTCGGGCAGAGCATCGCGCGGCTGATGAAGCGGCTCACGCGGCGCGGTTATCTGGTCGAAGAGCAGGGGATGACCTGGCGGGCGGAAACGGAGGAGGAGAAGCCCCGCAAAGCGCTGTGCGCCGATGCACACGGCTTCAGCCTGCGCGCCGCGGTGCGGTGGGCGAGCCACCAGCGCAAGGCACTCGAACGGCTATGCCGCACCATCACCCGCCCCGCGCTCGCCAACGAACGCCTGAGCCGCTTTCACGGGGTGCTCGCCCCGAACGCGAAGCTGCGTGCGGCGGTCATCCCGCAATCCGCGCAGAAGGACAGCGCACCAGCGTACGAGCACGCGAACGGCCAGGCGGCGCGGATGCGCTGGGCACGGCTGCTCAAGCGCATGTTCCGCATCGACGTGGAGCGCTGCGCGTGCGGTAGGCGGTTGGGCCTGCCCGTACGGGCGCCGCCGCACGCCGCGGCGCGGGAGTTCTCGCTCGACTACGCAGCCTGACCCGAGAGCAAGACAACGGTTCCGCGAGAGAACAGACGAACGTGCTCGGCCCGCGGTTACGTGAGGGCGTCAAGGCGCGGCGGGTGAACGGTGATCCGGCTCGAAGCCGCGTTCGTACCGTCAGTGCAAGGGGGGATTGATCGCCTCGGAGCGCGCGGTTGACCGCTCAAAGTACGGGGAATACAGTGCCAACTCGCGGCAAACGTCGTTTGAAATTCCTATTCCCCCGGCGAGAGCATCAGCATCGCGCCGTTCCCGAAGAGCCAGCCCGAGAAGATCGACGCTGCCGCGGAAGCCCGCGTCACCCAACTGAAATCACTGGTCGACGCGTGCCGCAACCCGCGCGGCGAGATGAACATCGGCCCCCCGTGAACGCATCCCGCTGATCTCCGCCGGTGAAACGGCCCAGATCGAACCGCAGTTCCCCTACCTGCGCGCGCTCACCCGCCTGTCGGACACCAAGCTCGAAGCCAACCTGCCGGACGCCGACGCGCCCGTCGCGGTGGTCGGCGAAGTGCGCCTGATGCTGCACGTGGAGATCGACGTCGCGGCGGAACGCAAGCGCCTCGGCAAGGAGATCGCGCGGCTCGAAGGCGAGATCACGAAGGCACAGGCGAAGCTCGGCAACGAATCGTTCGTGGCCCGCGCGCCGGCGAAGGTGGTGGAACAGGAGCGGGAACGCCTCGCGGGCTTCGAGGCAACGCTCGCGCGGTTGAAGCCGCAGCTGGCGAAGCTGTCGGGGTAGGTTGGGTTGGTGTGGGTCGGGCTGACCTCCGACCCACGAACCCCTGCTCCCGACTACTTGTTCCAGCTCGCGAAGCCGGACGTCGTGCCATCGGGCCAGTTCACCTGGATCAGCGTGGTGAAGTTATTGGTGCCCTTGATCCCCTTGTACTTGCCGGTCCCGCCCGTGTAGGTGAAGGAACCAGCGCCGCTGCGACCATCGCCCTTGATGAGCCAGCTCATGTAGGCCTGGTCACCATCGGCGTCTGCCACCGTGCAGTAGCCGCCTGCCGTGGACTTCCGGGCGTTGAGGTCCAGATCGAAGTTGGCGGGGCACTTCACGCCCGCCTTGTGGAACAGGCTGCCTTCACCCTTGTCGTTGAAGAAGGTGCCCGAGAACTCGCCGACCCAGTAGTAGTGGCCCTTCTCCACTTCGTGCGCCTTGCCCACGCCGAACCAGCCGAACTCGCCGACCGGCTTCGTGTCCTGTGCCTGCACCACGCCAGCAATGCAGAGGCAGGCCGCCAATACCGCCACCGCCTTCGAGTGTCCATGCGCCATCATGCTCGTCTCCCGATTGTGAGGTAGGCCACGGCCGGATGACCGGGCCGGTAACCAGTCTGGCAAGCATGTGGTTTCTTATCGGTTTCCGATTCGAGCGGCGGCGGTTGGCACCGGGCGGGGTGCGGGCGATTTCAGGAGCCGCCGCCGCATGGTGGACATCCACGGCTCCTGCGTCTCCGTCGCAAGAAACTGCTCGGCTGCCCTGACTCTCGCGGATGCATCGTCACTCGACCCGTCAGCGGCGCTGGCGTTCTCCACCAGGGCAAGCACATCGACCCACAGGAGGGAACGATCCAGTCCGAGCTTGCCTCCCGCCAGGGTGACAGCCTCGGTATGTCTCAAGAGGCCGCGCAGGCGGTGCAGCGTGAGGGCGAGCCGTCGATGCGCCTCGTCGCCCTCCGCGTCGGGCCAGAGATCGTCCATGACACAGGTGACGGGGACGCTGATACCGCCGTGGGCGATCACACACTGCAGCAAGGCCAGTGGCTTGCGAGGCATCTTCCGCGAGAAGCGGAGCGGCTCGCCGTTCACCTCGACCTGGAACCGACCCAGGGTGAAGACGCGGATCGCCCAGGGCCACTGCGCCAGCGAAGCGTCTCGAGGCATGTACCGGAAGCGGCGCACGAGCCTGCACGCCTCGCCGGTCTCAACCCCTTCGCGGATCGCCACCTCCAGCATGTCGCGGGTGGCATCGAATGCCCATCGCGCATAGCTGCAGCGGCCGTCGACGCCGGTACGCAGGGCAGTCGCGAGATGTTCTAGCGCGGCTTCCCGCTCGCCGAGCCGCCAATGCGACCACGCCTGAACCAGGTGGAGCGCGGGATGCCATGTCTCCAGCCGGTACCGGGTGCCGAAGGCGAGCGTCTCGGCGATAAGCGCCCGGGCATCGTCATGTAAACCGGAGCGCACCATGGCCGTGGCCACGAACAAGGACCCGATGATCTCGTGGGCGTAGGAGCCGATGCGGTCACCGATTTCCTTGGCTGCGCGTGCCCGATCGAGCGCCCTTGTCGCATCACCCGCAATGGACGCCTCGGCACACTCTCCCCATCGCATGTAAGTGACTTGCAGCGGGTTACCGGGGTCGACGCAACCACGCGCCAGCGCGAACGCGCAAGCCGCGCGGTCTGCATCGAAGAAGCACGCCGCGTGCAATCCCTCGAAATGGTGGCTCAGGTACTCGATCTGCCGAAGGCCGTAGCTCCTGGCGAGGAGGATACCCAACTGCAGCTCCGCGTACGCCTCGTCCGCGCTGCAGTCCATCGACAGCTTCGCGCCACAGGTCATGTGCCATGTGGCCCGATACAGCTCGCTCAGTCCCTTGTCCGCCAGCGCGGGAGACAGATGCGCCCTGACCGAGTGGAACAGTTCGAAGGCCCCGAGCATGCATGCCACCGGCCCCGTGATGGCGAGCGCCGCCTGCATCCGGGCATTGACGTCGGCGGGTTCGCGAAGCAACTCGACGACCCTCCGGATCGCGCTGTCGAGCATCGGATGGTCCGGTCTGCGGATGGCGAACCCATAGAGGAGTGCCGAAAAGACCGACATCTCGGAGGCGGAATCCGGCAGCACCACGCCACCCCCCACCAACTGCGCCAGGCGCTCGACCCAGATGTCTGCCGGTGTCCAATCGACATACTCGAAGTAGAAGTTACCGAGGATGGCGGCGGCCGTGAGTGTTTGGCCGAGAACGTCCCCCGCAATGGCGAATGCGTCGTAAGCCGCCGCCAGGGTTTCGCGGGACTGGGTCTGATCGAAGTGGAACTGTGAGACGCCGAGCCAGTACGCGAGCCAGGGCAGGCCGTGCGTCGCGTTCGGCGGAAGCATCGCGACCCCGTCGATGAGCGTCCGCCAGCGGCCGGTCAGGTAGAGCTGGGGCGCCAGAGACAACAGGCTCGTGCGGGCCCGCTCGCTCTCACCCGCCGCCACATTCAATTCGAAGGCGAACTCGAGCTGTCCGTCACGCTCGAAGAGATCCGCAGCCTCGCGCCTCAACTGCTGCAACTCGCCGTCGGAGAAGGTGGCGAGTGCCCGCTGCAGCAGGAACTCGCGGAACAGCGCGTGCAGCGTATACGCCTTGTGCGGGACCATGTACTTGTGGACGAACAGGTTGCCCCGGTGGAGCCGTTCGAGCAGCGGGACCGGACTCCCCTGAGGTACC
>JBIIUM010000260.1:0-4086 GCA_044339985.1 Burkholderiales bacterium | reverse complement strand
GCGGCTCGCGCCGGCGTCCACTGGGCCAGACGTTCGCGGAAAGGCTCCCAGCCCAGGGTGTGGCGGTCGAGGTAGTCCTGGTCCTGAAGCCCCTCGGCCACGATGACGTGCATCAGGGCCAGCGCCAGCGCGGCGTCGGTGCCGGGCATGATGCCGATCCACTGGTGGCACTTGCGCGCGGTCTCGTTGCGCCACGGGTCGATGATCACCAGTTTCGCGCCGCGCCGCTTGGCCTCCTGGCAGCGCGACCAGAAGTGCAGGTTCGACACGATGGGGTTCGAGCCCCAGATGAGGATGAGCCTCGAATCCACCACCCGCTCGGGGTCCATGCCCACGCCGCCGCCCAGGGTGAGCGCGATGCCGGCCTTGCCCGCCGAGGAGCAGATGGTGCGCTCGAGTCTCGAGGCGCCCAGGTGGTGGAAGAAGCGCCGGTCCATGCCGGCGTAGTTGAGCAGCCCCATGGTGCCGGCATAGCTGTAGGGCAGGATGCCCTGCGGGTCTTCGGCGGCGATGGCCTTGAAGCGCCCGGCGATGGTGTCGAGCGCCTCGTCCCAGGTGATGCGGCGCCACTGGGCGCCCGGCCCCTTGGGGCCCACGCGGGCCAGGGGATGCAGCACCCGGTCGGGCGCGTAGGTGCGCTCCAGGTAGCGGGCCACCTTGGTGCACAGGGTGCCCTCGGTGAAGGGCATGTCCCCGCCGCGCACCGCCGTGGCCGTGCCGTGTTCCACCGTGACTTCCAGGCTGCAGGTGTCCGGGCAGTCGTGCGGGCACACGCCCTTGACAATGCGGCGGTCGACGGAGGCGAGGTCGTTGCTGCCCATGGCGGGTTCCCGAAAGTGGTGGCAAGGCGCATCGCGCCGCAGGTCGGCGCGCGCAGAGCCGCATTGTGCGCCAGAGCCCCGGCCCTTGGGAGCGCACCGCAGCGGTGCGGCCGTTGATCCGCCGCGTCCGGTCGCTCAGACTCGCGCCCTTCGCCACATCGCCGGGGATCGCGCCGTGACCGCCATCGATCTGTCCATCGCCACCCTGCGCCGCCGCTACGCCCAGGGCCTGTCGCCCGTGGCGCTGGTGGAGGCGTTGCTGCCGCGCTTCGAGGCGCCCGACGCCCACAACACCTGGATCGCACGGCTGCCGCGCGCGGCGCTGCTGGCGCGTGCGCATGAACTGGAGGCCGCTGACCGCTCGCGTCTGCCCCTGTACGGCATCCCCTTCGCCATCAAGGACAACATCGACCTGGCCGGCGTGCCCACCACTGCCGCCTGTCCCGATTTTGCCTACGTTCCCGAGCGCCACGCCACGGTGGTGCAGCGCCTCCTCGACGCCGGTGCCATCGCCCTGGGCAAGACCAATCTGGACCAGTTCGCCACTGGCCTGGTGGGCGCGCGCTCGCCCTACGGTGCGGGGCGCAACAGCTTCGATCCTGCCTATGTGTCGGGCGGCTCCAGCGCCGGCTCGGCGCTGGCGGTGGCGCTGGGCCTGGCGAGCTTCAGCCTCGGCACGGACACGGCCGGCTCGGGGCGCGTGCCGGCGGCCTTCAACAACCTCATCGGGCACAAGCCCACCCTCGGCCTGTTGTCGGCGCGCGGCGCGGTGCCCGCCTGCCGGTCGCTGGACACCATTTCCGTGTTCGCCCTGTGTGCGGGCGACGCCCAGCGCGTGCTGGCCGTGGCCGCGGGTTTCGACGCCGAAGACGGCTACTCCCGCGAGGCCCGGCCCAGCGGTTTCGATTTCGGTGCGGGCGTGCCCTTCCGCTTCGGGGTGCCGCGCGAGGCGGATCTGGAATTCTTCGGCGACGCCGATGCCGCGCGGCTGTTCGGCCGGGCGGTGGAGCGCCTGCGCGGCCTCGGCGGCGAGCCGGTGGTGTTCGACCTGCTGCCCTTCCTGGAGGCGGCGCGGTTGCTCTACGAGGGGCCGTGGGTGGCGGAGCGCTACGCCGCCATCCGCGCGTTCTTCGACGCCCGGCCCGATGCCCTGCATCCAGTGACCCGCGGCATCCTGGAGCGCAGCCGCGCCTGGCTGGCCGCTGACGCCTACGGCGCCCAGTACCGCCTGCGCGACCTGGCGCGGGTGACCGGCGCGCTCTGGTCGAAGGTGGACTGCGCCCTCACCCCCACGGCGGGCACCTGCTACACCATCGCCGCCCTGGAGGCCGACCCCATCCGCCTCAATTCGAATCTCGGCTACTACACCAACTTCATGAACCTGCTCGACCTGTCGGCCACCTCGGTGCCGGCGGGCTTTGGCGGCAACGGCCTGCCCTTCGGCGTGACCCTCTTCGCGCCGGCCCATCGCGACCTGCCGCTGCTGCACCTGGCCGACCGGCTGCAGCGCGCAGCGGTGTCCACAGCCGGGGCAGTGGGCACGCCGCTGCCGCCCCCCGAAGACGGTCTTCCCGCGCACGTTTCCAGCGGCCAGGTGCGCGTGGCCGTGTGCGGCGCCCATCTCTCCGGCCTGCCCCTGAACGGGCAGCTCACCAGCCGCGGCGCGCGGCTGGTGGCCGCCACCCGAAGCGCGCCGTGCTACCGCTTCTACGCCCTGCCCGGCGGGCCGCCCGAACGGCCCGGCATGGTGCGCGTGGCCGAGGGTGGCGGCGCGGTGGAGCTGGAGGTCTGGGAACTGCCCGCCGAACACTTCGGATCGTTCGTGGCCGGCATCCCCGCGCCGCTGGGCATCGGCACCGTGCTGCTGGAAGACGGCAGCCGGGTGCAGGGCTTCGTGTGCGAGGCCGTGGCCGCCGAGGGCGCCCGGGACATCACGGCCCTGGGCGGCTGGCGGGCCTGGCTGGCGTCGAAGGCGGTCTGAGCGCAGGGACAGATCAGTTCCAGTTTCGGAACGTGCCTGCGCTAGCACCCGGTATCCCGTGTGAGCAAGGGCATGCCTTCGATGGCGGCGCGGGCGCCGGTGTAGAAGTCGGGTAGCGGCGAGGTTCGCTGGCCCCATGCGCCGCGGTAGTGCAGGAAGACCTCGCCCGTCAGGAAGCCAGCTTCCCCGGGCACATCGCGCCGGCGGAAAGCGCTTGGCGGCAGTGCCTCGTCCAGTTCTTCGATGCGCTCGAAGCCCACCGAGACTTCCGCGTAAACGAGGGGGTTGATGCACAACGCGGCCCCGGCAGGACAAGCGTCCCGCCGGGCGGCCCCTCGGGCGCAGGCTCGCGCTTGCCGGGGGCATGGGAACTTCCTATGCTCTGCGCCCGGCGCATGCGGCCGGTGGCGGCCGGCGTTCCATCCAGTCCCTCCTTGAAAGCGTGGCAACGACCATGAACCTGAAATCTTTCGCGCTCGCCCTCGCCGCAGCAATGTTCGCGGCGCTCCTGCCCGAGGCGGTGCGCCCCCAGGAGGACGTCAGCCCCGAGCAAGTCCGCGCCATCGCCAAGGAGGCCTACATCTACGGCTATCCCCTGGTGGACAGCTACCGCATCCAGTACGCCTACTTCGTCGACACGGCCAGCCCCGAGTACAAGGCGCCCTGGAACCAGCTGCGCAGCTTTTCGCGCGTGTTCACGCCCGAGGACAGGGCGGTACAGACGCCCAACGCGGATACGCCCTACTCCATCCTCGGCATGGATCTGCGCACCGAGCCCATCGTGCTCACCGTGCCGCTGATCGACCAGAAGCGCTACTTCAGCATTCAGCTCATCGACGCCTACACCTTCAACTTCGACTACATCGGCAGCCGCAGCACCGGCAACGGCGGGGGCAGCTACCTCATCGCCGGGCCGCGCTGGAACGGCATGCTGCCCCGTGGCGTGAAGAAAGTGATTCGCGCCGAAACCGATCTGGTGCTGGCGGTGTATCGCACACAGCTCTTCGATCCGGCCGACATGGACAACGTCAGGCGGGTGCAGGCCGGCTACAAGGTGCAGCCGCTGTCGGCGTTCCTGGGCCTGCCGCCGCCCAAGCCGGCACCGGCCATCAAATTCGTCAAACCGCTCACGCCCGAGGGGCAGAGAACATCGCCGGCGTTCTTCAACGTCCTGAACTTCGTGTTGCAGTTCGCGCCGACTCACCCGTCCGAGCGGGCGTTGATGCGACGCTTTGCCAGCATCGGCGTTGGCGCCGGGCGCCCCTTCGACGAGACCACGCTGTC
>JBIIUM010000259.1:0-4128 GCA_044339985.1 Burkholderiales bacterium | reverse complement strand
CTACGCCACCGATCCCCCGCGCCGCCTGTGGGGCGCCTTCGCATCCCGCCACGGCTTGGCGCCTGGAGCGGTGCAGTGGATCGACCTGCCCAACAACGCCAAAGTGGAGGCCCTCGCCACCGGCAAGGCGGACGCGGCCGCCAACGGCTTCTATCACCACCACCTGGAGTACGCGGCGGCCTTCGGCAGCCGCCTCTCGGTGCTGTGGTGGCGCGACTGGGGGCCGGACCTGCTGGGAAACGTGCTGGCGCTTCCCGGTGGCGCGGTGGCCACGCCCGCCGCCGCCCGCTTCGTGGCGCTGGCTCGCCGCGCATGGCTCGAGTGCCTGTCCTCGCCACAGCCGTGCCTGGATGCGCTGCTGGCCGCCAACGGGCACCTCGACCCCGTGCGCGAGAGCCGCAAGTGGCCGTGGGCCACGCGCAGCTTCGCCGGGCCGGACGAGCCTAACCATCATCTCGGCTGCCTCGATGGAGCGCGGGTGCGCGAAACGGCCGCCGCATGGTCCGTGGCCATAGACCCCGCCACGGCTGCCACCAACCAACTGCTCGAGGGCGCCGGCGCGCGCTGCCACTGATCCGCGCCGACTGCGCTATGCTGCGCGCCCTTTGCCCAGCCTCGGTAAGCCCGCCATGAATCCTCCCAGCGACCGCCGCTACACCGACACCCACGAGTGGGCACTGCCCCAGCCCGACGGCACACTGCTGGTGGGCGTCACCGAGTCAGGGCAGGACATGCTGGGCGACGTGGTGTTCGCCGGCGAGGCGAAACTGGGGGCGCGCGTGGCCCAGGGCGATGCCATGGCGCTGCTCGAATCGGTAAAGGCGGCGGTGGACGTTCACGCCCCGGTGGCGGGCGAGGTGCTCGCCTTCAACACCGCTCTGGAAGACAACCCCGCGCTGGTCAACGACAAGCCCTGGGACACCTGGATCGTACAGCTTCGTCCTGATGATCCTTCCGCAGCGGAGCGGTTGCTGGAGGCCGCAACCTATGGCGCCTTGGGCTCGCGTTGACTCGGCCGGACGGCGTTCAGCACATCCACCGGGGCTGCCGACGGTCAGTTCGAGATAGTTGGCGACGTTATCGAACCCTTGGACTCTCCCCAGGGCCCGTTTTGATGTGATCTTGCTGGATCCATGCAAGTTCGCCGGAACTCGGCGCACTCGTCGGACCTGATCACGAGATAAGAGACATACGCTAGCGGTTCTCTCAAGTCCTGCCAGCGGCCCTGCCAGCCACTGCGCCAGCATGTGCATGCTGCGAGGGATAAGTTGCTGATGGGCCCATTTCCATGCCTGTGCATCGGCGCGCTTGCCCGGCAGGCCGGGTGCTCCGTGCTGACCATCCGGCGCCACGAGCAAATCGGCCCGTTGCCCGCCAGCCCCCCACGGCGCGCGGAGAACGGGTTTACGGTCAAACGACCAAGCGCCGCCTGACCTTCATCAAGGGCTGTCGCCGCTTCGGCTTTTCCATCGAGCAGGTGCGCGAATTGGCGGGCTCGGTCGACCAGCCAGATCGCCTGTGCAGCAGAACAGGCGAAGTCGCCGACAAGCAGGGAGGCAGCCCCGCCGCTCATTCAAACAACAGACCGCTGGTGCAATAGTGCTAGCCGTCTAGAACGACACTTTCCAGCATAAAGGACGGGATGGCTCGACGAAGAGCCATCCATCAATTTCATGGAGATTTCCGATCGTGTCTCGACGCAATATCCCAAGTTTTCTGGGCACGCTGCTGTGCCTCAGCCTGTCCTCCGGTGCCGCTTTGGCACAGGCGGAACCCAAGGGTTTCTACGTGACGGTATACGGACAGTATAGTCGGCTCGGCTCGTCGAACCTGTCTGAGTCTGGTCCGTCAGGTGCCGGAAACAGCCTTTCAGCGGAATTCAGCAGTGGAACAGGTCTGGGCGCTGATTTCGGCTGGCGGTATGGAAATGGTTGGGCGGCGGAGGTCGAGTGGAACTACCGCAGCCATTCGCTCGATTCCTTGCGGCAGGGTGGCACCAACATTTCCCGCGACGGGGACTTTGCATCGAACATCCTGCTCCTCAACGGCTTGCGCCGTTTCCCCCTGGGCAGTGCGTGGACGCCATACGTAGGCACGGGCGTCGGCTGGGTACAGGAAATCGACTTTGACGTCACGCCGAGCGGGAGCGGGGCCGCACGCAGTTACTCATCGAGCAGCAAGTTCGCATTCCAGTTGATTGCGGGCGTCGAGTACGCACTAACGCCAAAGTGGCGCCTGACGGCCGACACCCGATGGCTACGGGTGGGCTCTGTCCAACTGGACAACGAAACTGGCAACAGCGGCGGTCGCGTCGACTCATTGAGTTACAACCCCCTGTCGTTACAGTTTGGTTTGCGATACAGCTTTTGATTCGCTGGTAAGCCGATACGTAGCACCGTCGCCGAAGTGCGCCAGCACTTCGGCGCGCCGTCGGCGGCTGACTGGCACACGGCTGCCATCGCTCATCAAGCATATTGCCCCGGTGGGCGTACGCCGGACACCCATGACGTGTTTTTTAGCCACCCACCATGATCGGTGCACGCGCAAGCCCAGCGCCGCACTTTCGGTTTCGACACTAGCCAGGGCGCCAAGGATCAGTGCGCACCCGCGCGGAGTCCAAATCCGAAGGTACTGCAGTTCAGAGGAAACCGCGATCACGTCCGTACCAATTTCAGTTGGCACGCGTTCCAACCAACTCGGCACCGGCGACGCAATGCCAGGATCGGACGTGTCCATACCTCGATCAGGGAATTCGGCGGATGGAATCGACGCCATCGACGCGCTCACAGGAGACGCGGACCCAAGCACATGGGAGTCGCCGAGAGTCACGCCCAGACTGTCGTTGCACTCCGCTCCCTCAACGGCCGCCTGCTGCGCATCCGTTTGACGTTGCCCGTGCAACAACGGGGGCACCAGCCAGTGCAACCGAGGCAGGCAGATCAGAACCCAGGTCGCAGTTACCGGTCCGACACTGTGGAAGAATTCCTCCACCAGGGGATTGCCGAACGCGATGCTCGCAAGATCGTCACCGTCGTCATCAGGTAGCGCGGGGTAGCCGAACCATCGCTCCATCAGGCCTTCGCCGATCAACCAGTAAACGGGAGCAAGCACGACCGCGCCAAGCACACCCGAAAACAGCACCAGAACCCAACTCGATACGCGACTGGCTCCGTAACGGCGCGTCAGCAGATATAGCAGCGACTGCAGGACCAGCAGTCCAGCGGCGATCTGCAGGGTCCAGAACAGCAGCCGTGCGGCAGTGGGCGCGGCAAAGCCCACGTCCGGTTCCAGGGTAGTCATGAGCCCAACGAGCACCAAGCCTGTGGCCGTAAGATAGCGCAACATTCCGGCTATGTTTGCACCCAATGCAATCACTGCACGAACTCCAGAAGTCTTGTCGCCGGCGGGGGAGCGCCTGGCGCCGAGATGACAATAAATGATCAACCGATTGCGGGAAGGACGACGGCGCGATGCACCACATCGTGCCTCATTCGCCGGGAGGAGGATATGAGTTCCCTACACCTCCATCAAGCCTGAGCCCCGCTCGGTGCGGGCCTTGCAGGATCCAGATTCAACCCTGCGCCCGGACGGCGTCGCGCCCTCCGCCCCCGGTTCGCGTCACGGCTGCGCTAAGTCTTCTGTGTGCCTTGCGCTCGTCGCACGGGCATTGCAGAGGTGCTTCAAGGGGGAGCCGCCGGAGGACCGCTTCAGCAACCCACGAAAGCCGGCCCGAACACAGACCCCTGGGCCAGGTTCACCAGAGATCTCAGGCACGCCACGAACACCCGAACGATCTCGGTGGCTCGCGATCGCCCGATCCAGGATTCAGCGGCCTAGATCGATTCTAGGTAGAACAGCAGCTCCTCGCGCTGCGCCTTGGGCAGGTTGCGGTAGCGCTCCTTCGAGCGCTCCGACTCGCCGCCGTGCCAGAGGATCGCCTCGGCGATGGTGCGGGCGCGGCCGTCGTGCAGCAGCGCCATGTGCGGCCGGCCGCTCACCACGCGCGTGAGGCCCAGTCCCCACAGGGGCTGCGTGCGCCAGTCGCGCGGACCGGCCAGGTAGTCGGGGCGGCCGTCGGCAAGGCCCTCGCCCATGTCGTGCAGCAGCAGGTCGGTGTAGGCGCGGACC
>JBIIUM010000258.1:0-4130 GCA_044339985.1 Burkholderiales bacterium | reverse complement strand
GGCACGCAGGGCCTCGCTGGGCGCGCGCGTCACCTCGGTGACGGCGTGTACCGTCCCCGTGCCGCGGGCCTGGACGAGGCGCGGGCCGGGAGTGCCGCAGGCGGGGCAGAAGCCGCGCCGGAAGTACCACGTGTGGGCGCAGGTTTCGCAGCGTTGGAAGGCGATGCCTTCCGAGCCCCGTGTCCAGTCCCCAGGTTCCGCACTCATGCTTCCTCCCGTGCCAGAAGCAGGCTCACGTGGGACGACAGCACGCCCCCGTCGCCGTGCAGGACCGCCTTTCCCGGTTGCCCGCACTGGCGCGCGCCGGCGCGGCCGGTGAGTTGCAGATGCGCCTCGGCCAGGTGAGCCATGGCGCCGCCCACGCCGCAGTGGCCGTAGGACAGCAGGCCGCCGTGGGTGTTGAGGGGCAGACGCCCGCCGGCGGAGAACTCGCCCTCGCGCGCGCAGCGGCCCGCCCCGCCCGCCGGTGCCAGGCCCAGCTCTTCCAGCAGGATGGCCAGGGTGATGGTGAAGCTGTCGTAGACCGCCGCGTAGTGGCAGTGGCGCGGCCCGAAGCCGGCCGCGGCGGCGGCGCGCGCCATGGATTCGGCGGCGCCGTAGTGCACCAGGCTGGGTGCGGCGCTGATGTGCTGGTGGGTGTGGGCCTGGCCCGTGCCGGCGATGCGTACGGCATGACCGTCGCCGCGGCTGCGGCTCACCACGAACGCCGCCGCGCCGTCGGACACCGGGCAGCAGTCCAGCAGCTTGAGCGGGCTCGCCACGGCCTTGGAGGCCATCACGTCCTCCACGCCGACGGGGTCACGGAACTGCGCGCCGGGGTGGCCCGCGGCGTGGCGGCGCATGAGCACCGCCAGCTCGGCCAGCTCACGCTGCCAGTGCAGCGAATCGTCCTCGCCAGGCGCCTTCGACCCCGCGGCCAGGGCGCGCTCGTGGATCCAGCGCGAGGCCACCAGCCCGTAGTAGGCGGGGATGGTGGCGCCCAGGGGCACCTCGTAGTCGGGGTGACCCACCTGCGCCAGCGCCTGTACGGCCGCGTCGCGGCTCTGGCCCGTGAGCCGGTTCTCGCCCGCCACCACCAGCACGCGCTGCGCCGCGCCGCTGTCAACCAGGTGGTGCGCCAGCATCACCATGGCGAACCCGGTGGCGCCGCCCACCTGCAGCGCGTGCGCGTAAGTGGGGCGCAGGCCGAAGTGCTCGGCGAACACCGTGGCCAGCATCAGGTGGGGGAAGGTGGTGGAGTAGCCGGTGAGCAGCCCGTCCACCTCGCGGCGCTCGAGCCGCGCATCGAGCAGCGCGGCCTGCGCCGCCTCGGACATGAGATCGAGTGTCTGGCGGCCAGGATGCCTGCCGAAGGAGGTGAGGCCGATGCCGGTGATCCAGGACACGGGGGGCTCGCGATTTTCAAAGCGCGGGATTGTAGTCGCCGTGGCTTCCGGTACGCTCCGCGGCCATGCGCACCCCGCCCAGATTTTTGTTTCTGTTGCCATTGCTGCTGGCCACAACCCTGAGTCGCCAGGCGTCGTGCTTCGCCGCCGGCGGTGAAGCGCCGCCTCTGCTGCGGCCATCCGCGGCGTCCTCCCCCCACGCCGCGCCAGCGGTGGCGTGGGCGGTGTCGCCCTTCGAAGGCCAGTGGTTCGGGTTGTACGACGCCGCGCGCTACGTGCCGCTGCAGGAACCGTGCGAGCCCTGCCCGGTGCCGGCGCTGGTGCGGCACTGGTTTCGCCACGAGACCGCAGCCCGCCCCGCGGCGCAGGGGCCTGCGCCGGTGGCAGGCAGCCCCGCCTCGGCGCTGGAGGACCTCGCCGGGTGGCGCGCCAGGGGAGGGCATCGGGAGGACCGCCTGCCCCACCTGGTGTGGCACGGATCGCCGGCCGTGGTGCCGCGTGCCGTGCCGTCCCCGGCGGGCGATGCGCTGCGGCTGCCCGACGGCCGGCGCCTCGCGCTGGCCTGGGCGCCGCGCATCGCCGAGAACCGATCCTGGATGGACCCGGGCACCTTCGCCTGGCTGGATGGCCGCGAGTTACGCCTGCGCGGCTGGCTGGAGAGCGGTGAATCGGGCCCCCGGCGCTTCGTGGCACGCACCGCGTGGCCGTGGGAGTGGCGCCTCGATCTCGCGACGCTGGAGGCCCGCCCGCCGGGTACCGGCGAGAGCCTTGCGGCGCTCATGGAGCGCGACGGCGGCGGAGCGCGCGCGCCCTTCGAGCAGCGGCTGCTGTGGGAGCGCGCCCCGGGCAGCGCCCGGGCGCCGGGCGAGCGCTTCGTGCTCGCCCTCATGCTGAACGGCGCCCAGGGCGACGACGACGAGGCCCTGGGCGGTCATTTCGCGGTGGTCACCGGCCGTCTCCACGGCGACGGGCGCATCGACCACTGGCTGGTCACCAATTTCTACGGCGTGGACAAGGTGAGCGAGAAGGGCATCCTGCCGGCCACCCTGCCCATGGACGCCTACATGACCGACGTGAACTCGGGCCAGCAGTGGTACCGGCCCTCGGTGATGCTGGTGGCGGTGCTGGATGACCCCGGCGGACCGCTCGTGGTGCAGCGCGCCCTCGATCGGCTGCTCGAGCGCTTCCAGCGCCGCCACGTGGAGTTCGATCACGCCCGCGCCAACTGCACCGGCCTTTCGCTGGATGCCCTGGAGGCCTCCGGGTGGCGATACCCGCGCCGCGGGCCCTACAGCCGCGCGCTGGCGGCAGCGGGTTTCTTCGTCACCAGTCTCACCGAGAGGAGTTTCGGTGCCGGGCGGGGCACCTGGCACTACCTGCTCGAGGAACAGGCACGCCTGCTGCCACGCGCGGGCTTCGAGGTCCTCGGCGCCGACCTGCTGGACTTGCTGGCGGGCCGCGCCCGCCGCGCGCCCAGCGAACTGGAGCGCGCGCTGCGCGACTCTGCAGTGGCGGTGGCGTGGCTGCGATTCCCGCAGATTCCCTCGAGCCGCGCTTTCGGGCGCGACGCGGCCGCCTCGCCCGCGGACTACCTGTCGCGCGCTCCCGCCGACCGCGCCCAGTGGAAGACCATCGCACTGGAGCCTCGGCCCTATCCCGATCACATCCGCGACTGGCGCCCGCCTGCACCTCTGCTCTCGGACGCGCAGGTGGGCGTGGCGGCTTTCGGGCTGCTGGGCGTGGCGCTGGCGGCGCCCCCGGCGTGGTGGATGGTGCGGCGGCGGCGCGCCCGGCGGCGGCTGGCGGGCGGCGCAGTCTGACGCCGGGGCCTTTGCGGACGGGGGCCCTCAGTCGCCCGCCGCGCCGGCGTGCTGCGCCTGCGCCGGCTCCATGCGCAGCCACAGCGTCACCGGCCCGTCGTTCACCAGGGACACGCGCATGTGGGCGCCGAACACCCCGCTGGCCACGGGGCTGTGGCGCGCGCGTGCCCGCTCCAGCACGAGATGGAACAAACGATGCCCTTCCTCGGGCGGTGCGGCGCCGCTGAAGCTGGGCCGGTTGCCGCCGCGCAGGTCGGCGGCCAGGGTGAACTGCGGCACCAGCAGAAGACCGCCACCGATATCGCCGAGGCTGCGGTTCATGCGCCCGGTGCCGTCGCCGAATACCCGCAGGCGCAGCACCTTGTCCACCAGGCGCTCGGCTTCCCGAGCACCGTCCCCGGGCTCGGCACACACCAGCACCAGCAGTCCCGGCCCTATGACCCCCGTGATGGCGCCGTCCACCTCCACCCGGGCGTCCGCCACCCGTTGCAGCAACCCGATCACCGTCTTGGCCCCATGGCTGTAGCACGCCTGTCACACCAACCCGCCAGCATCCGCGCCTGCATGCGCATCCTCCTTGTCTCGGACGTCTATTTCCCCAGGGTCAACGGGGTCTCCACGTCCATTCAGACCTTCCGCCAGGCGCTCGGCGAACTGGGTCATCACACCGCGCTGATCGCCCCGGCCTACCCGGCGCCCTGGCCGGACGACCCGGGCACCCTGCGCGTTGCCTCCCGCCGGGTGCCCCTGGACCCGGAAGACCGCATGATGCACGCAGCACGCATTCGCGCCCTGCTACCCCGGTTGGCCGGGGAGCGCTTCGATCTGGTGCACGTGCAGACGCCCTTCGTGGCGCACTACCTGGGTCTGTGGCTCGCCCGCCGGTTGGGTGTGCCCTGTGTGGAGACCTACCACACGTTCTTCG
>JBIIUM010000257.1:0-4193 GCA_044339985.1 Burkholderiales bacterium | reverse complement strand
CCAATGCCGTGGTGGGCAACAGCGTCGACTATGCCAGGTTCGCCAAGATCCTGGACGAACTGATCGCCCGGGAACGCAAGGAACGAAAGTAGCACCCGGTCCCGGCGGCTGGCGGCGAAGCATGCGCACCCGGCACCGTCCCCCGTCCTTGGGTTAGGGGTGGAGGGGGCCTTGGCTGAGCCGCAGCGGGTGTTCATCACCGGGGCATCCTCCGGCATTGGAGCCGCGCTGGCTCGGGTCTACGCCGCTCGCGGTGCAACCCTTGGCCTGGTGGCGCGCCGCAGCGAGCCCCTGGACGCCCTGGCAGCGAGTCTTCCAGGACGGGTAGGCGTCTGGCCAGCGGATGTGCGCGACGCCGCGGCTCTGGCCGTGGCAGCCCGTGAATTCCACAACCGGTTCGGCGAGCCCGACGTGGTGGTGGCAAACGCCGGCGTCAATGCCGGCACTCTCACCGAACTGGCGGACGACCTGGACACGGTGCAGTGGATCATGGATGTGAACGTGGTGGGTCTGGCGAAAACCTTCCAGCCTTTTCTCCAGGCGATGCGCGCGCGGCGCTCGGGCACCCTGGTGGGCATCGCCAGCGTGGCGGGCATCCGCGGCCTGCCGGGTGCCGGCGCCTACTGTGCATCCAAAGCTGCCGCCATCGCTTACCTGGAAAGCCTGCGCGTGGAGCTCCATGGCAGCGGTGTTCGGGTCGTAACCCTCGCGCCTGGCTACATTCGCACACCCATGACCGCCAACAACCCCTATGCCATGCCCTTCATCCTGGATGCCGATGACGCCGCCCGCCGCTTCGTACGCGCCATCGACGCGGGCAAGGGTTATGCCGTCATTCCATGGCCCATGGGCGTGGTAGCGAAACTCCTGCGTGTGCTGCCCAACACACTGTTCGACCGGGTGTTCGCGGGTGCGAAGCGCAAACCCCGTCTTGCCAAGCCCGGCGGCCCGAACATCAACGGGCCGCGCGATCCCTAAGCGGCCAGCGCAGCAGGGTCGTCGCCGTACCAGGCTCGCACGCGCGGATTCATCACCCGAAACCACAATGGCGGCACCAGCGCCAGCAGCATCAGGGGTGCGTAGCCTGCCGGCAGCGTGGGCACATTCTCATGGTGGCGCAGGGCACTGTAGCGGCGGCGGGCCTCGGCGTGGTGGTCGGAGTGGCGCTGCAATTGAAAAATGAACAGGTTGGACAGCAGCCACGGCGCGTTCCAGGAGTGCTGGGGCGCGGCACGCTCCCAGCGGCCATTGGGCAGCAGCCGCCGGTGCAGGCCGTAGTGCTCGATGTAGTTGACGATCTCCAGTTCGGTGACGG
Source organism: Burkholderiales bacterium (assembly GCA_044339985.1). Taxonomy (GTDB): domain Bacteria; phylum Pseudomonadota; class Gammaproteobacteria; order Burkholderiales. Next base: position 2,878 of record JBIIUM010000257.1, on the reverse strand, counting down.
CCACGAAGCTCTGCGCCAGGAAGAACACCACCCCCTGCCAGCCGAACAGGGCGCCTGAAGCCGTGCACAGCGCCACCGACAGCAACGACAGCCGCAGCACCTCGTTGCGCCGGGACAACGCCGGGTAGCCGCCTTGGCGCAGACGCCACGCTTCCAGGCGCCAGGCCGAGAGAAAGTTGCTCAGATAGGCCTGGGGCAGGAAGCCGTAGATGCTCTGGCCGAAGCGCGCCGAGGAGCGATCCTCGGGCGTGGACACCATCATGTGATGACCGCGCACATGCTCCACCTTGAAGCCGCCGTAGCACACCAGCGCCAGCAGCCAGCCGCCAAACCGTTGGTCCAGCCGCTCGGCCTTGTGCACCAGTTCGTGCGCAGCGGTGATGCCCACGATGCCCATGGTGGCACCCACCGACAACAGGTGGCCGAGCTTGCCCGCCCAGCCATAGGGCTCGTGCACGAACACCCAGGTCCCCCACGCCAGCAGGGCAGCGCACACCGGCAGGGCGAGCATCGGCAGCAGCCGGTACCACGGGTCGTGCTCCAGGCTGTTCTGGTCGCCGTCTGCCGGGCTGCTGGCGTCCACACCGATGAGGGCGTCCGCCAGAGGCAGAAGCACGAAGACCGCCACCAGGGTAAGAAAGCTGAAGACGTCGGCCCAGCCCGTGATGCGCCCGAGCAGCCAGCCCGCGGGCGGCAGGGCGGGCGTCACCAGGAAACACAGATATCCCCAGCGTTTCACGGCCAGGGCGCGGGTGCTGTCTGCGGAAGAGAAGATGGTGCGCATGATGGGAGGCGATTCGGTCAGTGCAGGGTCAAGCCAGTGACAGCCGCCAATTCGCGCAGCGCCGCCGCGGGTTCGGTGACCTTGATGGTGTGCATCCCCATGGCGCGCGCCGGCTTGAGATTGATGCCCAGATCATCCAGATACACCGCTTCCTGGGGCGCGATGCCGAGACGTTCGCTGGCCATGCGGTAGATGGCCGGCTCAGGTTTGCGCACACCCACCTGGCTGGACTCCACCACCACATGGAACAGCGCTACCGCATCGCGCCATTCGGAAGCTCGCCGAGGGGACACCGTCTCTGGGCCGAAGGTTCCCACGTTGTTGGTGATGCAGCCCACCTTGAGCCCGGCATCCTTGCAAGCCTGCAGCGCTGCCACCATGGCAGGGCGGATCTCGCCAAACAGCAGCGGCAGGATGTGGCGCCCGGGCACCGCATGGCCCAGAGCGCGGGATTCCGCCTCGAAGGCTGCGTCGAAGTCGGCGGTGCCAATCTCGGCCCGCTCCAGGCGCGCCCAGGCGTTGCCGTCGGGATTGATCGAATTCACCCGGCGCAGGAAGCCGCCGGGCAATCCCCGCGAGACCTCGTAACGGGCGAAGGCCTCGAACGGGCTGGCGCTCAGCACGCCGCCGAAATCCCACAACACCGCCCGGATGATCTGGCTCACGGGTTGCTCTTCCGGTACTCCGCCACCGCCCGCTTCAACTGCCGTAGCTCCTCGCACGGGATGGGGCTGCACAGTCGCGCGAGCTCGGCCACGTGGGCCTCGGCCTTGGCGAGCTGGCCGATGGCCAGATAGGCCTCACCGATGTACTCATGGGCGCCCTTGTGGCGCGGGTCGAGCGTCAGCGCCCGGCCGTAGGCATCCAGGGCGGCCTGGTAGTTGCCGCGCTTGCGGTGCGCGAAGCCCAGCCAGTTATGGGCATCGGCGCTGTCCGGGTTGGCCGCCACGGCCTTTTCAAGCGCCTGGATGGCGGCTGTCCAGTCCCGGGCTTCGATGGCCTTGCGGCCCGCCGCCAGGTTGGGGTCGTCGGGTGCCTTGTCGTCGCTGCCCATGTTGGCGAAGGCGACCGAGGCGAGAGCGCCGGCGCATAGCGCTGCCATGACCAACATGCGGCGGATAGGATGGGAAATGCGGCGTGCCATGGCCTGCTCCTGAAGACGGGGAGGAATTGTAACGGCCAGCCCCAACCCCCTGGCAACCGCCCCGCGCGGGGCGAATCAGCCGAAAAAGCCCGCCGCCTGCAACTCCTCGCGCAGCAGCTTGAAGTCCGCTGCGCCCTGGCTGCCGGGGGCGTAGGCAAAGATGTCACGGCCGTGCAGCGGCGCCTCGGCCAGCGATACGCACTCATGGATGCGCGTCTCGCACACCAGTCCGGGATAAGTCTCCTGCAGGTCGCGATAGATGCGAAACGACAGCTTGCGCCGGGCGTCGTAGCGGCTCACCACGATACGCCGCGGGAAGCGGCGGCCCGAGCGCGCCTCCAGGGTATCGAGCGCGGCCGAGATGCGGTGTACCCCTTGCAGCGACAGGAAGTCCGCGGACAAGGGAATCAGCACCTGTTGCGCGGCCAGCAGGGCGTTCAAGGTGAGCACGCCCAGCATCGGGCAGCAGTCGATCAGCACCGGTGGCTCACGGGTCCAGCCGGCCTCCTCGATGCCGCGGGTCAGCTTGCGGGAAATGGCTGCATCCGAGCCGTACAGTGCATCCACCTTGGACAGACCAAGGGAGGAGGGCACCAGGCGCACGCCGCTCGGCGTGTCGCGCAACAGGCTCTGGAGCGGCGTGTCGGCGGTGAAGAATCCGAACACGCTCTCCGGGCCCGGCACATGGCGGATGCCGGCGGCGATGGTGAGGTGTGACTGCGGATCCAGGTCGATGGCGATCGGGCGCAGGCCGTCGCGGGCCAAGGCCGCGGCAAGATTGAGGGCGGTGGTGGTCTTGCCCACGCCACCCTTCTGGTTGAACACGGCGATCACGGCCATGCGAGCGTTTCCCGCGGGCGAGCCGCGCTACTCCACCGTCACCGACTTGGCCAGGTTGCGTGGCTTGTCCACGTCCGTGCCGCGCGCCACGGCGGTGTGGTAGGCCAGCA
>JBIIUM010000065.1:0-14951 GCA_044339985.1 Burkholderiales bacterium | reverse complement strand
TGCAGGCGCGACTGCAAGCGCTGGCGAGCCGCCAGCACCACCCGCTCATAGGCGGGCTTGTCGAAGATGCGCAGCAGTTCGGCCTGGTCCTCGGGCGTGATGCGCGCTTCGGCACGGCGGTCGGCGAGATCGATGCTCACGGCGCCGCGGGCCGCTTCCAGCGCCGGAGGCAACGGCTTGCCATCCACGGTGGAAAGCAACAGCGCGGCCAGCGCCAGATCGGTGGCTTTGGTGACCCGCAGTGCCAGGCCGGAGCGTTGGAAGGCCACCAGGGATTCCAGGTCGGCATCGGACACGTCCGCGAGCAACTCGCGTGCCTCGGCGGCATCGAGGCGCATGTCGAAGGCCGACTCCAGCTCGTGGCTCAAGGCTTCGGCGCGCCGGTCCGCGGCCTGCCATTCGGGCGCCTCGCGACCCCAGCCGCCATCCACTCCGGCGGCGCGTCCCGCCTCCTCGAGCTTGCGGTCCAGCGCCACGCGGATCAGGAAGGGGACGGCGCGCTCGGTGGTGTAGGGCAGCAGCCCGTGCTGGCCCGCCACGAAGTCCTGCAGCAAGGCCTCGCGATCGCGCGCCACCGGCGCGGCGCCCTCCTCCGCCGCCACGGCGACGATGGCGGTCCACAGCAGCAGCACCGCCAGGGCCAGGCGCTTCATCGCTGCCCGTCCCCGACGCTGATCTGCGAGGCTGTCAAACCGCCCATGCGGGCGTGGATGCGCGGACCGTCGGTCATCACGAGCACCAGCATCAGCTCGTCGGCACGCGGCGCGTCCTGCACGCGCACCTCCATGGCATCGAAGTGGCTGCGCACGTAGGCGGCGTTGATGTGGTGCACGGGAATGTCGATGGCCGTGCCGGCCACGCCGATCTTCTTGGACGAGGGCACGATGGCCTTGGCGCCGCCGAGCACCTCGCGCATGCCATAGCCGCCAGGCACGTGCCAGAAGGCGCCGTGCTCCAGTTCGCCCCCGATGCCCACCACCGTGCCCTTGCCATAGGCCTCGATGCGGGCGGCATCGCCCCCCAGGGCCTCGACCAGCCGGCGGGCCATGAGCAGTCCGAGGGGCTTGAGGGCCTCCATGAAGGGTTCGATCACCTCCACGTAGCCACCGGCGTAGGGATTGCGGATCACCGCCGCCACGGCAGCCTTGCGGCGGGGCTCCGAGGCACGCGGGCCGCCATCGTGAAAGGTCTCCTCCACCACGGTGACGATCTTGCGAAGCTTGATCGGCGGCAGGGCCGAGGCGTTCTGGCTGGCGGGGGCGGCGGAGGGTGCGGCGTTCATGATGGTCATTCTCCCAGTGACAGGGCGCCGGCCAACAGACCGGCCCCCTCGATACGCACCGCGCCGCGAAGGCGCAGGCAGGCGGCGTGGATGAGGCCGGCGGCGCGCATGCGCGCGGCTTCAGCGGCGCCGCGATCCAGCGCCTCGCGCACCGCCTCGGAGGGCAGTGGACCCACCGCCACGGTGACCGGAAGATCGCCCAGGTCGCTGTCGGGGCGCACCGCCACCGCCGGCTGCCGGACAATGGCAGCGTGCTCGACGTTGACAGCGTTGGCCAGCAGTGTGGCGGCGGCATCGGCGGCGGCCCCATTGGCCGCCAGCACCGTCACCGCGTCGGCGATACCCAGCGATTGGGAGCGGCCGCGCCAGCCCGAGGTGGCGACGCCCCGCGCCGGCTGCCCGGCCTGCAGGCGCAGGCGCCCTTCGATACGGCCATCGCGCTCGTTGGCAAGACCCACCGCGAAGGCCTCGCCAGGGGCGAGGTGCACGGCAATGTCGCCGCCGTTGTTCACATAGGCGCGGCTTAGTTCGTGGTCGCGCGTCATGGCCGCGAGCAACTCGTCGGCCACCGCGCCGGCCACCGCCGCCATGGGCGTGAGGAACACCGCACGGTGCGGCCAGCAGGCCTCGAGCATGCGCCGCGCCACGGGACCCCGCACGGGCGGCTCCGCCTGCCCCAGCGGCGCGCGGAGCATGGGCAGCTCCTGCACCAGCGTTTCGAGAATATCGCCGAAGCGGGCAGCGGCCTGCTGGTATGCCTGGCGCACCGTGGCGGGGGGGGCGTGCGCCTCGATCACCACATCGATGGGCCCGTGCTGCAGATGCAGGCGGCCGCCCGACAGCATGCCGGCGTGGGGTTCGCCCCAGGGACGCACGCGGCGGGCCGTCGGCGCGATCAAGCCGGGCTCCGCGCGATCAAGACAGGAACGGCCATGGGTTGGCCGGTTGCCAGTCGGTACCGCTGCGGCGCTCTCGCCGCAGCACGTCGACCAGTTCCACGACGCTCTCCATGTGACCGCCGAGCTCGGCGTAGTGATCGCGCCGCAGGGTGAATTCAATGGGCAGCACCAGCGCCGGGGTGGGCACGGAGCCGAAAGCGCGCCGCGGCATGCGCAGCACATCCACCATCACCGTGATGCCCCCGCCGGGCCACACATACACCGGAGCACCGCCGCAGGTGACGCGGGTCAGGGCATCCTTCACTGAACGCGTCAGTCGCACGGGATTCTCGGTGACACCGGCGCGCAGGCTGCCGCCCGCGCCGCCCATGAACAACACGCTGCACAGCGCCGGCTCGCAGTTCTCGGCGATGCGCGCCACCGCAGCCGCGATGGCCGCGGGCAGGGGCGCGGGTTGCGGACGCAGTTGCTCGTCGAGGACGAACCACGCGGCCTGCTCGCCCGTGGTGGAGACCATCAGCAGCGTCATGCCCGGCCAGGCCTTGGCGGGATCGATGCGCTCCACGATCTCCAGCGGATCGGTGATGTGGGTGCCGCCCCAGCCCGAGCCGGGCTCGGCCACGCGGAAATAGCGCCCCGGCGTGGACTTGCGACCGCGCACCTGCACGCCCGCCGGGCGCATGCCCAGGAAGCGCCCGGCCTGGTGCTCGGTGAGCACCCCGGTGATGTGGTCGTCCACCACGATCACCTCGTCGGCGTGACCGTGCCACTGCTTGGCGAACATGCCGATGGTGGCCGAGCCGCAGCCCACGCGCATGCGCTGCTCCTGCGCGCCGTTCACCACCGGCGGTTCACCGGCCTGGATGAGCACCGTGCTGCCGCCATCCACCTTCACTTCCACCGCCTCGCGGTTGCACAGCTTCTCCAGCGCATCGCACGTGACGCGCCCTTCGCGCTTGGAGCCGCCGGTGAGGTGGCGAACGCCGCCCAGCGCCAGCATCTGCGAGCCGTACTCCGCCGTGGTGACGTGGCCCACCTGCTCGCCGTCCACGCGCACGGCCGCCTGCTCCGGGCCAAGGAATCGGTCGGTGTCGATCTTCACCTTCACGCCGCAGTAGCTGAAGATGCCCTCGGTCACCACGGTGACCATGTCCACGCCGGCGTGCCGGCTGCCCACGATGAAGGGCGCGGGCTTGTAGTCGGGATAGGTGGTGCCCGCGCCGATGCCGGTGACGAACACCGGCGCATCGGCCAGCAGCTCGCCGTCCCATTCACCAGCGCGATCCAGAAAGCGCACCATGGGGCCGCCGGCCTGCTCCGCCTTCTGGGCAATCACCAGCGCATCCACGCGCTCGAGCTGCCCGCGCACATTGGCATAGCGGTCGCAGGCACCGGTCTTGCCGGGCCGGATGATGCACAGCACCGGGCAGGCGTCACAGCGCACGTTGCCCGCGGCCACGGGCGCGTCCAGCGCGTCGGCGGAATCGGAGGTGGTGTCTTCGCGCATGGCGTGGGCTTGGGCGGGGTCGGGCGGCCGGAGGCGCGGGGCTGTTCACCGCCGACGGGTCTGAACCCTGGCCTTTCGGTGCATGGTAACGCTGCGCGAGGAGACGGGGCAACGGCGGGGCCGGCGCCACGTCTCGGTGATCAAGGCCAATACCGGCTCCCCGGTCATCAACTCCGCCGCCGGAAACGCCGCCCGCCTCTCCGGGCTCGCGCGCCCATGGGCCTCGCTGCGCGATTCACGCTGCCCCAGCCCGTGCGCGCCTCGCCTCAGGGACTCGCCTCGCCGCCGACGACAACGCCGAGCGCGGCGCGGGCAATGCCAAGGGTTGCAGGCAGCTTTCCCACGAGCTCGCCGTCTGCCTCGACGGCGGTGCCGGCGGGACCGATCAGATCAAGGTTCGCGGCCGTCCAGTGCGACACACCCGGGTGCCCGTAGATGCTGCCGTTGAACAAGCGTGGCAGCGAGCGCAGCACCTCCAGGCGCGGCATGTGACGGATCAGGACGAACTCCAATCGGCCGTCGGCATCGCTCGCGTCGGGCGCCACCAGCATGCCGCCTCCGCAGAAGCGGCCGTTGCACGCGAACATCACGAACGCCTGGGCGTCCGCCTCCACACCGCCGTCATGGCGCCAGCGCAGCGGCAAGGGCCGGTAGGCCGCCAGCGCGCGCAGCAAACCGACGAGGTAGGAAAGGCGGCCCAGCCTCCACCGGGGCAGATGCTCCAGCACGGCCGCATCGAATCCGGCGCCGGCCACATTGACGAAGTACCGGCGCTCGCCCGAGGCAAAGTCGATTCGCCCCGCATCCTGGCGCACCACCCGGCCCCGGACGAGCAGACCGGCGGCTTCGGTGTAGCCACGCGGGATCGAGCGCATGCGCGCCCAGTCGTTCCCCGTGCCAACCGGGATGAGTGACAGCCGCACCTGCTCCGCGGCGACGGTCTCCTGCCCGAGAATGCCGTTGGCCGCCTCGTTGAGGCTGCCGTCGCCGCCGGCCACGACCACACGCCTGCATCCGCTGGCGACCGCCTCGGCCACCAGCACCTGGGTGTGGCCCGCGTACTCACTCATCGCGCTATGGAAGTCGATGCCGTGGCTGCGCATCGCCGCCTCGATGCGCATGCGGTCACGCCGACCGGCCCCGCGCCCGGACACGGGATTGAGCACCAGAAGCCATGTGGAAGGCGAATACTTCGTGTCGGTCATGACTCACCCGCCGTGCGGGAACGCCAACCGGCCGCCAACGACATCGCCACCGCGCGGGCACTTCCCCCGCCGCCGAGCTTCATCTGCGCCCGGCGCTTGGCAACTGGCCGAGAAACGGATAGAGCAGTTGCTTGAAGAAACTGCTCGAGATTCTTTCGCGATGCAGGCCATACCGCTCCGGCCAGCGCCTCGGGCAATGAAAGGTTCCGAACACCACATCGATGATGGAAAAGGTCACGGCGAAGTTCCTGTCCAGACCCTCCTCCTGGCTGCTGTGGTGCCAGTGATGCACCTGGGGCGTGGTCAGGACGTATCTTAGCGGGCCCAGGTCCAGGCGGATGTTGCTGTGCACGAGCAGCGCCTGGAGCGCGACCACGGGCAGGTAGATCTGCACCGCCTCCGGCGAGAAACCCAGGCAGGCGATGGGCATATAGCTGAAGGCGCGAGTCAGGACCACGTCTCCCACATGCAGCCGGGAACTCGCCAGCCAATCCATCCTCGCCGTGGAATGATGAAGCTTGTGAAACCGCCACAGGCGCCCGCTCGAATGCATCCAGCGATGCATCCAGTACTGCGCAAAGTCCGCGACGAACAGGATGCCGACAACCTGCAGCCAAAGGGGCATCTGCTGGGTAAGGCGCGCCGCCCGGTCGGCGAACAGGTGCTGCTGGATCCAGTTGCCCGGCCAGACGATCAGCACCAGCAGCCCTCCCATGAGCAGGTGGTTGAGCGCGTAGTGGCTCAGATCCGTGCTCAACCCCTCGCGCAGGACGCGCTGCCGGCGCAGCGGGAACAGCCGCTCCAGCGGCACGAAGATCACCGACATCAGGAGCAAGTCGAGGACGATCAGATCCAGGCTCAGGTAGAACGGCTTCTGCTGCACGGGAACCTGCACCTCGACCGTGGAGCCGCCCAGCAGAGTCGCCAGCGCCGAGACAAGCACGACCGCCGCGGCCAGCAGCTTGCGCCGCGAGAACATCAGCGCCGCGAGCCCGAGGCTGAAGGACAGGCAGAGGCAGGCCAGTAGCAGCAGACGGAGAAGGTCCACGTCATAGACCGCCCGCAACTGCGGATTCGACAGGTGGCCGGGGAAGTGAAACGCGGCGACGGCGAGTAGACACAGCACCGCCAGGAAAAGCCCGACCTGGGCTAGCTTGTCGTGGAACGAAGTCTTCATGGCGAGAAGTCAGTCGAAGTGGGTCCCGACTCCCACGCGCAGCAGCAGGGCCTCCAGCCGGTGCCACGCCACGCGGTTGGTCAGCGCGTTGGCCCACCCGCTCAGGATGCAATAGTTGACGCGGTGAGGCGCTCGATGGTGCCGGAGATGCTCGCGGGCCGGCAGGAGCAGGCGATACCGTTGCAGCGCCGCCATCCATCGCGGTTTCCTGGCGCGTGGCCAATGGGCCCACCGGTGGAAAAGGTTGGACACCACCGCAAAGGCGAGGAACCAGACCCAGAGGTGCCACCCGAACGCGTGATCGCCCCAGGATGGCCGCGCGAGCGCAAGCGCGACGGTTCCCGCGATCGCCGAGGCGCCAAGGTTCTCCACAACCGAGATCCGGGTTATCGCCAAGGGGTCGCGATGGTGCCGTCGAAAGGGTCCGACCAGCATCGGCCCCCAGATCGGGGTGTCCTCGGAACCGAAGGAGTCGCAGATCCAGTGGACTACCCCTGTGAGAAGATCAGCGAGAAAATAGGCCAGCGGCACTGCGAGGAGCGTCAAGCTCAGGGCTTCCAGCGGCCCGGCGGTAAACAGCGTGATCAACGAGCCAACGGTGAGCGCCAGAAAGACCAGAAGGCCGGCAAATTCCATCAACCTGACGTGCATGTCCCTGCTCCTTCTGTCAACGGCTGGCCCGGCATGCCCGGGGTTGCCCCGGCCAGCACAACCGCGATTCTGACGTGATGACAACCGACACCCAGAGCTACGCCAGCCCGAGGCTGGATCGGCGACGAGCCCGGAGCCTGTGGCGCTCCCTGCGTGACCAAGTGGCCGGTCACGGCCTCGACCGGCCGGCGACCCGGACCCTGCTGTGGCGCATTCCCCTCCTGAGCGCCGCAGGCGGCTACCTTCTTGCGCAGGCGTGGTTCAGTGCCGGGGCGTGGACCTGCGCGGCGGCGTGCCTGGGTCTGTCCTTCGTCCTGGCTCAATTCGCCTTTCTCGGGCACGACGCGGGGCACGGCTCCCTGGGAATCGCGCCACGTGTCAACACGCTGGTCGGCCAGTGCTGCATGTCGATGGTCACGGGGCTGGCGTTTGCGCAGTGGTACGGACGGCACCGCAGGCATCATCAGTTCTGTCAGCACGAGAGCCAGGATCCCGACATGGACGTCTCCCTGGTGGCCTCGCTCACCACCGGAGCCCTCACAGCCAAGGGGCCGCTCGGACGCACGCTCACGCGGGTCCAGGGCGTCTCCCTCTGGTTCCTTTCGCTGCTGTTCGCCCAAAGCCAGAGGCACCTGTCTCAATGGGATGTCGTTCGCGCACCACGCCGCTTCGCCACGGACGCGTGGTTTCTGATGCTGCATTTCGCACTCTGGTGGGCGCTGCCGCTCGCCCTTGGCGTAACGCCCGCGCGGACGCTGCTCGTCTACGTGCTGCCGCTGTTCTTCCTTGGCCCCTATCTGGCCGCCATCTTCTGGGTCAACCACGTGGGCATGCCCCTGGTCGCGAATCCGGACGCCTTCAGTTTTCTTGAACACCAGGTTGTCACCTCGCGCACGATCGTCAACCCCAGGAGCATGGACTGGTTCTTCGGGGGCTTGAACTTCCAGATCGAGCATCATTTGTTCCCGACCATCCCCTCCTTTCGTCTGCGCCGCGTGTGCGAGCTGATCAAGCCGGCTCTGGAGCGGGAAACGATCGGGTATCGGGGCGTCTCTTTTGCGGCCGCGATACGGGAAGTCGCCATCCATTTTCGAAGCGTGGCACGCAGCGCGCGGGCCGGTCCGGCTGGCACCTGAGGCGCGTGACTCCCGCGCGGGTTGCCGATATGCCTGGGCGCGCGGCACTCCTGCGCGTTCATGGGCCGCCCCCGCCGCAACGCCCTACTTGAACTGGAACTCCACCAGCTCCAGCGGCTCCGTGCCGCGATTGGTGAGGGTGGTGACCCGCGCCATGTCGCTGAAGACAAAGCGCGCCGGCGCGAGGGTGGTTTCCACGGCGGCGCCACCGGGCGCCTGATCGGTGAGCGTGCCCGCCGTCAGCGCCACCCGCAGGCTGGGGCCGGGGATGGTGATGGGGCCGAGCGACTGCCCCGGCGCCAGGACGATGCGATAGGCGCGCACGCGCTCGTTGTCCAGGGCGGTGGCGAGGCCGGGCCGCGCCGGGATCGAGTCGGTCACGGTGCCGCCCAGGGCGAGCGGTTGCAGCAACTCGATGCCGATGGCGCGGAAGGTCCCCGGCCCGAGATTGATGAAGCGGTGGGTGTAGGTGCCCTGGGTGGAGGCGCGGTAGTAGCCCACCAGCCCGCGGGTGATGGGCAGGTCCTTGGGCTCCTGGCCATGGATCTGGTTGTTCAGTGTGACGCTGGTCACCATGAGGTAGGGGTAGTCCAGGGAATGGGCGTGGAACAGGGTGCGTTCACCCTCGGGGATCTCCACGTCGATCACCCGCACCAGGGCGTTCACCAGCTTGGGTACGTGACGGGGTTCCTGGTGGGCGGGCACCACGCGGTCGTCATCCGCGGCCCACAGGCAGGATGCGCTGGCAAGGCAGGCGGTAAGCAGTGCAAGGGCGGTCTTCATGGGTGCTCCGAATCGGGTCTTGCCACCTATTCTGCATCCGGACGGCGGGTGCAAAATCCCGGTAAAGCGAACGCGCGGGGGCGCAGGTGATGAAGTTCGACGCCGTGGTCATCGGTTCGGGAATCGGCGGCCTTGCCTGCGCCGCCGCCCTGGCGCGCTTCGGCCGGCGGGTGGCCGTGTTCGAAAAGCACACCGTGGCCGGCGGGCTCACCCACACGTTCCAGCGCGACGCCTACACCTGGGATGTGGGCGTGCACTACCTGGGCCAGATGGGGCCAGGCGAGCCCATGCGCCGTGTGATGGACTGGCTGTCGGGCGGCACCATCGACTTCGCCGCCCTGGGTACGGTGTATGACGTGGTACGCCTGGCCGATGGCACGCGCTTCGAGTACGCCCGGCCGCGGGCCGCGCTGGAAGCCAGTCTGCGCGAGGCGTTTCCCGCTGCCCATGGGGATATCGAGCGCTATCTGGCGGCCCTGGATGCCGCGCGCCGCAGCTTCACCACGCCCTTCCAGCAGCACGCCATGCCCGCTTGGCTGGCCCATGCCATAGGCTGGCTCAAGGCCCCGGCACGGGAGCGCTGGTGGGGCCGCACGGTTACCGAGGTGCTGGGCGAATGCACCAGCGACCCGCGCCTGGCCGCCGTGCTCAGCGCTCAGTGGGGCGACCACGGCGGCAAACCCGCCAGGGCGAGCTTCGCGGTGCACGCCATGATCACGGACCACTACCTGGAGGGTGCCTGGTACCCGGTGGGCGGGGCCGGCGCCTTCGCGCGCGGCCTCGCGCCCGTCATCGAGGCGGCAGGCGGTACGGTGCGTACCGGCGCGCCCGTGGCGGGAATCCTGCTGGAAGACGGCCGCGCCACGGGCGTGGAACTGGAGGACGGAACGCGGCACGCGGCCGACGTGGTGATCTCCGGCGTGGGCGCGCGGGGCACCGTTTCCCGGCTGCTGCCGCCCGGGATCGGCCAATCGCCCTGGGGCCGCGCAGTGAACGCCCTGGAGCCCTCCTTCTGCCACACCTGCCTCTACGTGGGACTCGAGGGCGACGTGGAAGCCGCCGGGGCCAGCCGCGCCAACCACTGGATCTACGACACGCCCGATATCGAGGCCACCTGGGACGACCCCTTCTCCCAGGTGCGCGCCCCCATGGTGTTCGTGTCCTTTCCGTCTCTGAAGGACCCGGCGCGTCCGGCGGGCACGCAGCACCACACGGCCGAAGTGGTGGCCTGGACCGACTGGTCGGTCTTTGAACCCTGGGCCGACACCCGCTGGGGAGACCGCCCCGAGGACTATCGTGCCCTGCGCGACTCTCTCGAGCGTTCCCTGCGCGCGCAGTTCGAGCAGGCCTTTCCCGGCCTCGCGCCCATGATCCGGCTGTGCGAGCTGTCCACACCCCTGTCCACGGTGCATTTCACCAGCCACGAGCGCGGTGCCGTCTACGGCCTCGCCACCACGCCCGCGCGCTTCGCCTCCCGGGCGCTGGATATCCGAACACCCGTTCCAGGCCTGCTGCTCACGGGCCAGGACGTGGTCACGCCGGGCGTGGTCGGTGCGCTGATGGGCGGGATCCTGTCCGCGGCGGTGGTGGAGCCGCGGGTGTTCACGAAACTGCCGCGCTGAGCGATGAACTACCGATTTGAACAGCGGGGCCGGCGGCTGAGGGTCAGGGTGGTCACGGCGCGGCGCATGGGCATCACCGTGCTCGGCCTCACGCACGCGGCGCGCCCAGCATGGACTTCATCACTCTCGCGCTGATCGTAGCACTGCCGGTCGTGGCGCCGCCCGTGGCCGTCTGGTGGTCGCTCTCACGGCCAGCCCGAGGCGTCGGGGCGTGGCTCGGTGCCGCATTGGCGCTACTGACGCCCTTCGTGGCTGCCTATTTCCTGGTGGTGATCCTGTGGCTTGCGGACTACCAGGGCCAATGCGGCGGCTGGCTCGGCGAAACCACCCGCTGCCGCTTTGGTGAGTATGCAAGCGAGACGCTGTTCTGGGCCGCATCGAGCATGGCCGTACCTGGTTTCATCGGGATTGCGCTCGGAATCACCACCCTGATCTTCCGCCTCGTCAGACGACGCGTCTCCCGCAACCCGTCCTGACAAATGCAGCGGCCCGTTCCAGACAAGCCGCGCTTCGGCGCACGCGCTGGAATGTGCGCCCTCGCGGGGACCCATGCCCGGGGCGTCGACCAGGCGCACGCAATGGCAGTGCTTCAGGCCACGAACTGCAGCGCCGCCAGGCGCGCGTAGAGGGTGTCGCCCGCCACGAGCTGATCGTGGGTGCCCAGTGCCACCAGCCGGCCATGGTCGAGCACGGCGATGCGGTGCGCACCCTTCACCGTGGCCAGGCGGTGAGCGATCACCAGCGTGGTGCGGTCCTGCATGAGCCGCTCCAGAGCGGCCTGCACCATGCGCTCGGACTCGGCGTCCAGCGCGCTGGTGGCCTCGTCCAGCAGCAGCACCGGCCGGTCGGCCAGGATGGCGCGGGCGATGGCGATGCGCTGGCGCTGTCCGCCGGACAGTCGCACGCCACGCTCGCCCAGCTCGGTGTCCAGCCCCTGGGGCAGGCGCTGCACGAACTCCGTGGCGAAAGCTGCGTCGCAGGCGGCGCGCACCTCGTCATCCGACGCCTCGGGCCGCCCATAGCGCACGTTGTCGCGCACGCTGGCGGCGAAGATGGCCGGCTCCTGGGACACCACGGCGATGCGCGCCCGCACGTGGGCCGGATCGGCGCGCTTCAGGTCCACGCCGTCCAGCCGCACGGCACCCGCATGCGGATCGTAGAAGCGCTGCAGCATCTGGAACACGGTGGTCTTGCCAGCGCCCGACGGGCCCACCAGCGCCACCCTCTCGCCAGGGGCCACCGTCAGCGAAAAGCCGTCCAGGGCCGGAGCATCGGGACGCGAGGGGTAGAAGAAGCGCACGTTTTCAAAGGCGATTGCCCCGCGGGCGGGCTGGGGCAGCGGCAGAGGATTTGCCGGGGGTGCGATATCAGGGACCGTGTCCAGGATCTCCACCAGGCGCTCGGCAGCCCCGGCGCCGCGCTGCAGGTCGCCCCACACCTCGGCCAGCGCGCCCGCCGCCGAGGCCACGCTGGCGGCATAGAACACGAAGGCCGACAACTCGCCCGGCGTGAGGCGTCCGGCCAGCACGTCGTGGCCGCCCACCCAGAGGATCACCCCGATGCCGGCGAACACCAGGGTGATGACCGCCGCGATCAGCGCCGCGCGCTGGCGGATGCGCCGCCGCGCCGTGTCGAAGGCGGCGTCCAGGCGGGCGCCGAACAGCCGCCGGTCCTGCGGCTCGTGGCCATAGGATTGCACGGTGCGGATCTCGTGCAGCGCCTCGTCCACGTAGGCGCCCAGATCGGCGATACGGTCCTGGCTGGTGCGCGAGAGCTTGCGCACGCGACGTCCGAACAGCCCGATGGGCCCCATCACCAGCGGCACGGCCACCAGCACCAGCACGGTGAGCTTCAAGCTGGTGAGCGCCAGCATCACCAGGCTGCCCGCGCCCAGCAGCACATTGCGCAGCGCCATGGACACCGAGGTGCCGGCCACCTGTTCCAGCAATGCCGTATCGGCGGTAAGCCGGGAGATCACTTCGCCCGTGCGAGCCTGTTCGTACCACGAAGGCGACAGCGACAGCAGCCGGTGGAACACCTGGCGGCGCAGGTCGGACACCACCCGCTCACCCAGCCACGACACGAGGTAGAAGCGCGTGTAGGTGGCGGCGGAGAGCATCACCACCAGCGCCAGCATGAGCACCAGGCCACGATCCAGCGCCGCGGGGTCGCCGCCCGCGAAGCCGGCGTCGATGACGCGCTTCAGGCCCTGGCCAATCACCAGGAAGGCCGCCGCTGCCAGCACCAACGCGGCGGCGGCGCCGGCGATGCGGGAACGGTAGGGCAGCGCCAGGCGCCAGAGGATGAGCAGGCTGCGCAAGTCCTGGCGCGCGCGGGATGGGGCTTCGGTCACGGGGCGAGTATACGGAGCGGGCAGGCGGACCTGCATTTCACCGGGCAGGCAGACGCACCGGCATTGGCCAGACCCGCTCCGCGCCTGCGAGGTCGCCCCCGCTCAAACCCCGTTTCGGACTTCTCGCCGTTGATAGTCAGCGGCGCATGGGCGCCATCATCCAACGGGAGAATCCACATGCACGCATTACGCAAGACGGCAACGGCCCTGCTGGCCGCGCTGGTGGTAACCGCCTGCGCCCGGGTGGCGCAGGATGGCCGGGACCCGGCGGCGACCGCCACCCCGGCGCAGGCGCAGACACCGGCCAGGCCCGAGGCAGCCGCCACCGCTTCGTCCGCGACCGCCCGCGCGGCCCCAGAGGCCCGCAAGGCGGTTACCCCCGCGTCGTCCGGTTCCGACCTGGGCGGTTTTTCGAAGCGCCGGGTCGAGATGGCCGCAGTGATGGCAGGCGACGCAGCCGCGTTGTCCGTGCACCCGGCGCCCGCTGCCGAGCAGCGGGAGCGTTACCAGAGTCTCACCCACAATCCGGTCCAGCAGGTGGCGCAGGCGCCCGTCTCCACCTTCAGCCTCGACGTGGATACGGGCAGCTACAGCAACGTGCGCCGGATGCTCGTTGCCGGTCAACTGCCGCCGCCCGATGCGGTACGCGTGGAGGAACTGGTCAATTACTTCCCGTACCAGTACGACCCGCCCGGCGACGGCCGGCCCTTTGCGGTTCACACGGAACTGGCGCCATCGCCCTGGAACCCGGGCAACGTGATCCTGCGCATTGGCGTGAAGGGGCAGGACCATGCCAAGCACACGCTGCCGCCCGCCAACCTTGTGTTTCTCGTCGACGTGTCGGGCTCCATGGATTCACCCGACAAGCTGCCGCTGTTGAAGTCGTCCCTCAAGCTGCTCGTGAAGGAACTCCGGGCCCGGGACCGGATCACGCTGGTCACCTATGCCGGGAGCACGACGGTGGCACTGCCGCCCACGCCGGGGAACCAGGCTGCCGTCATCACCCTGGCCATCGACACCCTGAGCGCCGGCGGCAGCACGGCGGGCGCCAGCGGAATCGAGTTGGCCTACCGCGCTGCGCAACAGGCCTTCATTCCGGGCGGCATCAATCGCATCCTGCTGGCCACGGACGGCGACTTCAATGTGGGCGTCACCGATTTCCAGCAGCTCAAGGCCATGGTGGAGGAAAAGCGCAAATCCGGTGTTGCCCTGACCACCCTCGGGTTCGGCACGGGCAACTACAACGAGCAACTGATGGAGCAACTGGCGGACGCGGGGGACGGCGCCTATTCCTACATCGACACGCTGATGGAAGGTCACAAGGTGCTCGTCAACGAAATGACCTCGACGCTGGCAACCATCGCCCGCGACGTGAAGGTGCAGGTGGAGTTCAACCCTGCCGCGGTGCGCGAGTACCGGCTGATCGGCTACGAGAACCGCACCCTCCAGCGCGAGGACTTCAACAACGACCGCGTGGACGCCGGCGACATCGGCGCAGGACACACGGTGACGGCCCTCTACGAGCTGACGCTGGCCGATGGCACGGGGTTGATCGACGACAGCCGCTATGGCCTCAACAACGCCCGGCCCGCCAGCCCGCACGCCGATGAGCTGGCCCACGTGAAGCTGCGCTTCAAGGAGCCCGGGGCCGACACCAGCCGCCGCCTGGACATGGCCGTACGGAAGGATTCGATGAGGCCCCTGGCGCTAGCCAGCGGGGAGTTGCGCTTCGCGCTTGCCGTGGCGGGCTTCGGCCAGATGCTGCGAGGCGGGCGCTACACCGACGAGTGGACCTACTCCGATGCGCGCGCCCTGGCCGGCAGCGCCGTGGGGGCGGATCGCTTCGGCTACCGCGGCGAGTTCCTGCGCCTGGTGGATCTGGCGCAGTCGCTCTCCACCCGCAAGGCGGGCGAGGCTGGGGCGGTGGCGGTTCCTCGGGGGCGCTGAGGGACGGCACCCCCGCGCCTGGCTGGCGACCCCGCGGCGACGGTACGGCCGGCGAGGGTCGCCGGCCTGGGCCTGGCGCGCCCGAGATCAACCCGACAGAAGCTGGCGAACCGCGGCAACGATGAACAGCGTGTTGGTAACCACGTATCGCTTCGCCAGCCGACGCGGCTCCGATGCCAGGCGATGCAACCACTCCAGGCCATGGCGCTGCATCCACGCTGGCGCACGGCGCTTGAACCCGGCGTGAAAGTCAAACGCCGCGCCCACGCCGATCATGACCGCGTTGATCTTTCCGCGATGGGCGGCCATCCACTTTTCTTGCCGGGGACAGCCAAGGCCGACCCAGACGGTTCCGGCACCGGACGCATTGATCTGCGTAACCACCGCTG
>JBIIUM010000256.1:0-4220 GCA_044339985.1 Burkholderiales bacterium | reverse complement strand
CGCCGATGCCAGCCTCGCGCTCCAGCAGCAGGAAGTCATGGATGCCCGCATGCTTGAGGCGGATGGCCATGCCGATGCCGGCAAACCCGCCGCCCACGATGACTGCCGCCAGCGGCGCGCTGGCCAGGGCGGGCGCTTCAGACACGCTTGGTCTCCCTGGCAGCCTCGATGGCCGCGCCGCCACCAGGCCCCGACAACTCGTCTGCCCGCGGCGCAAGACCATAGGGCGCCACCAGCTTCCATACGTGCGCCGGCACCATGGCGCGCAGGCGTGCGCGGCGCTCGCGGCGCAAATGCACCACCGTTTCGATGGCCTTCATCTCCACCCGCGCCCGGGCAAACTCCAGGCCTCGCGGCCCGATGCGCGGCATGAGCCAGCCCACCACCGGGCGCAACCACGCCGGCATGCGGCGCAGCGGCAGGCCGCCCGCGGCGCGCAGCGTATTGGCCAGAAAACCCTTCACCGGTCCGCTGCGCCGGCCTGCGCTGCCCGGCTCGGACAACCGCACTTCGCCGTCGAGCAGGCCGAGCAACTCCTCGCCGCGGTCGTTGCGCACCAGCAACCACTGCTCGCCCTGCCCGCCCATGTAACCCACGGTGAGATCGGCCAGCACGTTGGTGTAGTCCACGCAGGTGCGGCAGGTGAGCGGAAAGAAATCCGCCGGCAACTGCGACAACGGCAGCATCAGAAACGGAATCTCGCGCACGCCACCGTCGCGAAACCGCAGCTCCACGTGGTAGTCGGCGCGAAACTCCAGATAGGTGATGGACTCCGGCTGCGGCGACAGCAGCGCCAGGAACTGGTGGAAGCGCTCGGTGGTGGTGTTGTCGGAGCAGGGCGTGCCGATGACGTACAACCGTTCGAAGCCATACTCGCGCTCCAGAGCGCGCAGGGCATACACCTGGCAGGGGATGCCGATCACCGCCAGTCGCCGGTAGCCGCGCGCCCGGGCCGGATCCAGCAGCGCCAGCAGCGGCGCGTAACCCATGCGCATGCCGCGGCAGCGCGCCATGCCCTCGGGGCTCGTCACCAGCACGGGCATGGGGCGCCAGGGGTCCTCGGGGTGAGGCGCCATGGCCAGCACCGCATCCACTGCGCCGGCTTCCAGCAAACGCTCGCCCAGGCGCGTGGCGATGCCGGTCCACTGGGCGCCCGGCCGGGGCAGCGCGAGCGAGGCGCGCAGCATGCGCCGCAGCGGGCCGAAGTGCAGCTCGTCGGGACGCGCGGGGTCGCGGGGGCGGCCATGCACCTGCGCTTCCAGGGCGGGGTAGTCGGGGCGGATGAACTGGCAGGCCCGCCCGCAGCGCTTTGGGTCGCTGCTGCGGGAGATGCCGCAGTCGGTGCATAGGTCGCGCGGCGCGGCAGCAGCGAAGGGCGGGCTCCACAAGGTGCCGTCAGCATGTTCCGTGTGGCCCAAGACCTCTCCTTCGCCCGCACCGCGCCGGGCGGGCCGTTGTGATGACCGTGACGCGCCCGGCTGCCGCGCTTCAGCGGCGGCGGCGCACCTCGTAGCCCACCTCGCAATCGACGTGCGCCTGAAGCTTGGTGATGCGCAACTGGACCGCCACCACTTCCGGGTGCCCGAAGCACATGGCGAGGATCCGCTCGGCGAGGGTCTCGAGCAGATTCACGTGGCCGACGGCAACGATGTCGAGGATGCCCTGGCGCAGGGAATCGTAGTCGAGCACATCCTGCAGCCGGTCCCGCAATTCCGCCGGCGGCCGCAGTGAAACCTCCAGATCGAAGCGCACCTGCTGGCCACGGCCGTGCTCATGGTCATACACGCCGACGCGCGCCTGGGCCATGAAGTTGCGCAGGAACAGCGTACGCAGGTCGGATTCATCCTCGCGGCGCCTGGCCAGGGGATGAATGTTCAGGATAGGTTCCATCAGGTCCATGACGGGGCGGGGCCGGGCACCCGCAAGCAAGGAAGCCGGGATGCTACACCACGGCAAGGCGTTGACTGCGCGACGCCACAGCACGCAGAACTGCTGCGCCCATGCCGTGTGTGCAGTCCTGCCCGCAGCGACCGCCAGCCTCACTCAGTGCCCCGGGGGCGCCTCTTCTTCCACTCCCCGGTGCGCCGTCTCCGGCCCCAGGTACACCGCCAGCGCGGTGATGAGCGCCAGCAGCACCATGTAGCCCGCCACGGCCCAGGGCTCGCCACCGGCCCACAGCAACAGCGCGGCGGCCACGAAGGGCGCCGGCCCGCCGGCGAGGATGGAGCCGGTTTCCCGCGCCAGGGCGAAGCCGCTGTAGCGCAGCCGCGCGCCGAATAGCTCGGCGAAATACGCCGCCTGGGGGCCGAACATGGCGCCCACGCCCACCGCCACGCCCAGCACCAGCGCCAGCCAGATGAGCGGCGGGCTCTGGGTGTTCACCAGCAGAAAAAAGGGCACGGCGAAGGCCGCCGAGAACAGCGCCCCGCCCAGGTACACGGGCCGGCGGCCCACACGATCGGACAGCCAGGAAAAGAAGGGGATGGTAAACAGCTGCACGCCATAGGCAAGCATGTTGCCTTGCAAGACCATGGTCTTGGGCAGGTGCAACTGCTGGGTCATGTAGTTGAGCGCGAACACCGGGAACAGGTAGCCCAGGCCGTTTTCCGCCAGGCGCGCGCCCACCACCACGGCGAACTCCCGCGGGTGGCGCCGCACCGCCTCGATCACTGGTGAGCGGGCCGCCTTGTTGCGCGCCGCGATCTCGCTGAACACGGGCGTCTCGCTCACCCGGGCGCGGATGTAGAAGCCCACCAGGATGAGCACGATGCTGAGCAGAAACGGGATGCGCCATCCCCAGGCAAGGAAGTCTTCGCGCGGCAGGGCAGCGAACAGCGCGAACACGCCGTTGGCGAGCAGGATGCCCACGGTCACCCCCAGGGGCGCCACGCTGCCGAACAGGCCGCGGCGGCCTGGCGGCGCATGCTCCACCGCCATGATCACCGCGCCGCCGTACTCCGCCCCCGCGCCAAAGCCCTGCAGCAGCCGCAACGCCACCAGCAGCGCCGGCGCCCACAGCCCCGCCATGGCGTAGGTGGGCAGCAGGCCGATGAGGAAGGTGCCCGCGCCCACCAGCATGAGGGTGATCACCAGCACCGGCTTGCGGCCGATGCGATCACCCAGGTGACCGAACACCAGCCCGCCGAAGGGCCGCGCCACGAACCCCACGCCGAAGGTGGCGAACGCCAGCAGGGTGCCCACGGCCGGGTCGGACTTGGGAAAGAACAGCTCGCCGAACACCAGCGCCGCGGCGGTGCCGTAGATGAAGAAGTCGTACCACTCCAGCGCCGAACCCACCGCCGACGCCAGCAGCACCCGCCTGACGGATCTGTCCACCGGAGCCTCCCCCATGGTGACCGGACGGCCGCGCCCGCCACGTGCGTCCGTTGCCCGAACCCGGCCCGGCGGGCAGGGTAACCCAGTCGGCCACCGCCCGCTCGCAGGACGCGGCTCCGCCCATGCGATGATTCGCGCTGCCATTGTCACGCACCCACAGGGAGAACCACACCATGCTGCTCGACGTCCGCACCTATACCTGCCGGCCCGGCACCATCAAGAAGCACCTGGCGCTCTACGAGCAGATGGGCAAGGGCCCGCAGACCCGCCACCTCGGCCAGCCCTTCGCCTACCTGGTCACCGAGACCGGCAACGTGAACCAGTACATCCACATCTGGGCCTACGAGAACGCCGGCGACCGCGAGAAGAAGCGCGCCGCCATGTGGGCCGACCCCGAGTGGATCGCCTACACCGAGGAGAGCGCCAAGCTCGGCGCGCTGGAGGCGCAGGAGAACCGGCTGATGACGCCGGTGCCATTCTTTCCGCTTTCCCGTTAACCGCGCCCGCCCCCTTCCAGAGGCCACTGCCATGCGCATTGCCACGGTCCTGCTGCTCGGCCTTGCCGCCCTCCCCGCCCGCGCCGCCGACCTGGGCACCCGCCTCGACGCGCTCGCCGACGCGCTCGAGCCCAAGGTGGTCGCCTGGCGTCGCGACATCCACCAGCACCCCGAGCTGGGCAACCGCGAGGTGCGCACCGCGGGCCTGGTGGCCGAGCACCTGAAGCAGCTCGGCTACGAGGTGCGCACCGGCGTGGCGCGCACCGGCGTGGTGGCGGTGCTGCGCGGCGGCAGGCCCGGCCCGGTGGTGGCGCTGCGCGCCGACATGGACGCGCTGCCCGTGACCGAGGAGGTGGACCTGCCCTTCGCCTCGAAGGCGCGCACCAC
>JBIIUM010000255.1:0-4223 GCA_044339985.1 Burkholderiales bacterium | reverse complement strand
CGCCCATGCGGGTGCTGTTCAGCATGTCCGAGAACGAGGTGCAGCGCTATCGCCGGGAAATCGCCGACGGCCGCCTGCGCCCACCGCCGGGACGGCGCTATGTGGTGGAAGTGGTGCTGGGCGACGGGACGGTGCACCCGCGCAAGGGAGAGATCACCTTCGCCGATCCGTCCTTCAACGCCAGGACGGGCACCTTCGAGATCCGCGCCGAGGTGGCCAACCCCGACGCGGTGCTGCGCCCCAATCAGTTCGTGCGGGCGCGCGTCCACGGGGCGGTGCGGCCCGGGGCGGTGGCCATTGCGCAGCGCGCGGTGCAGCAGGGGCCCAAGGGCGCCTTCGTGTGGGTTGTCGCCGACGGCAAGGCCCAGATGCGGCCGGTGGTGCCGGGCGATTGGGTGGGCGATCGCTGGTTCATCGACGAGGGCCTCAAGGGCGGCGAGCAGGTGGTGGTGGACGGTGCCATGCTGCTGGCCGCGGGCATGAGCGTAAGCGCCCGGGCACTGGAAGAGCCGCCGGCGCAGCCGCCCAGCCCCGCGCCCAAGCCCTAGAGCCGGGCAGGACATGTTCTCCCGCTTCTTCATCGAGCGGCCGATCTTCGCCACGGTCGTGTCGATCCTGCTGTGCCTCGCGGGCGGGGCGGCCATGCTGGTGTTGCCCGTCGAGCAGTACCCCACCATCACGCCGGTGCAGATCACCGTGAGCGCCACCTACCCGGGCGCCGATTCGCGCACCCTGGCCGAGTCGGTGGCCGCGCCCATCGAGGCGCAGATCACGGGCGTGGAAAACATGCTCTACATGAGCTCCACCAGTTCGGCAACCGGCCAGATGTCCATCACTGTGTTCTTCTCCCTGGACACCGATCCCGACACCGCCCAGGTGCAGGTGCAGAACCGCGTCAACCTCGCCCTGCCGCAGCTGCCCTCGGCGGTAACGCAGCTGGGCGTGTCGGTCCAGAAGAAGTCCTCGTCCATCATGATGCTGGTGGCGGTCACGGGCAAGGGCGGGCGCTACTCGGATCAGTACATCGCCAACTACGCCAATGTGTACGTGCTCGATGCCATCAAGCGCGTGCCGGGCGCCGGACAGGCCGCCATCATGGGAGTGCCCGATCAGGCCATGCGACTGTGGCTCAATCCCGAGCGCATGGCCTCGCTGGGTATCACCACCACCGACATCCAGCAGGCCGTGGCGGGGCAGAATGCGCTGTTCGGCGCGGGTCAGCTGGGCCAGGCGCCCGGCGCGGGGCGCACGGAGCTCACCTTGCCGGTGGTGATGCAGCGCCCTGCCACCGACCCCGCGCAGTACGAGCAGATCATCCTGCGCGCCAGCCAGGATGGCAGCGCGCTGGTGCGGCTCAAGGACGTGGCCCGGGCGGAGGTGGGCCTGCGCCAGTACGTGATCGACAGCCGGCTCGACGGCGCGCCGGCCACCTTCATTGCGGTGTACCAGCAGGCCGGCGCCAATGGCCTGAAGGTGTCGGAGGCGGTACGGGCTGCGCTGGAGGAGATGAAGTCGCGCTTCCCCGAGGGTATCGACGCGGTGGTGGCGCTGGACACCAACGAGTTCGTGCGCATCGCCATCGAGGAGGTGGTGCATACCCTGCTGGAAGCGGTGGTGCTGGTGGTGCTGATCGTCTACCTGTTCCTGCAGAGCCTGCGCACCACGGTGATCTGCCTGGCGGCCATCGTGGTGTCGCTGGTGGCCACCTTCGCGGGCATGCTGGCGATGGGTTTCTCCATCAACCTGCTCACCCTGTTCGGGCTGGTGCTGGCCATAGGGCTGGTGGTGGACGACGCCATCGTGGTGGTGGAAAACGTGGAGCGCAACATGGCCGAGCACCACCTGGCGCCACCCGAGGCCACCGTCCGCGCCATGAGCGAGATCACCGGCGCGCTGGTGGCGGTGGTGCTGGTGATGGCGGCGGTGTTCGTGCCGGCAGCCTTCCTGCCGGGCACCACGGGACAGATCTACCGCCAGTTCGCCATCACCATCGTGGTGTCGGTGGCGGTGTCCGGCCTGGTGGCGCTCACGCTCACGCCCGCGCTGTGCGCCCTCATGCTCAAGCACCAGCCGCTGCGCACGCGCGGCTTCTTTGGCTGGTTCAACCGCGGGGTGGACCGGGTCACCGCGCTGTTCGGCCGCGCCGTGGTGTTCCTGATCCGCCGGCTGGCCGCGGCTGCGGTGCTGCTGGCGGTGCTGACGTACGGCATCTTTCATCTGTTCCGCACGCTGCCCACGGGCTTCGTGCCCAACGAGGACCAGGGCTACGTGATGGCTCTCGCCCTGCTGCCCGGCGGTGCGAGCCTGGACCGGGCACGCGACGTGTCGGAAAAGGTGGACGCGCTGTTCGCTGCCGATCCCGCCGTGGAGAGCCGCTCGCAGCTGATCGGCTACAGCCTTCTGGACGGCGGCTTCAAGGCCAACGCCGCCACGCTGTTCGTCACGCTGAAGGACTTCGCTGCGCGCTACGAGTCCATCGACACGGCCAGGGCGCAGAACCCGCGCAGCGTACTCACGGGGGTCTACAAGGCCTCAGCCTCGGTGGATGACGCCATGGTGATCCCCGTGGCGCCGCCGCCCATCCCGGGTATTGGCAGCACCGGCGGCTTCGAGATGTGGATTCAAGACACGGCGGCGGGCGATCCCGCGCGGCTCGAGGAGGCGGTGCAGGCATTCATCACCCGGGCTCGCCAACGCCCGGAACTGGCGGCTGTGAACACCACCTTCCGGGCTTCCCTGCGGCAGTTGCGGGTGGACGTGGACCGCGACAAGGCGCTGCTGCTGGGGGTGCCGGTGCAGGACGTGTATGGCGCCATCCAGGCCCAGTTCGGCTCGCTGGTGGTGAGCCAGTTCAACCAGTTCAGCCGCGTGTGGCAGGTGGTGCTGCAATCCGATCCGGTGTTCCGGCGCAAGCCCGAGGACATCGGCCGGCTCTACACCCGCTCCCAGCAGGGCGACATGGTTCCCTTGTCCACGCTTGTGACCACCCGCTGGGTGACGGGCCCCGACGTGCTGCCGCGTTTCAACGGCTTTCCCGCGGCCAAGGTCAACGGCGGTCCCGCCGCGGGCTACAGTTCCGGACAGGCCCTGGCGGCGCTGCAGGAAGTGGCGCGCGAGAGCCTGCCGCCGGGGTTCACCACCGCGTGGTCGGGCCTGGCCTACGAGGAGACCCAGGCCGGCGGCACCTCCACCGTTGCCTTCGCGCTGGGTCTGCTGGTGGTGTTCCTGGTGCTCGCCGCCCAGTATGAGTCGTGGCGCCTGCCGCTGGCGGTGATGACGGCCATTCCCTTCGGCGTGCTGGGGGCGCTGGTGGCCAATCACCTGCGCGGGCTGCAGAACGATGTGTACTTCCAGATCGGCCTGCTGGTGCTGATCGGCCTTGGTGCCAAGAACGCC
Organism: Burkholderiales bacterium; assembly: GCA_044339985.1. Taxonomy (GTDB): domain Bacteria; phylum Pseudomonadota; class Gammaproteobacteria; order Burkholderiales. Next base: position 827 of record JBIIUM010000255.1, on the reverse strand, counting down.
ATCCTGCGCGTCACCGCGGCGGTGGACCTGCGCCGCCAGGGACGCACCGTGATGCAGGCCACCATCGAGGCGGGCGAGCAGCGGCTGCGTCCCATCATCATGACTTCGCTGGCCTTCGGCGTGGGCGTGCTACCGCTGGTGGTGGCCATGGGCGCCGGCGCCAACGCCCGCCACTCCATCGGCACCGGCATCCTGGGCGGCATGATCGGCGAGACCACCCTGGCCATGCTCTACGTGCCGGTGTTCTTCTACCTGCTGGAGCGCTTCACCCAGTGGCAGGAGCGCCGCCAGGCCGCCCGGGGCGCCGTGGTGGCGGCGGACGCCCCAGCCGCTGCCGTGGCGGGCAGCAAGGGCCCCGGCGCGGCGCCGGTGCCAGACGAGCCGCCGCCATGACCCTCGCGGCGCGAAACTTGGGCTTGCTGGGCCTGTGCGCAATGGCGAGCGCCTGTACGGTGGGCCCCGATTACCGCAAACCTGCCCTGGAGGTGCCGGCGGCCTATCGCGTGGACCTGCCAGGAACGAGCACCACCGAGGATGTGGACTGGTGGCGGGGCTTCCAGGACCCGGCGCTGGACCAGCTGGTGCGACACGCGCTGCGTAACAACCGCGACGTGCGCATCGCGGCGGCGCGTATCGACGAGTACGAGGCCAGGCTCATGGGCGCACGGGCGGCTGGCTTGCCCGTGGTGGGCTACAGCGGCACCCGCACGCGCCAGCAGGTCACGGAGGTGGGGCCGCAGCCCCTGCCCCGCGGCATCGATCCGCGCAGCGCCACCGCCACCGCCGTTGTCACGGCGAGCTGGGAGGTGGACTTGTGGGGCCGCATC
>JBIIUM010000254.1:0-4262 GCA_044339985.1 Burkholderiales bacterium | reverse complement strand
GCCCCCTGCGGCCGGCATCCAGACACAGCAGCGCAGCCATGCACCGGTTACACCACCCAAACTGCCCCAATGGCACGGCCATTTGCTCCGCCAGGCCCGTACAGCAGGGACTGGTGAAACATCCGGGTTAGCGGCCTGACCTGAGCAGATTCCGGTGGGTCATTACACGGAGTGCCTGGATGAAGCGCAAGGCGCGATTCGGTGTCAGGTCTTGAAACTTGCGTCAAGCCGCTCGACGACCTCACGCGCGGTGACGATGGCGATGCCCTGGTGGCTGCCGATGGGTAGCAGGTGCTTGCGATCCCCGGTGACGATCACCTCGGCGCGAGCGGCCACGGCCGCCGCGATCACATGATCGTCATCGGCGTCGTCGGCCACGACGCGCGGCACGCCGGCCGGTGCGACCAGGCTGACGAGCGCGGTGTACTGCGCCACCAGTGCGGCGATGCTGGTCCCGAAGGCTTCGATGCGCCCCGCAAACTTCGAGTAGCCGAGCGTGTAGGCCAGCTCATCGAGCAGCACCGCGCTGCTGAAGAGTTCCACCTACCCGGCAATGGCCGCTTCCAGCAACCGCCGCGGCAGCCCGTTCCGCAGCAGCCCGGCGACGACGACATTCGTGTCGAGCACCAGCCGCAGCGGCTGCGTGCTTGAGTCGGCTATCAACTTGCCCCGCGCGGCCGCCGCTCGGCGCGCACCTTGCGCACCTCCTCGACGATCTCCTGCTCGATCTCCGGAGTAAGTTCCTCTTGCGGCCCGCGCTGCCACATTGCCTCCATCGCCTCGGCCGACAGCAAGCCCGCGCTGGCCGCTTTCTGCGCCAGCTCGTCGGGCAAAGTGATTTGCACGGTGGTCAACGGTGCCTCGTTTCTTTGGCGGCTCAAGTCGCTGACCCTCTGCTTGGTCTGGTTAGTCTCGGTCATCCCGTTCTGCAACGCCTTGACGATGTGCCGCGCCTCGCCGGATCTGTGGCGCATCGCCTCCAACAGCAAGCGCAAAATACACGCAAGCCAGTGGATTCTTTCCATGGCCGCGCGGCTCCACCGACCCCCTGGGCCGGGTCACCAGCACCGCCTACGATGGCAAGTGGGACAAGCCCACCGCCATCACCCGCCTCCTGGACGGCATCCCCGGTGGTGGGCCGCTTCGCCTACGACGCGAGCGGCCAGCTCCGCGTCAAACAAAACCTTGCCCACCCCCGCCGAGACCACCGCGGTGCCGGGTCAAGACGCTCCATCAGCAGGCCGAAACAGTGCGGGCAAATCGCGAGCGCCGTGCAGGATGCGCACCACGGTCACCGCCTCGGACGAGGCCTCGAAGAAGATGACGTAGTGCCCGTGCGGACAGGAACGGATCTCCTCGCCGAGTTCCGGCCGCATGCGGTAGCCGTGCGGGTTGAGTGCAATGCGTTGGCATTGTTGCCGGAGTTCCCGGATGAAGCTCAAGGCGCGACGCGGGTTGTCGGTGGCGATGTAATCGGCAATGGATTCGAGGTCCTGCTCCGCCAGCGGCGCAAAGAACAAGCGCATCAACGGCTCTGGGCGGCGTACTTGGCTTCCAGGCGATCGAGTACGGCGTTGGCAGGCTTGCGCTCACCACTGGCACGCCCGGCTGCAATTTCGGCACGCAGGGCTTCAAGCTCCAACTGCCGGCGCTGTTCGCTCTCTTCCAGCAGACGCAGGCCCGCGCGAACCACCTCGCTCACATTGTTGAAGCGTCCCATCCGGACCTGATCGCGGATGAATTCTTCGAAGTGACTGCCCAAGGCAACACTGGTTGGCATGGCCGAAATCCTTACGATCTGTTAACAACTGATATTTGGCGGTAAGCCGCCCACGGCGTCAAGTCCGTCGGCAGAGAGATACAAGGCGAGCAGACCCGCACCGCGGTGGAGCGCTTCGCCTACGACGCCGCCAGGCGGCTTGCCTCGGTCACCGATGACCGGGGCACGGTGCTGGAGCGCTACGCCTACGACGCGGCCGGCCAGCGCATTGAGAAGAGCAGCCTCAACGGCGCCAGCGTGCCCGAGACGCCCTTCGAGGCAAGCTACGACGCCGCCAACCGCATGACGCAGATCACCCTGGAGCCCGGCACCCCCCAGGCCAAGACCTACGACCTGGGCTACAACGCCAGCGGCCAGCTCATCACCAAGCAAAACCGCGCCAGCCCCGCCGACACCACCACCTACGGCTGGGACACCCGCGGGCGGCTCACCAGCCTGAGCGCCCCGGGGGTGGAGGCGAGCTTCAGCTACGACCCCCTGGGCCGGCGCAGCGAGCGGCGGGTCAACGGCCAGAGCACCCGCTACGTCTACGACGGCGTGCAGGCCCTGGGCGAGCTGCGCGAAGACGCCAACGGCAACGCCACCCTGCTCACCGGTGTGGGCATGGACGAGATGATCGCCCGCTACACCCAGGCGGGGGAGCGGAGTTTTTTGACGGACGCCCTGGGCAGCGTGATCGCCCTGGCGAAGGAAGACCAGAGCGTCGTCACCCGCTACGCCTACAGCCCCTACGGCCAGAGCCAGACCAGCGGCGCGCAGGAGGGCAACGCCAGCCAGTACACCGCGCGGGAGAACGACGGCACGGGGCTGTATTACTACCGGGCGAGGTACTACGATGCGGCGCTGAAGCGGTTTGTGAGTGAGGATCCGATTGGGTTGGCGGGGGGGATTAATGTTTATGGGTATGTAGATGGTGACCCCATCAACCTTACCGACCCGTTGGGGCTACGAGGAGCAAGGGGTGGATCCTCACGGGGTGGCCGATATGACTCTCCGTATTTTCGGCGTGATGGAGTTGTCTGGGGCGCCAAACTTCCTCCAGTTGATGCTTTAAACAAAGACGCACAAGCGTTTGATAAAACTCTCCAGGAGTTACCGGAGTCCATCTGTGATTACTGGCCTGCGTATTGCGTTCCGAAAATTCCACCGCCTTCCATGCCTCATTGTAAATTGGTCTGTCCTGACGATGGGTTTTCGTGCGCTCGGGAACCGGTGGATGGAGTTCCAAGCTTTTCAAGGCCAGGTTGTTACACGGTCTGCACAAAAGGACCGGTTATGATGCCGTACTGAAAAATGGCAAAGTCAATCGGTCTCAAGGGTTTCGTATTGGTCTTTCTGAGTTCTGCGACTTTCGTAGCGCTCTGGCAGGTTGTCGATGCTCCTGTGGCACCGGGGCGCCCGCTTGAGGGAGTTGTCACACAGGCGTTCTATGTTCCAGCGAGGTACTCGGATGGCCGCACCCGCATCGTCGTTCAGGTTGATAGCGGAACGTTTCTTACTTTTGAAAGGTTCGGTCAAACCTTTCTCCGGCCAGGAATGCCTGTCACCGTATTGCGGCGCCAGCGCCGGCTGAGTGGCATTTATTGCTACGAGCTCTTGCAGTAGCACGGAGGGGGGGCGTCCCCGCGCGAATAATAGGGGACAGACCACGATTTCCCGCTGTTCTGTGCGATCCGCAGCGGCAGTGGGCGTTCTCCTACAACGCCGCGGGCGATGTGGTGGAGCAGCGCGACCCGCTGGGCAACGCCCGGATGATCGTCCCCGACGCCATGGGCCGCCCGGTGGGCTTCACCAACCCCCTGGGCTTCAGCAGCAGCACCGAGTACACCCCCGTGGACCAACCCGCCGCCACGGTGGACCCCCTGGGCGGGCGCACCCGCCTGCGCACCCAGCGGACGAAGGACAAAGACAAGCTCTACGCCCTGCATGCGCCGGAAGTGGAGTGCATCGCCAAGGGCAAGGCGCGAAAGCCCTACGAGTTTGGCTTCAAGACAAGCCTGGTGGTGACCCACCGGCGTGGGTTGATGGTGGGTGCGCGCACCTTCCCGGGCAATCCCTACGACGGGCATGTGCTGGACCAGCAACTGGAGCAAACCACGATCCTGCTGGAGGACACGGGCCGGCGGCCCAAGCAGGTGATCGTCGATCTGGGCTATCGCGGGGTGGATGCCCACAACCCCGGGGTTGAGATCCTTCACCGCGGCAAGCTGAAGTCGCTGACGGCCCGGCAGCGGCACTGGCTGAAGCGACGGCAGGCCATCGAGCCAGCCATCGGGCACCTGAAGTCGGATCACCGCCTGGAGCGCTGCTGGCTGCGGGGCGCCTTGGGTGACGCCCTGCACGCGGTGCTGTGCGCGGCCGGCTACAACCTGCGCTGGTTGATGAGGGCGATGCTGCGCCTGGGCCTTAAGGGAGATTTTTTGCGCCTGTATCTCCTGACCGTCCAGGGGCTGCTTCAACCGGCACTGGAGAGATTCGACCC
>JBIIUM010000253.1:0-4265 GCA_044339985.1 Burkholderiales bacterium | reverse complement strand
TTGCCGGCGGTCACGCCGGAGAGGGCAACGGACTTCTTGGGCTTGGGGCCGGCACCGGCCTCGGGTTGGGGAGTCTCCATGCTCACTTGCTTTTCTCCTTCGCGAACAGCGCGTCGAGTTTGCTCTCGTAATCGTGATAGCCGAGAAAGTCGTACAACTCGGCCCGGGTCTGCATGGAATCCACCACGGCCTTCTGCGTGCCGTCGGCCCGGATGTGCCGATACACCTCCAGCGCCGCCTTGTTCATGGCCCGGAAGGCCGATAGCGGGTAGAGCACCAGACCCACGCCCGCCGTGGCCAGTTCATCCACGGTGAACAGGGGCGTGGAGCCGAATTCGGTGATGTTCGCGAGCACCGGCACCTGCACCGCGTCGGCGAAGCGGCGGTACATGGGCAGCTCGGTCATGGCCTCGGGGAAGATCATGTCCGCTCCCGCCTCCACGCAGCGGCAGGCGCGCTCGATGGCCGCCTCCAGGCCTTCCACCGCCAGCGCATCGGTGCGGGCCATGATGACGAAATCGGCATCGGTGCGCGCATCGGCGGCGGCCTTGACCCGGTCCACCATCTCGGCCGTGGAAACCAGTTCCTTGCCGGGCCGGTGGCCGCAGCGCTTGGCGCCCACCTGGTCCTCGATGTGCATGGCGGCGGCGCCGAACTTGATGAGCGAGCGCGTGGTGCGGGCAATGTTGAAGGCGCTGGCGCCGAAGCCCGTGTCCACGTCCACCAGCAGGGGCAGGTCGCACGCGTCGGTGATGCGGCGCACGTCGGTGAGCACGTCGTCCAGGTTGCTGATGCCCAGGTCAGGCAGGCCCAGGGAGCCCGCCGCCACGCCGCCGCCGGACAGATAGATGGCACGATAGCCGCAGCGCTGCGCGAGGCGCGCATGGTAGGCGTTGATGGCGCCCACCACCTGCAGGGGCTTCTCGGCGGCAAGCGCAGCGCGGAAACGCGCGCCCGCGGAAGCAGAGGCAGTCATGATGGATCTCCAGGACGGCAGCCCGCGGCCACCGGGCGTTGATGTGACGCGCCGGCGCAGCGGCGCGGTGCAGTGACGACGATCACAGCAGGTGCTTCACGCCATCGCGCTCTTCCAGGAGTTCCTTGAGCGTGGCGTCCATGCGGGTACGGGAGAAGGCGTCGATCTCGAGACCCTTCACCACCTCGAAGCGGCCGCCCGCGCAGGTGACCGGGAAACCGTAGACGATGTCCTCGGGGATGCCGTAGCTGCCGTCTGAGGCCACGCCCATGGTGACCCAGCGTCCGGCGGTGCCCAGCACCCAGTCGCGCACGTGGTCGATCGCGGCGTTGGCGGCGGAAGCGGCCGAAGACAGGCCGCGCGCCTCGATGATGGCGGCGCCGCGCTTGCCCACGGTGGGAATGAAGGTGTCGCGGTACCAGGCCTCGTCGGCCACGGCCTGGGGCGCGGGCTGGCCGGCGATGCTGGCGAAGCGGATGTCCGGATACATTGTGGGGGAGTGGTTGCCCCACACCACCATCTTCTCGATGGAATCCACCGGCTTGCCGGTGCGGGCGGAGAGCTGTGACAGGGCGCGGTTGTGGTCGAGGCGCATCATGGCCGTGAAGGCGGCGCGCGGCAGCGACGGCGCGGACTTCATGGCGATGTAGGCGTTGGTGTTGGCGGGGTTTCCCACCACCAGCACCTTGACCTCGCGGCTGGCGGCCGCGTCGAGGGCCCTGCCCTGGGCGGTGAAGATCTGGGCGTTGGCGGCCAGCAGGTCCTTGCGCTCCATCCCCGGCCCACGAGGCCGGGCGCCCACCAGCAGGGCCACCTGCGCGTCGCGGAAGGCCGTGGCGGGTTCGGCGTGGGCGCTCATGCCGGCCAGCAACGGGAACGCGCAGTCCTCGAGTTCCATCATCACGCCCTTGAGCGCCTTCTGCGCCTTCTCGTCGGGGATTTCGAGAAGTTGCAGGATCACCGGCTGGTCGCGGCCGAGCATCTCCCCGGAGGCGATGCGAAACAGCAGGCTGTAGCCGATCTGGCCGGCGGCGCCGGTGACGGCAACGCGAACGGGGCTCTTCATGGAGGCTCCTGGTGAGGGTTCGGAAACGCGCGAATCCTGGAGGGGCGGCGCGAGCATGTTGCGCTGCACGAGGCCCTGGAGCCTTGGCAGCCATTGGTGACATCAAGTCGATGATACGGAGCCGCGCTGCGCCGTGTCAACGCGAGTCTTATATAAGACGTCTGATACGTTTCACGGCGCTTGTGGCACAATCCGCGGGCCATGAAGACCGCCATTGCAGGGCTTGCGCCCGCGCCAGCCTTCCAACCCCTGTACCGCCAGATCAAGCGGCTCATCACCGAGCTGCTGGAGTCGGGCGAGTGGCGCCCCGGAGAGGCCATCCCCAGCGAGATAGACCTGGCCCAGCGCTTCAGCGTCAGCCAGGGCACGGTGCGCAAGGCGGTGGCCGAGCTTGCCGGCGAAAACGTGCTGGTGCGCCGCCAGGGACGAGGCACCTTCGTGGCCTCCCACTCCCATGCCCGCGCCCACCTGTCCTTCTTGCACGTCACGCCCGACCGGGGCAGGGCCGAGCGGCTCGAGGCGCGGCTGGTGGACCTGAAGCGCGTGCGTGCCGATGCCACCAGCGCCGGCCTGCTCGGCCTCGAGCCCGGCGCCAGCCTCATCCGGCTTCGCCGGCTGTTGTGGATCAACGGCCGTGGCCCGGTGGTGCTGGAAGAGGTCAGGCTCCCGGCGTCGGCCTTTCGCGGCCTGGATGCCACGGTGGCCGAGGCCCACCGCTGCATGCTGTATTCCATGTACGAGGCCGCCTTCGGCGTGAAGGTGGTCGCCGCCGAGGAGCGTCTCAAGGCGGTGGCTGCCGATGCCGATACCGCCCACATGCTCGGGGTTTGCGCCGGCGATGCGCTTCTTCGGATCGAACGCGTCGCCTATACTTATGGCGGCAAACCGGTCGAGCTGCGGCGCGGATTCTGCAACACCCGGTTTCATCACTACGCCAACGCGCTCAGCTGAAGAGGTTCCTGCTTGTTCACTCCCGCTCATCGCTCCCTGCGTCTCGTCCAAGCCCCGCTCCCAGCCGCCCGCAGCGCGGCGCACGGGCGGTCCCATCGCACTGCCGCCGCCCGCTGTCGCGGGTGTGCACGCTTCTGAGGTGCCCGCGATGGCCAAGGCCCGCCCCAAGCACCTGAACCTTTTCCAGATCCGGCTGCCTGTCCCTGGTTTCGTGTCGATCCTGCACCGGATCTCCGGCTCGGGCCTGTTTCTGATGTTGCCCTTCCTGCTCTACCTGTTGCAGATGAGTCTGCAGTCGCCGGACAGCTACGTGTTGTACAGACAGCTTCTGTCCAATCCGCTCGTGAAGCTGTTGCTGCTCGGGTTGCTGTGGGCCTTCCTGCACCACTTCTGCGCGGGCCTGCGGTTCCTGGTGCTCGACCTGCACATGGGTACCGCGCTCGCCCGCGCCCGCACCAGCAGTTGGATCGTGCTGGCAGCGAGCCTCTTTCTCACCGTCCTCTTCGGAGTCTGGCTGTGGTGAAACGTGTGGTGGTGGGCGCCCATTACGGGCTACGCGACTGGCTGGTCCAGCGCGTCACGGCGGTGGTGATGGCCGCCTACAGCGTCCTCATGCTGGGCATCGTGGTGTTCCAGCGTCCCGGCAACTACGGCCTCTGGAAGGGCCTGTTCGCCCAGCAGTGGATGCGCCTGGCGAGCCTGTTGTTCCTGCTGTCGGTGTTCTGGCACGCGTGGGTGGGCGTTCGCGACATCCTCATGGATTACGTCAAGCCGGCCGGCGTGCGGCTGGTGCTGCAGGTCGGGGTGATCCTGCTGCTGATGGCCTATTCCCTCTGGTCCATCCAGATACTCTGGAGCATCGCCTGATGAGTCTTCCCGTACGCAAGTTCGACGCGGTGGTGGTGGGCGCCGGCGGCGCCGGCCTGCGCGCCGCCCTGCAGCTCTCCGAAGCCGGCCTCAAGACCGCCGTGCTGTCCAAGGTGTTTCCCACCCGCTCCCACACGGTGGCAGCGCAGGGGGGCATCGGCGCCTCGCTGGGGAACATGGGCGAGGACTCCTGGCTGTGGCACATGTACGACACCATCAAGGGCTCCGACTATCTGGGCGACCAGGACGCCATCGAGTTCATGTGCCGCATGGCGCCGCAGGCGGTGTACGAGCTCGAGCACTTCGGCATGCCCTTCGACCGCAATGACGATGGCACCGTGTACCAGCGTCCCTTCGGAGGCCACTCGCAGAATTTCGGCGAGCGCCCGGTGCAGCGCTCCTGCT
>JBIIUM010000252.1:0-4273 GCA_044339985.1 Burkholderiales bacterium | reverse complement strand
CTGTTCGCGCAGCAGCCGACCGGCCTCGCTGGCCTCTTCGCGGCCGCGTTCGGACAAATCCACGTCGGTCCAGCCAGTGAAGCGGTTCTCGCGGTTCCAGATGCTCTCGCCGTGGCGCAACAGGACGATTCGGTGGGTCATGCCGCGTTTCTCCCCTTTGATGCCTAAAGGACGACCGATTCTAGCCCGCACAGGGCGAGTGGCGGCGGCTCCTGGTTTGGCGCGGTCCCGGGTGCTCGCCTAGAATGGCGGGCTGCTCAGCGAAGGCCCGCGCCGCCCGGCGCCATCGGCCCCCCCCGCGGCGGATCCGTGCAAAGGAGCGTGACGTTGAAATTCGTGCAGGACAACATCTGGCTGATCCTGATTGCCTTGGTGAGTGCCGTGGGCTTGGTGTGGCCCTCCATCGCCAGGCGTTTTTCCGGTGTTCCCCAGGTGGGCGTTGCCGAGGCGGTGACGCTCATCAACCGGCGCGACGCGCTGGTGCTCGATGTGCGCGAGCAGTCCGAGCATGACCGCGGACGCATTCCCGGTGCCCGGCTCATCCCGGCTGCACAACTGAAGACACGGTTGGGCGAATTGGAAAGGCTGAAGCAGCGCCCCATCGTGGTCCATTGCGCCACGGGCAACCGCTCCCAGGGCGCCGCCGTCGTCCTCAAGGGCGCCGGATTCCCGGAGGTGTTCAACCTGCAGGGCGGCATGGGAGCCTGGCAGCAGGCCGGCATGCCGGTGGAGAAGCCTTGATGGCCCCGGTGCGCATGTATTGCACGGCTGTCTGTCCCTATTGCATCGCCGCCGAGCGTTTGCTCACGGCCAAGGGTGTGGCCGGCATCGACAAGATTCGCGTGGACCTCGACCCGGGGCGCCGCGACGAAATGACGGCGCGCACTGGGCGGCGCACCGTGCCCCAGATCTGGATCGGCGACACCTGGGTGGGGGGGTTCGACGACCTCAGCGCGCTCGATCGCCAGGGGCGGCTCGATCCGCTGCTGGCCGGACCGCCAGACTGACAGGGATAAACTACGCAACTTTTTTTGCGCACCCCAACCGGAGCCACCCATGGCCGAACAGCAGGAAACCCAGCCCCAGTTCTCCATCGAGAAGATCTATGTCAAGGATCTGTCCCTGGAGATCCCCAATGCGCCAGCGGTGTTCCTGGAGCGTGATCAGCCGCAACTCGAGTTCTCCTTTCGCAACCAGGGAACGGCGCTGGGCAACGATTTCCACGAGGTGGCGCTCACCTCGACGGTCACGGCGCGCCACGGTGAAAAGACGGTGTTCCTCATCGAAGCCACCCAGGCGGGCATTTTCCTGATGCGCGGCATCCCCGATTCCGAGGTGGAGCCTGTTTACGCCGTGACTTGCCCCACCATCTTGCTGCCCTTCCTGCGCGAGACCGTGAGCGACATGTCGGTGCGCGCGGGTTTCCCGCCGGTGTTTTTGGCGCCCATGAACTTTGACGCGTTGTTCCGTCAGCAGCAGCAGGCCGCCGCGGCCCAGCCCGCTCCCGGCGCCGCCCACTGAAGTCCATGGCCGCGGCTGGCCCGCGCCGCGCTGCCCTCGCAGTCGGCTTGCTTGTCCTTGGCGTAGCGACGGCCGCTGCCGGCATCGACTACCGCAGCGTGGGCGATGGTCCGGCCGTGCTTTTCGATGCGCCATCCGTGAGGGCTGTGCGCCAGTTCGTGATCAGCCCGGGTTCCCCGGTGGAAGTGCTCACGGAAGTGCAGGGATGGGTGAAGGTGCGCGATTCCGGCGGCCGCCTCGGGTGGGCGCATTCCAAAGCCATCGATGCGCGCCGTACCGTGGTGATCACGCAAGAGGCAGCGGTGGTGCGCGCCGCCGCCACTGATTCCGCTGATGCGGTATTTCGGGCTCGCCGCGGCCTGATTCTCGAGTTGATCGAGCCCGCTGGCGCATGGGCGCAGGTGCGCCACCGCGACGGCCTGACCGGGTATGTGCGTCTGGGGGCACTGTGGGGTCTGTGAGCATTGCGGTGGTGGGTGCGGGCGCGTGGGGCACTGCGTTTGCTCTCGCCCAGGCGCCCCGGCATTCGGTGACGCTGTGGTCGTGGCAGGCCGAGCACTGTGACGCTCTGCGGCGCGACCGTGAAAATCGCGCCTTCTTGCCGGGGTTCACCCTGCCCGACGGGTTGTGTGTGGAGGCTGATCTGAAGCGCGCGCTTCAAGGCGCCGCACTTGCCGTGGTGGCCACGCCCACGGCGGCGCTACGGCAAACCCTGTTGGCCATGGCGGCCGCTGGGTCCGTGCCTCCGGTATTGTGGTTGTGCAAGGGTTTCGAGCCGGGCACCGCCCGTTTTCCCCATGAAGTAGCGGAGGCCGTGCTGCCCGCATCGGTGCCGCGTGGCGCCTTGTCCGGGCCGAGTTTCGCCGAGGAAGTGGCTCGCGGACTGCCGGCGGCTGTCACCCTGGGTTCGCCGGATGCTGCCTTCGCCGAGGGTGCGGCGCGCATGCTGAACGGGCCGCGGTTGCGCATTTATTGCACCGATGATCTGCCCGGGGTGGAGCTCGGAGGCGCGGTCAAGAATGTACTGGCCATCGCCGCGGGTGTGTCCGATGGACTGGGGTTGGGGTTGTCCGCCCGGGCGGCGCTCATCACCCGCGGCCTGGCCGAGATGACGCGTCTAGGCGTGCGCCTGGGAGGGCGAGTGGAAACCTTTCTCGGCCTGGCGGGCGCCGGCGACCTGATTCTCACATGCACCGGTGATCTTTCGCGCAATCGGCGCGTGGGCCTTGCCCTGGCCCGAGGCGAACCGGTGGAGCGGATCCTGGCCGAGTTGGGGCATGTGGCCGAAGGCGTGGCCAGCGCCCGGGAGGTCCAGCGACGCGCGCGCGACTGTGGCGTGGAGATGCCTATCAGCGACGCGGTATGCCAGCTTCTCGATGGCAAGCTTCGGGCCGCCGAGGCTACCGAGCTGCTGCTGAGGCGTGACCCCAAGGCGGAGTTCCCCGCGGGAGCGGTACCGTAGGCCGGCCGCGTGCCATGAGCCCGGGAGCCAGTGGATGGGGCGCACGGTTCAGGCGCCCTCATGTGAGCACGGCACGGCACACTACCCAGACGGACACTTGGCGCGCGCCGGCGGCGCCCAGGGCCAGCGCGGCCTCGCGCAGGGTTGCACCGGTGGTCATGACGTCGTCCACCAAAACCACCTGCTGGCCGGCCAGGATGCGGGTGGCGCGAAACGCCCCGCGCACGTTGGCGGCGCGCGCATCCAGGGCCAAGGCGGCCTGGGAGCCGCTGTCGATCACCCGCTCCAGGGCGCTGGCGTCCACCCGGGAGGACCATGACGGAGGCAGGGCACGGGCAATCTCCAGGCTTTGGTTGAAGCCCCGTTCGCGCAACCGGCGCGTGGACAGCGGCACCGGCACCACCGCGTCAGGCAAGGATGCGGGCGTGATGGATGCCGCCAGCAGGCTGGCCAGGGCCGGGGCGCATTCGAGCCGCCCTCCGTACTTGAGGGCCTTCACCAGCGCGTCAACCGGGTAGGCGTAGGCGCATGCCGCCACGGCCGTGTGCCACGGCGGCGGGTCACGCCGGCAGGATGCGCAGGGCGACCCTGCCGGCGAGGGAAGCGCGCAGCCTGTGCACACCGGCGCCGGAACCGCGGGCAACTCAGCGGTGCAATCCTGGCAGAGTTCCGCCTCGGCGGTGCCGCCGCACAGCAGGCAGCGCGCCCCGAGCAGCCGGCGTGCCAGTGAACGCAGGGGCTTCATGGACATGATTGTGAAGGCGCGCCAGCCGTCTTGGCAGGCTCTGGAGGAGAGATGGTGAGCGATCCGGGTATCGATGCACGGCAGTTGAGGCGCGCGCGCGAGCGCGCCGCGCCCCGGTACGGCCAGGCCGCCGTGTTGCCGCGCGAGGTGGCTGCCCGCATGCTTGGCCGCCTGGATGTGGTGCGCCTGCCGCCCGGCGCCGTGGCGGACCTGGGTTGTGGCACGGGCGAGGGCCTGCGCCTGCTGGCGCAGCGTTTCCGCGACCGGTTGCTGGTGGGTACCGACGAGGTGCCCGGACTGCTGCCGCCGTGCCACCGGCCAGCCCTGGGGCGGCTGTGGCAGCGCATGGTGGGGGGGGCGAGCCACGCCGTCGCCGCCCATCCGCATCGCTTGCCGCTGCGTCCCGGAAGCGTTGCCCTGGCGTGGTCGAATCTGGCGTTACACGCCTTCGAACACCCGGCCGAGGCGCTGCGCGAGGCGCTGCTGGCCCTGAGACCTGGCGGACTACTGAGCTTCAGCACCCTGGGGCCCGACACGCTGCGGGA